>CAZIWA010000109.1:0-19385 GCA_964542875.1 uncultured Phycisphaeraceae bacterium
GTTTCGGGTCAAAAATGCACAGGACGCCCTTACGGGCGTCCTGCTTTCTTAAATTCCGCTCTTTCTCAGTTCCTACTCGATCCCCGAACCCGATTTTAGCTTGCGTGCCTGGCCCAGGCGACGCCAGCGGCGCCGATGGCACCGGCGTCGTTGCCGAGGACGGCGGGGAGGATTTTGGGGGGATCGCCGGGGACGACCCAGGTGTGTTTCTGGTAGTAGTGGCGGATTTTGTCGAAGAGGAAGTCGCCAGCGTAGATCATGCCGCCTGAGAAGACGATCATCTGAGGTTCGAGGATGCGGCTGAAGTTGATGCAGGTGAGTGCGAGGACTTCTGCGGTTTCATCGACGATCTGGGTGGCCAGGGGGTCGGCGAGTTTGGCGGCGTCGAAGATGTCTTTGGAGGTGATCTGGTTGAGGCGGCCTTTGAAGGCGGTGGCGAGGGAGGATTGCCCGCCTTTTTCGATGGCTTCGACGGCGCGCTTGGCGGTGGAGTTTGCGGAGGCGTAGGCCTCGACGCAGCCGCGTTGGCCGCAGCCGCAGAGGCGGCCGTTGGGGAAGATGATGACGTGCCCGCCTTCGCCAGCCTGACCGGTGGCGCCGTGAACGATTTTGCCGTCGACGACGATGCCGGAGCCGACGCCGGTGCCGAGGGTGAAGGCGACAAAGTGACGGATGTTGGTGTTTTTACCTGCGCCGGCCCAGTATTCGCCAAAGGCTGCGGCGTTTGCGTCGTTTTCGAGGACGCAGGGGCGGCCGGTGAGCAGATGCATCTTGGCTTCGACGGGGACGTTGACCCAATGGGGGAGGTTGGGGGCCTGGCGGACGATGCCGTTGCGCAGGTCCAGCGGGCCAGGGGAGCCCACGCCGATGGCGACGACATCGTTCATGGTGTGGCCGGCTTTGGCGACAACATCGCGTGCGGCCTGGGCCATGGCGGCGAGAACGCCGTCGGGGCCTTTTTCAGCGGGTGTGATGATGGAGGATTGGGCGATGAGTTTCGCGGTGTGATCCACGAGGCCGACTTTGATGTTCGTTCCGCCCAGGTCCAGACCAAGAAAGAGTGGCATTTTCTAAGAAGCTCCGTGGTTGTGCCGTCGTTGGGCGCAGGCCCGGCGAGGGTTTTGGGACGGGTCGGCGCAGGTCTGACCCATCATTTCATAGATCGTAATAAAATTGAGGTCTAATGTCGAAAACCGGTCAACATTTGATGATTCACCACGGCGCCCTGGGCGACTTTGTTTTGGCGTTGCAATTGACGAAGCAACTGGCGGGCGATGTGACGTTTGTGACCACTCGGGAGCGGGCGGCGATGCTGAGGCGGTTTGGGGGGTGGGGGGTGATCGGGGTGGATGGGGATGCGGCGGGGTTTGGAGCGCTTTTTGGGTCGCAACCCGTTTTAAGCAAAGAGGTTGTGGATGTTGTCGGCAGGGTCGATGGGGTGGTGGTGAGTTTTGTGTCGACAGGGCAGGATGCGTGGGCGGAAAACGCGGCCAGGGTGTTTGCCGGCAAGCCTGTGGCGTATGTGAAGAGCCGGCCGCCTGCGGGGCATGCCGGGCATGTGACGGCGTGGCAGGCCGGGCAATTGGTCCAGCAAGCGCCTGGGTGGCTTGGGCGGGCAGACAGGCTTGTGCCCGTATGGAAGTCCGGGGCGGGCGTGGTGGTGCATCCAGGGTCGGGCGGGAAGGCCAAGCGGTGGCCGGTGGAGCGGTTTTGCGAGTTGTCGCGCCGATTGATGCAAAAGGGAAGTAGGGTGCGATGGGTGGTGAGCCCGGATGACCTGGAGATGGACGCCAGGCTGGCCGGGGTGATGGAGGAATTTGATGGGCGGGTGATCCAGAGCCTGGACGGATTGGTGGACGCATGCCTGGGGGCGCGGGTGTGGGTGGGGAATGATTCGGGGCCATCTCATCTGGCGGCGCTGCTGGGGGTGCGCACGGTGGCGCTGTTTGGCCCGACAGATGCGCGGGTGTGGGGACCGATCGGCGCGAAGGTGGTGGCACCGGAAGCGGTGTGCGCGATGGATTGGCTGGGGGTGGAGCGGGTTGTGGAGGCGTGCGGGTGAAGAGAGAGATTGGGGAGTCGATTCGTTACATGCTGATTGGCATGGACGCAGGCGCGTGCATCCTTTTCACATGTTTACCAGGGCCTACGCGCTCAGAAGCGCTGCGACCCTGGCTGTGATAGGGCTGTGCCTTCAGCACTCCGGAGGAGGAGGTAAGAGCTTCATTGAGCCGCAGGCGGCCCTCACCCCTACCCCCTCTCCCGGGAGGGAGAGGGGGATAGGAGCTGGCTTTGCGGGTTTGAGGCTTACTGAGGAGTGAGGAAGGCTTCCTTGATGGCGGCGCCGATGGACTGGGCCATGCGGAAGAAGCCCAGGTCGGTGGGGTGGGTGCCGTCGACGGTACCGAGGGTGTCGTGACCCAGGAGGTCGGTGCCGGAGAGGTAGTGAAGGTTAGGGATGCCCTTGTTGACCAGGAGGCCGAACTGTTTGCGGAGCTCGGCGTTTTTGCCGACGTGGCCGCGGCTGGAGATGTCGCGCAGGGTGTGGGCCTGGTAGACGATGTTTTCGACGATAAGGATGGGGGTGGTGGGGCGCTTGGCGCGGATTTTTTCGACGAAGGGAACGGCGCGCTCCAGGACGTGCGCGGTTTGCATGTTGGGGAGGCTGTCGATGATGTACATGGAGGCGTCGACTTCGGCGATGAAGTCGGTCATTTCAAGGTGCATGGGGCCGTTGCCGGAGAAGCCGAGATTGATGTGGGAGTAGCCCAGGTCGCGGGCGATGATGGCGGGGTAGGCCATGCCGGTGCGGGAGGCGCATCCGCCTTGGACGATGGAGGTGCCGTAGAAGAGGAGGGGTTTTTTGCCGGGGCCGGTGTTGTTGGCGGGGGTGGCGGGCAGGAGCTGGGTGCCGGGCTTGATGCCGATCTTCAGGGCAGATGTGCCGTTGTAGAGGGGGAGGTAAAGCAGGTATTCACGCAGACCGGGGAGGAGATTGGTGGCGATGTATTGTTCGTTGTCCTTGGCGGTGGGGCGGGCTGCGCCCAGGAAGTACCACTTGCCGCTGTCGAAGCCGTAGAGGTCCAGCCCGGAGACGCCGGTGGCGGGCATGTGGGGCATGGCGAGGCCTTCGCTGGTGACGCTCCATTTGACGGAGATGTTGGGGGAGTCGGTCACGAAGCGAACGGCGATGCCCGCGGAGTGGCGGCTGAGGGACCAGACGGCATCGGTGACGACGCCTTTTGCGCGGGCGGGGAGACGGTCGTAAGGCGATTCGGTGTCGGCGAAGGGCTTGCCTTCGAGGCCGATGTCGGTGGCGTTGTACCAGGCGACTTCGCCTTCAACCTGGGCGGGGATGAAGTTTTTGTCCAGTGATTCGATTGATTTAGAGGTCATGGAGGATTCCTGAAGAAGGGCGATTTGAGGATACAAGGGGGAAATTGTCGTGAGTTGGGGGCGTGGCGTCCAGCGGGTGGAAGGGTTGAAGAAAGGTAAAAGGTGCAAGGGACAAGGTAAAAGGCAGAGGGAGGTGGGGTGTTACGGTTTTTTTGGCGTGGATGTGGGCGTGTGCAAGAGCATTCTTTTTTTCCCGGAGACGACGGGACCAGAATGGTGAGCCGTCGCGTTGAGGGCATTGGTTGGCGGTCCTCACCCCAACCCTCTCCCAAAGGGAGAGGGGGCTGGAGGAAATCGTCTTGCGCGTGGGTGAGCGTGGTACAACCATTAGCAATCCCGGCAAGAAAAGAGGTCAACATGCGTGCAGTGGTGCTGATGTTTGATTCCTTGAATCGGTTGATGCTTTCGCCTTATGGATGCGACTGGACGCATACGCCGAACTTCGCAAGGCTGGCCAAACGGTGCGTGACGTTTGACCGGTCGTATGTGTGTTCGATGCCGTGCATGCCGGCCAGGCGGGACTATCTGACGGGGCGGCCGAACTTCCTGCACAGGGCGTGGGGGCCGATGGAGCCGTTTGATGATTCGGTGCCCAGGATTCTGCGCGGGTCCGGGGTTTACTCGCACATGTGCACGGATCACTACCACTACTTTGAGACGGGCGGGGCGACGTATCACACGCAGTTCAACACGTGGGAGTTTTTTCGGGGTCAGGAGGGGGATCCGTGGATCGGGCAGGTGGCGGACCCGGTGCCGCCTGCGCATCGGTGGCCGATGGAGGTGGGGGCGTTTCACAAGGGGATGAAGCGGCAGGATTGGATCAATCGCGCGCATGTGCAAGAGGAGGGGGCATTTCCACAGAGCAGGACGATCGATGCGGGGGTGGAGTTCATGCGGCGCAATGCGGGCGCGGACAACTGGCTGCTGCATCTGGAGACGTTTGACCCGCATGAGCCGTTTTACTCGCATCCCAAGTACAAGGAGTTTTACAGAAAGCATTACGAGGGGTATCGGGGGCCGGAGGCGGATTGGCCGCCTTATGGGAAGTCGACGGATGCGCCCGAGGGGGTGGTGGAGCATTTGAGGCACGAGTATGCGTCGCTGCTTTCGATGTGCGATGCGAAGCTGGGGCAGGTGCTGGACGCGATGGACGCGCTGGACCTGTGGAAGGACACGATGCTGGTGGTCTGGACGGACCACGGGTTTCTGCTGGGTGAACATGAACGGTTTGCGAAGGTGTGGTGCCCGTATTTTGAAGAGGTGGCGCATACGCCGTTTTTCATGCACGACCCGAGGCACCCTGCGGGCGCGGGAACACGGCGCAAGGCGCTGGTGCAGCCGTCGATCGACCTGGGGCCGACGCTGCTGGAGTTTTTCGGGGCCAGGGCGACAAAGGACATGTTCGGCAAGCCGCTTGGCGGGGTGATGAAGGACGACACGCCGGTGCGGGATGTGGCGATTTACGGGCATTTCGGCGGGCAATTGAACGTGACCGACGGCCGGTACATGTATCAACGGAGCCCGGCGCTACCGGAGAATCAACCGCTGAACGAATACACCCTGATGCCGACGCGGATGCGGGAGATGTTTCTGCCCAGGGAGTTTGACGGCGGGAAACTGAGCCTGGCGGGGCCGTTTGCGTTCACCAAGGGATGCCAGGTGATGCGGGTGCCTGCGAAAGAGTTCATCCAGACCAAGCATGGGCCGAGTTTGCTGTATGACCTGGAGAGCGACCCGGGACAGGCGGCTGCGATTCGGGATGCGGGGGTGGAGGCGCGGCTGCTGGCCGCGGCGGCGGGGCTGATGCGGGAACTGGATGCGCCGGCGGAGCAGTGGGAGAGGCTGGGGATGGAGAGGAGTGGGGAGTTATGAGGCACGAATTGAGACGTTGGCGGGCGGGAGAGCATGGCGCAGCACAAGGGAATGCGCTGGATTGGGAGTGGAGGGGTAAGGATTTTCATAATTGCGTGGTCGGCGGTTTTTCGTATCGTTAAGATGGGCTCCCAACGCGACATCATGAGGTACACAATGGCGATTCGAAATTTGTTCGAAACGAGTCGACTGGCGAGGCACGCTGCGTGGGGCTTTGCGCGTGGATTTGCGCGTGGCGTGGTGGGGGGATGGCGCTCGCCGCAGAGCAAGCAGGCTCTGGTGGAAGCCCTCGAACAAAGACAAATGATGTCCAGCGGGCCGGCTGCGGATGTGATCGTTTCGCCGACGGCCTTGATGGCGAGCCCGATGACCGGAGTGCCCGTGGTGATCACCGAGCTGACCGGGCGTTACGACCTGGACCAGAACCCGGGCGTGGAGATCGACATGGTTTCATTCCGGATCGTGGGGCCAGGGGAAGCGACGATCACTCCGGTGCTGGACGGCGAGGGTGGGCCGATCGTGGCGTATGACGTTTCGATTAAGGGATCGACGAGCCAGACAAGCTTCCTGGTGCAGGATTTTGAAGGGGTGGCGAAACTCAGGACGGTGTTTGTGGCCGGATCGCTGCAGGTGTTTAATGCGCCGCAATCCGACCTGGTGAGCAGCCTGACGGTGATGGGCGGGCTGGGGCAGTTGTGCGTGGATGACATTTATCGGGATACGGCGCTGCTGGATGAATCGCTGGAGCAGCCTCTGGTGCTGATCGGCACGGACCCGGGGATTGCCGCGACGAATGCCACTTTGGGTGAGGTGCAGAGCCTGGAGTACCGGGCGCTGGGGCCGGTGAGGACTTTCCTGGCGAACCGGATTTCCGGCGTGCGCGATGAAGAGGGCCACGCGAGCGTGATGATCGATGCGCAGAGCCTGTTTAGGGTTCGGTCGCTGGATGGGATCATCGGGAGCGATATTTCCGCGGCGGACGATATCGGGTACATCAACTCCACCAAAAACCTGGAGAGCACGCGCATCGAAGCCGGCGGGAGCGTGACGCAGGTGCTGGCCTCGCGCATGCAATACTCGCAGGTGTACGCGGGCATGACATTCCTGACGGGCCAACTGCCCACGAGCGTGGCGGATTTTGAAAACAAGGAAGCCAGCATCGGGAGCGTGCATCTGTGGGATTCATCACTGGATGGGTCGCCGGGGACGCTGGACGTGTCTTTCTTTTCATCGGTGATTGCGGCGTGGAAAGTGGGTGTGGTGCAGCTTCAGGATGTGAGCCCGACCGCCGGTACGCCGTACGGGATTGCCGGCAACAGCATTGCTTCGCTGAGCTATTTGAAGCCGGAGCAGGCGTATTACGGGTCTGAGGAAGTCGTGCTGGTGCCGGTGATGGTTTCGACTTTGACGCGGCCGGATGATCCACGATTGGAGACCGGGGTGGACGGATATGAGCTGCAGATCTACACGACGGACTTTACGCCGCCTACGTACAAAGAGACGGAGGTGCTTAAGAGCGTCAACGGCGAGCTGGATGTGGAACTGACGGTGGCGAACACGAAGGTGTCGATCAACGGAAGTCCGTTCACGTTTAATGCGGACACCTACAACGGGGGCTTTCCCGGGCCGACATTGCGGGTGAAGCCGGGGGACGTGCTGCGGGTGACGATCCACAACGAATTGGATACGTCGACGAATCTGCATGTGCATGGGCTGCATGTTTCGCCGCTGGGGAACTCGGACAATGTGTTCACGAACATTTTGCCGGGTACAACCAGCGAGTACGTGTACCAGATACCCGCGGACCACCCGGAAGGGCTGTTCTGGTATCACCCGCACGTGCATCACCAGGTGGATGAACAGGTGGTGATGGGGCTTTCGGGCTTGCTGATCGTGGAGCGGGATGAGGGGGCCATTCCTGAGCTGGCCGGGATGGAGCAGAAGTACATGAGCATCCGGAACGTGCCGCTGAATGCGATTGGAGAGATCGACCGGAACGTGCCGGCGGCGCTGCAGACGCTGATGGTGAATAACCAGGTGAACCCGATCCTGAGCATCGCGCCGGGCGAGACGCAGGTGTGGCACATCGGCAATATCGGGAACGAAGGCTGGTACGACTTGATGCTTGACGGGCAGCCGCTGCGCGTGGTGGCGCTGGACGGGAACCCGATGACCGAGATTATGACGGTGGACCATATCCAGCTTGCGCCGGGGCAGCGTGTGGCCATCCTGGTGACGGGTACGGAGAAGGGGACGTTTGAGCTTAAAACCGCAGGCATCAATCAGGGCTTTGATAATTGGCCGGCTGCCACGTTGGCGACGTTAAAGGTGCAGGGCACACCGCGAACGCCGGTGCCGCTGCCGACGCAACTGCACCCGCACAACAGCTACTACGAGGACCTGAGAAATCTGGGCACGAATCAGACGGTGAGCCAGAATTTCGGCATCGCCTTTGGGCCCGATGGCGTGTCGTTCACATTCAACGGCAAGGCTTACGATGAAAACCGGGTGGATGTGACGGTGATGCTCAATTCGGTGGACGAATGGGTGCTGACCAACTCGACCACGGAGTGGCATCCGTTTCACATGCATGTGAATGCGTTTCAGGTGACTGAGATCGATGGCGTGCCGGTGGACTACGGCACGCTGCGGGATGTGGTGGAATTGCCGCCGATGCATGAGGACGGGACGCCTTCGACGGTGAAATTCCGGATCCGGTATACGGATTTTGTGGGTCTGACTGTGTTCCACTGCCACATCCTGATCCATGAGGATCTGGGGATGATGGCGAATATCGAGATCGTGCAGCCTGGGTACCCGGGCTCCGGCGGAAGCCACGAAGGGCATGAAGACATGGACATGGTGGCCAGCAGCGTGGAAGAGATTCAGGAAGCCGACGGCGTGAAGCTGACGGTGATTGAGTAAAAGGCGCTGCTTGATGGACGCCCGAGCGCCGATGAGAGAGGGTGCGGGTGAATGATTTTGTTTGCGATATTTGAGTAGTCGACAGAAAGAACGCTCTCGCTGGAGCCCTCTTCCTGATGGAGAGGGGGTTGGAACTGTTCAAGGATTCCTTGGAGATTTGACGATTTTGTTGGGCGTATTTCTTGATTTTCGCTGGATCGGCTGTATGTCCAATGAATGAGTAATTCATCCGCTATCGCGAATTCGGGAATGTTGTTTCTCGCCGAAGCTGCGAACAAGGAATTGCCGATCGAGGCGGTTCTTGCGTTTGGGGTGATGGCGGGGCTGGTGGTGCTGCCGTTTGCGATTGCCAGCAGACGGGCATCGTGGGGCGCGTTGGCCGGAGGGCTGGCGGCGCTGGTGTGCTGCCTGTGCGGCGTGACGATCTGGCCGGGTGTGACAGATGACATGGCCGGCGCAGTGCTGCTGGCGGGCCCGATGGTTTTGGCTGGGCTTTATGGCCTGGTGCATAACCCTGGCGCGGACCGTGGCGTGGCTGCGGCGCCCGTGAAGCTGTGAAGTTTGAGTTTTGTGGTTTTGGCCTGGGCTCCTGGCGTGGGTGGGTTGTGCATTGGGAGGGTAGGAAGAAGAGTCAACCTTCAGGCTTTGTCTGAAAATGCGATTGAGACGAGGAAGATGAGGAATAAGGTGTACCCGTGAGGAAGAAGGGGCTTGCCTGGGATTTTGAAGAATCAATGGGTATTCAGCTTGCTGTGGTGGGCCTCGAAGACTCGGCGCCACCCTACGAAGAGAGTTTTCAGATAGAGCGCTTGGCTCCAAGACGTGAACGGGGGAAGCAAGCGAAAATTGAGAAGTAAAAGCGATAAGTAAGAGGATGGGTGGGTGGTGCTCAGTTGCGGATGGGGTGGGGTGCGTTGACGCTTGGACACGAATGGGTATCGTTATTGTTTTCCAAGCCATTTAGAGCGAGAGAGCCATGAGCCAGTCGATTGATCAGTTCACACCGGGGCAGCGTGTGGTGGTGGTGCAGCAGATTCCCCAGCGCGATGAGGTGTGGACGACCCGGATTACGGGTGTGGTGGTGAAATACGAGCAGAAAAAGACGGGTTCGTGGTTTGCGCACGCCAAGGATGACCGGCTGTGGCTGGATCGGCTGACGATCAAGAAAGATGACGGGGAAGTGTGTGTGTGCAATCTGGATTCGTACACGCATGTCGAGGTTGCGGCCTGACCAGCGGGCGACGGGGGATGGGCTTGCATGTCTTTAAGGATCACATCAAATACGAGGTTTCATGTCGACCCTTCCTTATAAGTTTCCCCTGGGCTACACCGCTGTCATGCTGCCTGAGCTGGATCTGCAAGAGCAGATCGCGCTGAGCCAGTCGCTGGGCGTGACGCATGTTTCACTGAGGCCCAGGCATGTGCCGGCGGAGCAGGTGGGCAAGCCATACAACAACTGGGGGAACTACAAGTTCGACCTGACCCCGGCGCGCCTTGTGCGCGAGGGCAAGGAGATCAAAAAGCAATTGGACGACGGCGGCATGACGGTGTGCGGGACGGTGCCGGCGATCAACACCGATGCCGACGATGCGGTGCTCAAAGAAGCTTTTGAAGGTGCGGCGATCGTGAATGCCGGCTGTACGCGCATTGCGCCCACGGGCGGCCGGGGATACCCCGCGCAGGGGGCGTTTAACTATCAGGAATGGCTGGATAAGACGGTGGCGGGGTACGCCAAGGCGATCAACCTGGCCAAGCCGTTTGGCATCAAAGTGGTGATCGAGACGCATGCGCATCTGATCGCCACTTCGCCGGCTCTGGCTTTGAATATCTGCAAGAACTTCAGCACGAAGGAAATCGGGACGATCTTTGATATTGCGAACTTCAATATCGAGGGGAATTACCAGCCGAACCTGGCCGTGGCGGTGCTGCAGGACTACATTGACCATGTGCATATCGGCGGCGTGAAGCGTGCGGGGAATTACGATGCGATGGGTTTCAGGACCGCAGAGCGGGTGATGTGCCCGTTGACGGAAGCGGATTTGTATATTCCGGACTGGATCCGGGCGTTGCATGATGCGAAACGGTATGTTCCGCTGCTGGTGGAAAACTATACGAACAATATTCCCGGAAGCCTGCGGCTGACGGAGTCTGTGAATGCGATCAAGCGAGTGATGGCGACTCTTTGAAAAAGTATGCAAAAATCTACAAATGAAGTTTTATTTGTAGAAAGTGGTGTTATGATGGTTTTGTCCAGAACTGCAATACAGGGCGATTGGTTATGAATCAGCAGAGTGGAAATGCGAATTCCAGCAGTGGTTCGGGAAAGCTGCCGAGGCTGGATGCTGACGGATTGCCATTGGGAATGACGATTGACCCTGCCTGGGAAGTGACGCCGAGGCAGGTGAAGGCGATGCTGGACCGGGACGAAGATTTTGTGCTGCTAGATTGCCGGACTGAAGGTGAACGGGCGACAGCGAAGATTGGGAAGACGATTTTCCTGCCGCTGCATGAGTTGCCCAGCAAGATGGGTGACTTGGAGCTGTTTGCAGACGAACCGATCATTATTCATTGCCATCACGGGCGTCGTTCGATGCAGATGGCGCATGTTTTGCGGGGCCAGGGGTACAACGTCAAGTCTATGGCCGGCGGTATCGATCTTTGGTCGATCGATATTGATCCGACCGTTCCGCGGTATTGAGATTCAGTAAGGTTTGGTTTTTTGGGGGCTGCCTGTTGAAAAACAGGAGAGGGTGTCATTTTGTCATGTCTTGAGCGGATGCACTTGAGGGGTTTGCCGAGGCTGATGGGTTCCATGTGTCTGGTTGCCTGGGCGTGGGAGAACGTGCGTGATGTTGGGTGTTCTACAAATGATGGGGATCGGGGTGGCACAGGCTTTTGCCTGGAGTGCGTTTGTGTTGGGAAAGGCGGCCGGGTCTGCCCGGGGTGCGCGAGGTGCGGAGGTGTGGGAAGGGTGGACGGTGGTGTGGGTGGTGTTGATGATTTTGATTGTGCTGGGTGTGTTTCTCTGGCGGATGTGGCTTGAAAAACACGAATAGTGGGGTGGTTGGCGTGAGGAGGCCGGGACATAAAGGCGGGTATGACTTGGTTTTATGGGGGATTTTAGGGCGATGGCGGGAGATTTGGGTGACGGATGCGGATTGGGGGCAGGCGTTGAAATGATGGTTGTGGCTGATGTAGAAGATTTTTGATTGATAATTCCATGTTAAAGCATGGCAAAAGATGGCGGACGATATTTGTGTGGTTTGAAGGATGCGCGGAGACGAAAGGGCTGAAAAAGCGGGGGAAATAGATGAAGATTGTTCATTCCCAAGGGCAGTAGAAGCAGTTCTAATAGTGTTCAGTCGAATATTTTTTTACCAATATCGCTTGACAGTGTAACAGTAGACCTTACTCTATTGCCGGACTTTGCCTAGGATGGCATTTTTCAGATTCACAGTTTGGGCACCTTTGAGGAGGCACACATGATTAAGTCGTTTTGGTTCAAGGCGGGCGTTTCTGGCGCGGCAGCAGTACTTTTGGTTGCTGGCTACGTTGCTGTAAATGCACAGGGCAATGGAGTTGCGGTGTCCAACACCTCGGCTACCGAACAACTTTCGAGCAAGTTCGACGTGTTCAGCGGCAAGACCGCTGACAGCTCGATCAAGAGCGAAGCGGCGGTTGACGCTGCTAAGGCGAACGTCGATGGCGCGGCCGATCTGGCTGCTGCTGACGCGACCGACACCTCCACGATGACCGCGCAGGGCACCGGCACCGGTACCGGCGGCGGCGGCGGCACCTTGGGTGGCGGCGGTGGCGGTGGTGGCGGCGGCGGTGGCGGCGCAGTTGGCGGCGGCGCAGCAGGCGGCTCCGGCGGCGGTGCAGCTGGTGGCGCAGGCGCGGGCGCTGGCGCAGCAGCCGGTGGCGCAGGTGCGGGCGCTGGCGCAGCAGCCGGTGGCGCATCCAGCGGCAGCGATCGCCCCATCTCCCCTACCTAATCATCAGGCGTTAATAACGCCCGATCGAAGTCGAGACTGAGCCGACAGGTTCATTATCGGCAAAATCAAACAATGAACAGAACGAGCACTCACCTGCTCGTTCTGTTTTATTTTTATTTGGCGTTAAAGCGGGTTAAGAAGAGGTTGCTGAGAAAAGAGTTATCACTCAGGCATGAAGACGCGAATGAGGAGTAGAGAGGAAAAGTAGATGCGAGGGGGTGTTGTGGAGAGGCCTGCCTCAGAGTTTTTGGACGAAGCTCCTCAATGGAGAGAGTGGCGGAAAGAGCAGGAGGGGATTATTCAAAGGTCCGGCTGCAAGACGAGGATCAGAATCATGAAGTCGTTGTGCCGGTGTGTTGAAGGTATTTGTCGGCGGTTCTCATACCGATAGGGTCAATTGGTAAAGCTTAAGGACAAAGCAAGGCGGAGGGAGTTGGGTTGTTACCGAGGGCTGGCGTTGCCGCGGGCAAGTGTAAGAGTTTTCGCTTTGTGCTTTTACCAGGGCTCCGGGCTCTGATGCGTTCTCCTGGCGGTCATAGCGCCGGGTTGCTGACTCTCTTAGAGTGGCGTGTGGGCGGGAGGTAGAGGGTCTGGCTGTAGAGGGAATGGCATTCCACATGTTTGAATTCAGGCCCTGGCGACTTGAGCCCGGGCGCATGAATCGGTAGCCTGTTGCGTCTGGAATTCACTTCTTAAAGCACACAAAGCGGAGCACGACGGTGAGCTCAAAAATCCAAGGCGTCTTTTGTCCGAACCTGGTTCCGTTTGATGAACGCGGAGCGATCAACGAAAACGAACTCCGGCGGGTGTTTGACTTCCTGATCGAAAAGGGAATTTCCGGGCTGTACCCCAACGGCTCAACGGGTGAATTCGTCCGGCTGACCTATGAAGAACGCAAGCGGGTGATTGAGATCGCCATGGAACGCACCCGCAAGGCCGGGCGCGAAGTGCCGGTGCTGGCGGGGGCGTACGAAGCGCACATCGACCTGACAGTCGACACGATGAACTATTACGCCGATCTGGGCTGCCGCGCGGGCGCGATCATTGCGCCGTACTACTTCAAGATGAGCCAGGACTCGGTGCGCGAATACTTCCAGGAACTGGCGGACCGGTCGCGGCTGCCGGTGGTGATGTACAACATCCCGCAATTCGCCAATGAAATTTCGATTCCGACGATCGTATCGCTGTGCCAGCACCCCAACATCGTGGGCATCAAGGATTCGCAGCGCGACCTGCCGCGGTTCATGAACACGATCAACAAGGTGCGCCCGCTTCGCCCGGAATTCTCGTTCCTGATCGGGTGCGAAGAAATTCTGCTGGCGTCGATGCTGATGGGCGGCGACGGCGGCACGGTGGCGACCTCCGGTATCGTGCCGGAACTGGTGATGAAGCTGTACCACCTGTTTAAGGCCGGCGATATCGCCGAGGCCACCCGGATTCAGTACGAGCTTTTGAACCTGATCGAAGTGATGCTCACGGGTGCGGACTTCCCCGAAGGGTTCCGGACGGCGCTGGCAGTTCGTGGATTCAAGACCGGTCGCGGACGTCAGCACCAGTCTGCGGCGAGCCGAGTGAACATTGAGAAGATCGCGCATTCGGTGCGCTGCCTCATCGCGGAACATGGCCTGGTGGCGCCGGGTTCGGGCTCGTGCCCGAATGTGGTGTCAGCCGCGGATATCGTGGCGGACGGACAGCCCGGCGGCGGGATCGACCCCAAAGTGGTGCAGGAGATCGTCGCCAAGGTGCTGGCGAGCTTGAAGTAAGAAGCTTGAAGTGAGAAGGAGATGGGCAGTCGTTGCGTGATGTCATGCGATGACGGCCCTCACCCCAGCCCTCTCCCAAGGGGAGAGGGGGCAAGAGAAGAGGCACAGACGTGGCTGTTACGGCAATCAATCTGGCGACCATTGAGGTGTTCGGGCTGGCCCCGGCGCTGGTGATTGCCGATGAGATCTGCAAGGCCGCGGATGTTGAGCTGGTGGCCGCTGAGGGCAACGCCGGGCAGGACACGCTGGTGAAGTTCACCGGGACCGCAGGGGATTTGCGCGTTGCCGTGCAAGTGGCGGAGGAAGTGGCGCGGAAGCTGGGGGCGCGTTGCGTGACGGCGCTGCGGCTGAACTTTTCGGAATCATCCAAAGTGCCGATGGTGCACGCGGCGCAGGAGTTCAGCGGGATCACCGATGGATACCTGCACATGCTGCCGGACCCCAAAGACCCCAGGCACAAGATGTGGGCCGAAGCGGGCGGCGGGGCGAAGAAAATTGCTAACAAGGACAAAGCTCCTAAAGGACCGAATATGCAAGCGATCGGAATGCTGGAAACCCAAGGCCTGACCGCAGTGATCGAAGGCTCCGACGCGATGCTTAAAGCCGCGAATGTGGAGCTGATCGGTAAAGAGAAGATCGGCGCGGCGCATGTGACGATCATGATCCGCGGCGATGTGGCAGCGGTGAAGGCCGCGATCGAGGCGGGCAAAGCTGCGGCGGAGAAGGTGGGCAAGGTGGTGGCGGCGCATGTGATCGCGCGGCCGCATGAGGGGTTGGCGAAGCTGCTGCCGGCGTGAGAAGGCGTGTCCCGTGTCAAAATCAGAATGAATAAAGAGACAGACGCCCTTGCGGGCGTCTGTCTTTGTGATTGGGTGTTTTGTGGGTGATCAGGCTTGGGCCGGCGGGGTGGCCGGGGCCGTGGGCTTGACGGGGAGTTGGTTGCGAACGTGGAGTTCGCGGAGCTGTTTGTCATCGACGGGGCCGGGCGCGTCGAGCATGAGGTCTGCGCCGTTCTGGGTTTTGGGGAAGGCGATGACGTCGCGGATGTTGGTGGTGTTGACCAGGTGCATGACGACGCGGTCGAGGCCCAGCGCCAGGCCGCCGTGCGGGGGGGCGCCGAACTTGAGGGCGTCGAGGAGGAAGCCGAACTTGACGCGTTGGTCTTCTTCGGAGATGCCCAGGAGCTTGAAGATCTGTTGCTGGACGTCGGGGCGGTGGATACGGATGGAACCGCCGCCGAGCTCCGAGCCGTTGCAGACGATGTCGTAGGCTTTGGAGCGAACGGTTTCGATCTGCTTCTGTTCGCCGGAGGCGAGCTTTTCGAGGTCTTCGTTGAGGGGCGCGGTGAAGGGGTGGTGGAGGCTGTCCCAACGTTTTTCGTCGGGGTTCCATTCGACTGCGGGGAAGTCGACGACCCAGAGCCATTGCCAGTCGCCGTCCTTGATCATGCCGCGTTCTTTGGCGAGCTTCAGGCGCAGTTCGCCAAGGACCTTGTGGACGACCTTGGAGGAGTCTGCGGCGAAGCAGAGGAGGTCGCCTTCCTTGGCACCGGTGCGCTGGATGATTTCAGCGGCGATGGGTGCGATGAACTTGGCTATGCCGGTATCGAGGCCGGTGGCGGTCACCTTGGTGACGGCGAGGCCCTTTGCGCCAAAGCCCTTGGACCACTCGGCGAGGCCGTCGGTTTCCTTGCGGGTCATGGCGCCGCCGCCGGGGACGGCGATGACCTTGATGATGCCGCCGGCGGAGAGAGCGCCCTTGAAGACGCCGAAGTCGACCTTTTCAGCCAGGTCGGAGATGTTGTGGAGCTGCATGCCAAAGCGCAGGTCGGGGCGGTCGCTGCCGTAGTTGTCCATGCAGTCGGCGTAGGTCATGCGGCGGATCTGGGCGGGGACGTCGACGTTGAGGACTTCCTTCCAGATGCGGGCGATACAGCCTTCGACGAGCTTCATGACGTCTTCCTGCTCGACGAAGCTCATTTCCAGGTCGACCTGGGTGAACTCGGCTTGGCGGTCGGCGCGGGGGTCTTCGTCGCGGAAGCAACGGACGATCTGGAGGTAGCGCTCGTAGCCGGCGACCATGAGGATCTGCTTAAAGAGCTGGGGGCTCTGGGGCAGGGCGTACCAGGAGCCGGGCTGGAGGCGGCTGGGGACCAGGAAGTCACGCGCGCCTTCAGGGGTGGATTTGCAGAGGAAGGGGGTTTCGATTTCCAGGAAGCCGTTTTGGTCGAAGTAGTCGCGGATGATCTTGGAGACCCGGTGGCGGGTTTTCAAGATGTGCTGCATGCGGGGACGGCGCAGGTCGATGAAGCGGTACTTGAGGCGGGTTTCCTCACCGACTTTTTCCGCGTCGTCAGGGGTGAAGGGCGGGTTGTTGCCCTTGTTGAGCAGCTCAAGCCTGGTGCCTTTGATTTCGATGGCGCCGGTGGCGAGCTTGGGGTTGTTGAGGGACTTGCCTTTGCCGTCGACGCCGCGGTCACGGACGATGCCTTCGATGGTGATGACGTCTTCGTTGCGAAGACGTGCGGCGATTTCGTGTGCTTCTTTTTGTTCGGAGTCGAAGACGATCTGAGTGACGCCTTCACGGTCGCGCAGGTCGATGAATACGAGCCCGCCGAAGTCGCGGTAGCCGTTGACCCATCCGGCGAGCTGGACGGATTGGCCGACGTGTGATGCCCGGAGGGCGCCGCAGGAATGGGAACGCTGGTACATGATCTGGCTTTCTACTCGAAACGAGTGGGTAATCTGGCTTCCTATAGAGCGGGGGATTTTAGCAGGAAAGCGGCGTATGAACAGGGGGAGAGGATGGAGAAGAATGCGGAAGCAGAGCACCGGTTTGATGGTGGGGCGGTTTTGGCGGGTCACGCGGCAATGGGTCAGGGGTGCGGCGTGGTGGGCCTCGAGGACTCGGCCGCACCCTACAAGAGGGAGTGGTTTGACGAAGAATGAGAATGTTGGAACCATTTAGTTCCGGCGTGGTCTGATTGTGCGGCCATGGGCCAGCCTCCCGGCTGGATGGGTTTAGATTCATATACAACTGAAAGAGTGCTGCGATGTCTCAGTCATGGATGTCACCGGTACGGCTTAAGGCGATTCAACCTACGGCTGGAACCGGGGCGCGCGTGGCGCTGGTGAGCGTGCCTGTGCCCAAAGGGACAAGCGCGCTGGCGGGGATTCACGGGACGGATTGCCAGTCGCTGCCGGTGGCGTGGTATCCGGGCGCGGACGGTGCGCCGGGGGATGTGAAGCAAGTGCTTTTGATGGGGATCGGCAAGAGCGATCTGCCGGACGTGCTGAGGCTCAGCCCGATACCGCAGGAGCGGATGGCCAAGGTGCCGCCAGGCGGGTATTCGCAGTCGGAGGTGGGGGATTCGGGCAAGACCAAGTCCAGCGAGCAGCCGGGGTGGACAGGTCCGTCGTGGGAAGTGGTGACGCTGGCGGAGAAGAAGACCGGCGTGGTGATGAACGAGATCAATGAACTGGTGCTCCGGCACGATGGCCGGGAGATCGGCCTGCGAATGGGGCTGAAGCTCGACCAGAAGCCGGGCCTGCGCTGGTGGGAATTTGTGACCGTTGAAGAGCTGTGGTCCGGGCCGGTGTGCAAGGCGATCCGGGCGTCGGGGTATCTGGGCGTGTTTGATATCGACGACGACAACATGTGCGATCCCGTGCGCTACAACTACGGGCCGTGGTTTCATAAGCACAACTGGGTGCAGGCAGAGATTTATGCCGTGCTTTATGCCAATGGGCTGGTGCAGGTGACGGCGCGGCATGTGAACAACCGGTTTTTCGATCAAGGGGAAAACTTAAGCGGGCTGGTGCCGATGATCGGCATCCGGAGCGAAGCGCCGGTGGCGCAGTCCACACCGCTGGACGGGAGCAAGCTGGGCTTCAGCCTGGGCAAGACGCAACTGGATATGACACGGTCGAGCGATCTTTTCAGCGCCGAACACCCGGGGAAGATCGGGCCGGAATACGGCGTGACGTTGATTCACCCTTACAAGGGCGTGGAGATCCTGCTGGGCAAGCCGGAGGTGGACACCACGGAGAACTGGAACTGTCAGACCGACGAACACAAGATGTGGAAGGGCGTGGCCAGAAGCTTCGGGTTTGATCTGTCCTTCGCGGATGCGCCGATTGTGACGGCGAGGTATCTGGTGCCCGAGGGACATGCCGGGCTGGCCGGGTCGTACTGGCCTGACGGCGTGCTGAGCGCGAGCGGGAATTTCGACCCGATCGTGGAACGCCTGGCCAAGGAATTCAAGTACGGCGAGGTCTCCGGCCGGTTTTACCAGCACTCGGGGATGGTCGACGGGGAGTATGGGCACTGCGCGTTCCGGCTGGCGTACCAGACGGGGAATCCGGCGTATTACCGGGCGGGGGTGCACCATGCGTACGCGATGGCGGACCTGGGGGTGGACCATACGGACTTTACGATCCGGATCGGGAGCATGAAGCAGAATTCGATCGCCATGCCGCTGCAACGGATCAACGTGATGGTGACGGGGTACCTGGAGACGGGTGACCCGTACCTGCTGCGCGTGGCACAGTCCGTGGCGGATGCGGCGTATGCGATGGACCGGTCCAACTGGCCCAGGCGGTCGTTTGGGCGCGATGCGGCGTATATCCGTTCGCTCACCCGGCTGTACCTGGTGACGGGGGAATCGATGTACCTCCGGCGCGCGGGCGACGCGGTGCGCAGGGCGATCAAGTGCCAGCGGCCTGAAGGGGCTTACGGCGATCAAGGCGGCACGTACGGCGTGCACGGGCATTTGTCGCAGATCATCAAGCCGTGGATGGGGTGCATCCTTACGCACGCGGTGTGCGAGTATGCGGATAACGCGCCGGAAGAGCCGGCGATTGAAGCGGCGATCAAGAAGTATGCGGATTGGCTGCTGACGGTGCAGATCGAGGACAAGGACGGGAAGTATTGGCCATATGAGATTGCGTGGGGGAATAATGATGAGCCGCCGTTCTACCGGTACACCAAGCCGGAGAAGCGGGAGAAGCATCCGGCAGGAGAGATGCATCTGGACTACATGGCGCGCATCATGCTGCGGGTGGGGGCCAAGACGGGGGACGCCAGCTACATCAAGGCGTGGCAGGACGGGTTTAAGCGGTATTTCTTGGTGAAGCAGAGTAAATCAAGCGTGTACCAGGGGACAAGGACGATCGAAGACACGGCGTGGCACGAAGCGCACTTGTGGAATGCGACGTGGGAAAACGGCCGGGTGGCGTTTAAGCCTGCGGTGGGGATGATCGAACCCGGGCGCGAGGCGAATATCGGGCTGCCGACGGGGGAAACGCTTCGGGTGAGGAAGACGGAGAACGGGGTGGAGACGTTGTAAGAAGGGTAAGAGGATAGAGTAAAAGGTTATTTCGGGTTGTTGCGGTGGCGGAGGATATCGCCTTTGGCCATGTAGATGACGTCTTCG
>CAZIWA010000110.1:0-18960 GCA_964542875.1 uncultured Phycisphaeraceae bacterium
CGCCGATGCAGGAGGTGATGTGGTCGTAGCCGGGGAAGATGTCGGTGACGAGCGGCCCAAGGACGTAGAAGGGAGCGCCGTGGCAGAGCTTGCGCTGGAGCTTCATGTTGAACTCGATCTGGTCGAGCGGGACGTGGCCGGGGCCTTCGATCATGACCTGGACGCCTTTGCGCCAGGCGCGTTCGGTGAGCTCACCAAGGGCGCAGAGCTCGGCGAGCTGGACGCGGTCGGTGGCGTCGGCGAGGCCGCCGGGGCGGCAGCCGTCACCGATGGAGAAGGTGACGTCGTACTCGCGCATGACGTCGCAGATGTCTTCCCAGAGGGTGTACATGATGTTTTGCTTGTTGTGGACGAGCATCCACTTGGCAAGCAGGGAGCCGCCTCGGGAGACAAGGCCGATGAGGCGGTCGCGGACGTACTTGAGGTGTTCGCGCAGCACGCCGGCGTGAATGGTGAAGTAGTCGACGCCCTGTTCGGCCTGGTGGCGGAGGGTATCCAAGACGATTTTTTCGTCGAGGTCTTCGATCTTGCGGCCGATGATCATGCTGTAGATGGGGACGGTGCCGATGGGGACGTTGGAGTGTTTGGTGAGGGCGGCACGGCAGGCGTCGAGGTCGCCGCCGGTGGAGAGGTCCATGACGGTGTCAGCGCCCCATTTTTCGGCCCATTTGAGCTTGACGACTTCCTCGTCGGTGGAGGAGGAGACGGGGGAGGCGCCCATGTTGGCGTTGACCTTGGTCTTGCTGGCGCGGCCGATGCACATGGGGTCGAGGTTGTACTTGAGGTGGTTTTTATTGGCGGGGATGACCATTCGGCCTGCACCGACTTCATCACGCACAAGGGCGGGGGTGAGGTGGGTTTCGCGCTCGGCGACGCGGACCATCTGGGGTGTGGTGACGCCCAGGCGTGCGGACTCCAACTGGGTGGAGGGGACGAAAGCCGCGGGGAAGGTGACTTCCCGGGCGATGCCGTCGCACTGGGTGAAGACCACCCGGCCCGCGGTTTTGCCGAAGGGAATCTCAGCAGGGGAGCCGGGAAGCTCCTGGGTGGTCCAGCCTTCGGGGAGGAAGTCCCAGGCGGTTTTGTCCGACGGGAGGGGCATGTGCGGGGTGTCAGGAGAGGAGAAGGTGTAGCGCCCGCGGATGCCGGCGGCGAGCTGGGGCTTGTTGGCGAATGAGCCGGGTGTGGTCGCCTTGCCGGTGCCGGGGTTGGAGCCGACTTCGGGGAGCGTGTAAGGGAGGATGGGATCGTTGGGCTTAATCATGGGATTCTGGACCTTTCCCGGCCGCTTAAGGGCCTGGTGAATAGAAAACGGTTATCAGGCGTTTACGGTGAGGGACCACTCCAGCACGGAGGTGGGGGGAATGGGCTTGATGCCCAGTTGGCGCAACATGTTGGCGCACTGTGCGCGGTGGTGAACGCCGTGGGTGGTGAGGTGGGTGAGGATGACGCTGCGGACGAAGGTGAGCGGCTGGCCGTTGCGGATGGCGGTGACGGTCTGATCAAAGGGGTGGGCCTGAGCGATGGCGACCAAGCCGTTGTGCAGGGCCTGCGCCTGGATGAGGAGTTCATCGGCGGTACGGAGGGTGGCTTCAAAGCGGGGGCCGGGGAGCATTTCCTGCGCGCTGAGGGCACGCGTCCAGCGATCCATGGCGCCCAGGACGTGGGAGAGGGTGTCGTGGACGGAGCCGGGGCCGATTTCAAAGCGCTGGTGGAACTGGTCGAAGGTGAGGTTTTGGGCGGTATTCAAAAGCGAAACATTGGCCCAGTGGTTGTGGGTGAGAAGGATATCGATTGGGTTGGACAAGATGGGCATCTGTCGCTTTCCTCCGCCGGTGTGAGCCGGGTCAGGTTCCAAGGGTATGTTCTCAGCCCCAAAAATGGCGGGGCACCCCTAGCGAGTAACGTCAGGTAGTATAGCCTTTTAAGCGGTGATCTTCAAACATTTGGCGGAGTTATGCGGGATGACGATCCTAGGGCACGGCATTGATCTGGTGGAAGTTTCGCGCATCAAGGAGCTCCTGGATGCGCATGGAGACCGGTTTGTATCGCGTTGCTTTACGCCTGTGGAGGCCCAATACGCGGCGACGAGCGCGGTTCGGGCGCAGCACCTGGCGGCGCGGTTTGCCGCCAAGGAAGCGGTGAGCAAGGCGCTGGGGACGGGGATTTCCCAAGGGATCATGTGGACGGATATTGAGGTGGTCCGGCAGCCTTCGGGCGCGCCGGAGGTGCGCCTGTACAACCGGGCGCTGGCGGTGGCGCAGGAACTTGGGGTGAAAGAGTGGCGACTAAGCCTGAGCCATATCAAGACGCATGCGATGGCGAGCGCGATCGCTTGTGGATGAAGGAAGAAGGGGCTCGGGTCTGGGGTCTCGGGGAAGACAAAGAACAGAGGCAAGGCATTTGGGTGGCCTTGCCGGCACATGCACCCCGGCGCGTGGGCCATCATCAAAATGCTTTTACCCTGTGAGACGAAGAAAAACGTGATTGTTTGTTAAAGGCGGGGAAGTGGGATGGGCGATAACGTATGATAGAGCGTGTTTGGCGCTTGAACCTGTCGGGCATGGCGGCCTGATGGGGGGATGGGGCTGAATTTTAAGGATCGCTGCCCGTGAGCAAGGACGCTCAACAGCAAATTTCTTTATTTGAAAGCAGCGCGTCGGGAAGCCCCGGCGATGGCGGCGGCGCGCGCGTTTCAGGCGGCGCCAGCCGGCGTCGGCATGTGGTGCCGGAAAAGCGCGTGGTGACGCCGGTCATCACCGTGGCCAAGCGGGAATCGCCTGTTGCGAAGCTGAGCCGGGTGGTGAATGTCCGGGTGCCGGTGCTGTTTCTGGCGCTGGGTGCGGTGTTGATGGCGATGGTTGTCGGGGGTGTATACCTGATTGGCGTGCATCGGGGCAAGAAAGAGGGGGGGCAGGAGACGATTGCCCGGCTGAGGGAATCCAAGATGCCGCTTTACATGGCGGCGCAGCAGGGGGATAACCCTGAGGTGACACGGGATTTAGGCCAAGCTCCGGCTGCGGTTCCCGAGGCGGCGCAAGATGAGAATGCTTCGGAAAAACCAGCGTCTGGAGCGGTCGAGAAGCGCAAGCCGGGGCTGAATTACCTGGTGATGGCGTTCTACCCCAAGGATGAGGCGGACCGGCTGGTGGCGTTTTTGAAAGCACGCGGGCTTGAAGCGCAGACGAATGTGGTGCATAATAAGGCGCTTTACCACGTCGTAGCCCTTCGGGGTTTTGACGCGCAGGGCCTGCGTTCCAAGGAATACCAGGCGTACAAGCAGCAGATTCTGCTGCTTGGGCGCGAATGGAATACAAGGAATAAGGGCCCGACCAATCTGTCCGACGTCTGGCCGCAGCGTTACGACGGATAAAACACAAAAGTGCCGAGAGGTCTCGGCTCGATACCCGGCCGACATCCGCCTTTGAGGTAATTTCCATGAGTCTTGACCGCAGCCTGAAAATCAGCTCTTCGATGGGTCGCCACCGGAACGTTCTGACGCGTGCGGAACGCGTTGCGAAACTGACGGAAAACGGCAAGTTCAACCCCGCGACCGGCAGCCCTGTTGGCCTGCCCAAGGTCGGCAACCGCAAGATCTCCGCGGGCGCCAAGCCCAAGAAGGAAGCGGCTGAAGGGGATGCAGCAGCAGCAGGGAAGCCCGCAGCCGGTGGGGCCAAGCCCGCAGCCGGTGCAGCCAAGCCCGCAGCCAAGAAGTAATTCACTCAAACTTTGTTTGAGAATGGTATTTGAGCAGACGCTCCTTGAACGAGGAGCGTCTGCTTGTTTGTTTGTGGGGGAGGGGTTTGAGGTGCAGAGGGGGGAGCCGGGGTGGGTTGTGTGGGGTGATTGGATGTGATGTTGGCACGTGCAAGACATCGCACCGCTTTGGGTGTGCTGTGCTATCCGGATTGTTTCATGGGGAGCATGACGGATTCAGCGGAGAAAGCAGATTTCGAGAGATTGGCGACTGAAGAGTTCACTCATGTCGGTGAAGAGGGTTGATCGGGAGCCGGCGGGACGCCGGCGCTCCCGGTGCAGAATCTGTCATGCACCCGTTTGGCGTGATGAGTTGTGGGGCGGTGGGCAACGTGCTAAAAACATTGCCCCGGTTTGCCGGTTCCGGTTTCGTCGAAAAACTCCAGACCCTAGACCCTAGACCCTCGACCCGCAAAGGCTTTCCATGTTTGACCCAGAAATTCTGATCACTGACCGTTTGCGCAAGATTGACGCCTCGGGCATCCGGAAAGTGTTCGACATGGCGGCGGCGCTGAAAGACCCGATCAACCTGTCCATTGGCCAGCCGGATTTCGATGTGCCGGCGGACGTGAAAAAGGCGGCGATCGCGGCGATTGAAAATGGGCAGAACCGATACACCGTGACCCAGGGGACCAAAGAGCTCAACGCCAAGGTGCGCAAGGTGCTGACGGATGAATTCGATGCCTGGAAGACGGCGGAATTCGGCACGCTGGTGACGTCCGGCGTTTCGGGCGGGCTGCTTCTGGCGCTGATGACCTGCGTGCAGCCGGGCGATGAAGTGATCATCCCCGACCCGTACTTTGTGATGTACAAGCACCTGGTGACGCTCGCGGGCGGAACCGCGGTGTATGTCGATACGTATCCTGACTTTCAGGTGACCGCCGAGCGCGTGGCCCCTTACGTGACCAAGAAAACCAAGATGCTGCTGTTTAACTCGCCGTCGAACCCGACGGGCGTGGTGGCCAGCGAGAAGGTGTGCAAGGACATCGCGCAACTCGCCGACGACAAGGGCTTTTTGCTGCTTTCGGACGAGATTTACGATGAGTTCTGCTACGAGAAGACCGAACGCGGCGCGGGTTCCGGCGTGTACAAGTGTCCCTCCCCGGCGAAATATTCCAAGAACACACTGGTGATGCGCGGGCACTCCAAGACGTACGGCATGACGGGCTGGCGACTGGGTTACGCTGCAGGGCCGGTGCGCGTGATCGAAGAGATGACCAAGCTGCAGCAGTACTCGTTTGTGTGTGCGCCCTCCATGGTGCAGGTGGCCGGCGTGCTGGCCATGGACCAGGACATGGGGCCGTACGTGAAGGCTTACCAGAAGAAGCGGGACATGGTGGTGAACACCCTTAAGGGCCATTACAACCTGACCACCCCGGGCGGCGCGTTTTACGCGTTTCCCGAGGTGCCCAAGAAGCTGGGCCTCACCGCGACGCAGTTTGCGACCAAAGCCATCGAGAACAACATGCTGCTGATCCCGGGTTCGGTGTTCAGCGGGCAGGATACGCATTTCCGCATCAGCTACGCCTGTAACGATGCGAAGCTGCAGCAGGGGCTGGACTTGCTGGTGAAGCTGGCGAAGGGGTGAGGAAGACCTGCGGCCTGTTCGGGTTTTGAGTCGGTTCGAGTAAGAAAGAGAGGCCTACGGCCTTTTCGGGTTTCGGGGTACGGGTTTCGGGTTAAGAAAAGATCGGATGAAGCAGAAGAAACCACGAATCCATCTGATTCTTTGATCCGAAATCCGAAACTCGCATTCCGAACAAGCCATCGGCCTCTCTTTCTTATTTGAATCCGACCCGAAACCCGTACCCCGAAACCCGAAAAGGCCGCAGGCCTCTTACTCTTGGCTCTGGTTGATCAAACTTTAGGCTCTGGATCCTTTTTTCTCATGTCCCCCCACGACCTGATCCAACTCGACCCTCTGGGGCTCTATGTCCCCGAAGGCGGGTTTTATATTGATCCGATGCGCAAGGTGGATCGGGCGATTGTGACGCATGCGCACAGCGACCATGCGCGGGCCGGGGCGGGGAATTATCTCACCAGTCTGGCCGGTGTGCATGTGTTGCGTGCCCGCGTGGGAGACAAGGCGAGCATCGAGGGCCTGGCGTGGGGCGAGCGGCGGATGATCGGCGGCGTGACGGTTTCGCTGCATCCATCCGGGCATGTGCTGGGGGCGTGCCAGGTGAGGCTGGAGGCACGCGGTCGCGTGACGGTGGTGTCGGGCGATTACAAGCTGCAGGCAGACCCGACGACCGATGGCTTTGAGCCGGTGAAGTGCAATACGTTTGTGACGGAATCGACATTCGGCCTGCCGGTGTACCGGTGGCGGCCTGCGGAGATGGTGTTTGGGGAGATTAATGACTGGTGGCGGTGCAACGCCAGGGATGGGTTCACATCGGTGATCCTGGCGTATTCGCTGGGGAAGGCGCAGCGGATGCTGGCGAGCGTGGATGCCTCCATCGGACCCATCGCGGTGCACCCGGCGATCTACGAAATGAATAAGGCTTATGCGCTTTCAGGGGTGCGGCTGCCGGAGGTGGTGACGGGTGAGGGGGCCGCGGCACTCGCGCGCGGCAAGGGGCTTTTGATTACCCCCAATGCGGCGGCGGACTCGGCATGGATTGCGGGGTTTGGAGAACTGTCTGTGGGCGTGGCTTCCGGGTGGATGCAGCTTGCCGGAGGGCGTGAAAAGCAGGTGACGGGGCGGGGCAGGGGGTTTGTGCTGTCTGACCATGCGGACTGGCCGGGGTTGCTGAGCGCGATTGAAGGCACCGGTGCTTCGCGCGTGCTGGTGACGCATGGGCACACGTCTGCGCTGGTACGCTATCTGAGAGAAAAAGGGCTGGACGCACAGGAGCTCAAATCAGGGTAAAAGCATTTGCCGATTTCCCACGTGTCCGGGGTTGTCGGGTGACGGGTTATCGGGTGTCCGTGAGGGATTGCAATGGGAATTGATACACCCCAAGGGCATCCAACCCAGTCGGCGCAGGCGTTATCGAAGCCTCACAATAATCTGACCGTCCGACCCCCTGAGCGCGGAGGCTATCGAATCTTTCAAATGCTTACCCTGGAGCTTAAATGATGCGACGTGTTTTATGTGCAGCGGCGCTGATGGCGTTGAACTGGGGATGCGCGCCGCAAGCGCAACTGGCCGGCATGACCAAGCCAGAGGGGCCTGACAAAGCGATGGCGGAGCGTTGGCGTGAACTGGCGAAGGAGACTGCGGACTTGCCTGCGGCGCGGGAGGTGCTTAACCATTCGCGCCCGCCTGAGAACATGGTGAATGTGGCGCGGCTGGCGGGGGAGGCACCGGCGACGCGGGATCAACTGGCATGGGCGAGGAATTACATTTCGGGGCAGATCGAGCAGCTTTCGCAAGCCAAGGACTGGCCCGAGGCCAAGGCGTACACAATCCAAAAAGCCGGGCGTGTGGTGACCGGGAATGTGATCGATGATGCGCCGCTTTGGGCATCGGCCCAAATAATCGCGATCAACTATCCGGCTCGTGAAAGCAAGACTGCGCCCGTCGGCGCGGTGTGCCAGATGCTGTGGGATGCCGAGGCTCTGCACGTGCTTTACAAGGTGCCGGATAAGCAGATCATTTCCCCTTACACGAAGCGCGATGAGCTGCTCTCAGATTCGGATTGCGTGGAGCTTTTTATTCTCGCCGACTACAAGAAGCCGGAGTATTGGGAGTTTAATTACAGCCCCAATGGCGTGGTGTATGACACGCTGAACACCAAATATCCCGACCAGTGGAGCGCCGACCGGATTATGGTGGGCGATGCCAAGAGCATGCGGGTGTATACGAAGCTGACCGGGGAGGGATACTGCGTGCAGGTGTCGATCCCGTGGGCGGAGGTTCCACAATTGAAACTGCCTGTGGGGCCGGGGACACAGGTGTGGATGCTGGCGGGGTGGGTGGACAAAAACATGGACATCAACGCCGGGGTGCCGATCTATTATTCGCATACGCCGGTGCTGGCATGGTTCCACAACATCTGGGGATATTCCCGGTTTACGCTTGGTGAGTGAGGCAGGGCACTGACGCAAAGACAAGATCATCCGCGGTGAGCTTTCGGGCGCTGGTGAATTGGATGGTTTCCATGGCTTTTAAGTGGTAATGCCGGGCGCAGACGAGCGGTTGGTTTTGCGTGAGGCTGATGACTTGGCCCGGCAGGGCGAGGGTGCGCGGGGCGAAGTTAAAGAGCGTGCCGGTGTGGCCGGATTCATCAACCCAGGCGACGGCGAGGCCGTCGGGCTGGAGGTGGCGGGCGTGGAGATGGGGCAGTGCGGCGTGATAGTCGGCGAGGGCTTGTTTGTGAGCCGGTGTCCAGGTTTGATCGATGCGAAGGCCGTCTTTAAAAAGCTGATCGCCGGTGTAGGCCATGTGGGCCAGCAGGTAGTAGATGGCTTGCGGCGCGTCGGGGGTGGGGATGAGTTTGGCGTTGGGGACGGGGACGGTGGTGTAGCCGTTGCCGGGACCCACCTGGTAGCAGATGAAGGCATGCTGGAGGGAATAGCTGGCGGGGTGGCCGTGGGCGGGCTGGCCGAAGGGGCCAAAGCTTTCGATGAGGAAGTGGACGTCGTGATCCTGGAGCTTTTTGAAGGCTTCGAGGAGTTGCCGCCACATGGTGACGGGCTTGGCGTGGGCGTAGTTGATGGGCATGAAGCCGAGGTTGTAGAAGCTGTCGAAGAGGTAGCAGGAGAGGCCGGTGGTGTTTCGAGTGTGGATGAGAGCGTCGGTCCAGTAGTCGCGGGGTGCGGGGTTGGCGAAGTCGAGGATGTTGAAGACATTGGTGTAGGCTCCGCCGTACTTGAGGCGGGTGCATTCCATGCGGACGAACCAGTTTTTGTCGTCGGATTCGGATTTGTTGAGGGGGCTGGCGTAGGACTGGTCGTTGTTGGTCCAGGAGGCGATCTGGATGCCGTGAGTGTTGGCGAGGTCGGTGAGTTTTTTGAGGGCTTGCGGGCCGCCTAAGGCAGGGGAGACTTCGTAGGCGTGGCCACAGCACATGTTGCCGCGGGTGACGGAGGATGGGTCGTCTGTGAGATCGCTTTTGTTGATGTTGTCGATGAAGACCTGTTTGAAGCCGAGATTGATGGCGGCGGGGAGGAGGTCCTGATGGTAGGTGTCGATGGTGAAATTCCGCCAATAGTTCTGGCTCAGGCGCGGGAGGGTGGGTTCTTGCTTGAGGCCGTATTCAGCTCGGGCGCGGTGGTGCACTTCGTCGAAGGTCCACGTCCAGAGGTTTTGCTGGGCGGTGGGTGTGTCGATGTTGGAGGCGAGGAGGATTTTCTTAGGGCTGGTGGCGTAGTGGGTGGCTTGGTCGAAGATGTGTTTATCGAAGCATTTGAGTTCCGGGCGATGAGGGTCGCGGGTGAGGACGCTGCGGATGAGATCGACCCGGTCGAATACGCCAAGGAGGGTGTGGCCGCCTTTGAATTGGAAGTCGAACGCCTGGTGGCTGGCCCAGCGAGGGAGATTGTGCGTCATGACGGGGTTGGGGAGCCCGTCGATCCAGTGGATGAGGCCCTGGGTGCTCCAGGCTGTGTTTGGGGCGAAGGTGACGACGGGGTCTGAGCAGGCGGATTGGTTGTAGACGGTGCCGCCGGTGATATCGCCGGAAAGCTCGAAGCTGGAGCGCTCCAGAAGGAAGAAAAGCGGGGTGGTGTAAGACGCCCATTGCCAGTGGTAGGAGAAGCCTGTGCAGGGGATGTGATTGAAGGCATCGGCCGCGGGCTGAATGACGAGGGTGAGGCGGCCTGCGAGCTTTTGGGCGGGGGTGTCCCAGTCGGAGGTGTCGTGGATGGGATCAAAGCTGTGGTCGCGCATGATGCGGGTGAGCGCGGGTTTGAAAATGGCTTGGCACTCGATGGCCAGGCGATGCGGGGTGTGGGTGATGGACGGGGACTCAAGCCGGGAAAGCTCCCAGCCGTCGGAGAATGTCTGCGAGGTGACGGAGATGGGCAGGCGGCCGGAGCGCACGAGAATGCCGCTGATCCAGATTCGACCAAGGCCCAGGAAGGTGTTGTCATGGGTGAGGAGTTCAAACTGGCAGTTGCCCAGGGTGTGGAGGGTGGAAGTCATTTGGAGGCTCCCGCGGAGGCGGTTTTGGTGAGGAGATCGACACCGGCCTGGAGGCCTTGGGCGTCGCTGCCGGCGATCAGGATGACGTTTTTGCCCAGAGTGAAGGGGGACCATGCGTGCTGGATGATGGCCCGGCCGGGGCCGGGGAATTTGTCGTCGACGCCGAGGGTGAGAAGTTCACTGGCGATGAGTGCGGCGTGCAGCGGGCTTTCCTTGCCGGTGCCAAGGAGGATGAGGTGGGTGTCGGCCTGGTAGGCGGTGGGAAGCTCCGGCGGGTACTGAAACTGGCCGACGTAGCGGGACATTTCCGTCCAGGGTTTGCGGAAGCGGGCGCGGAATTCAGCGTTGGAGGGAACCTGTTTGGAGAAGCCTGAGAGCACCAAAAGAGAGCCGTCCTTAAGGACAAAGAACTTCACGCCGGGGTCGTAGAGGGTTTCGATGTCGCGGTCGCGCCAGTCGAAGAAGGGTTCGCCGCGGATCATGACTGCGGTGCCGGGAGTCCGCCACGGGCCGGGGATGGGGTTGTCTTGCTCGTCGGTAGCGGAGGTGGTGCCGTCTTTGTTTACGGTGAGGATGATTGAACGCTGGAGCTTGTGCTCCGTGGGGAGGGGGATTGAGCCCGGGGTGGCCATGTAGTTTTTGATGAAAGGGTTGAAGACGATGGGGTACGAGCGCCTTTGCCAGAGTGAGGCGTCGATGGGTTTGGCGGAGGCGTTGACGCCCGCCTGGGTGAGTTGATTGGCAAGGCTTTCGGCGAGGGTTTTTTGCGCCGGGGTGTAGCCGACGACGATGGGGGCTTTGCTGGTGAGCGTGGCACGGATGGCGGAAGCGTCGAGGGCGCGGGCGCTGTCGGTGATGGCTGCAGCGGCTGCCGATGAGGGAGTGAATACCGCCTGGGCGGTGGAATCCAGCGGACCGACGAGGCTTTGAACCTTGACTGTGTATTGGCCGGAAGGTGCGTTGGAGCCCAGGGGGAGGGATTCGGAATACACACCCGAGGCGTTGGCGGCGCGGTGCAGTTTATAGAGCTCGCCTCCATCTGGAGCGATCACGGTGACGGTGAGAGGCCAAGGCATTTTGGGGCCGACCAGCCTGGCTTCGACGGTGATGGAACTTCCGTCGGTACGGACGGCGGTGGTGATGCCTTCCACTGGCTTGGGGGCCACGAGGTAAAGCTTCATTTCCCCAGGCTCGAACTTGGCCTGGATGGGGTCTTGCGGGTTTTGCAGGCGTGAAGCGCTGGACCAGTCGAGCCCCTGGATGGCGTAGACGGTGTTCGACGCGGAAATGCCCGGGAGCGTGTAGGTGGTTTCGAAAGCGACGGGGTTGTACTTGGGGTATTGGCCTTCGGCCATGGGGGGGAGGGCTTCGTGACCATTTAGCACCATGATGAGCTGGCCTTCGCCGGCGACGTGGCGCTCGACGGAGAGCTCGCTGGTGGTGGCATTGAGTACGCGGCGGGCCTTGGTTTGGGCCATGGCGGCGAGGATGCGGGGTGCGGCTTCACGGAAAGGGAGGTCGCCGTAGGGGCCAAAGAGGTTGGTTTGATACTTGCTGATTTCGAGGCTGGATTTGCCTTTGCCGGCGGTTTGCTGGGCGTTGTATTGGAAGAGGCGCATGTCCTGGGCGCTGAGTTTGGCGGTGTGGGTGATGGCGTTGGGGAAGGGGATGGTGGTGGATTGGTCGATGACGATGCGGCCGCCTCGCGCGGTGAAGGCAGCGATGGCGGATTTGGCTTTGGCGTCCAGGTCGAAGGTCTGGCCGGTAATGACAAGGGTGTTGTAGCTGGGAAGGAGGCGATCGAGTGCATCGTCCTGAACGAAGTGGGCGGGGTAGCCGGCGCGGCGCAGGGCCTGGTGGGTGCCCAGGAGTTGGAAGCCGTAGACGCCGCCTACTTCGTAGGCGTTGCTTTTGATCTTGGCCTGGCCGGGTGTACCGGCGGCGAGGTTTTCATCGGGGAGGGGGAGCAGCAGGGAAGGCTGCTGGCCGGTGGTGTTTGCTGACTCGATTTTGGCCATTTCCTTCTGGCGCATGGCCATTTCGCGGAAGCTGTAGAGCACGGCGACGTCATGGTCGCGCGGGCTCATCTCCTGAAAGAGCGGGCCCAGGCGGGCCGCGGGGCCGTTGACGAGGGCGAGGTCTTCCTGGGTCATCAGGGCCATGTTGAGCCACCAGTTGCTGGCGAGGCCGGCCTGGAGCATGGCGTTCATGAGGGTGTGGTAGAGGTGCCGTTGAGGGCCGCGAACGCCGTCCAACTGCCCGTTCATGGCGTGGGCGATTTTGTCCGCGGGGCGGGTGGCTTTTTCAAGATAAAGCTGGCCGGGGACGCTCAGGGGGCCGCCCATCCAGTCAAAGAAGACGTGGGTGGTGGGGATGTCGTTTATTTCCTGGCTGGCGGGGTTGCAGCCGTCCATGACGGCGTGGACGGCGTAGAGATCGGTGGCAAAGACTGCGGCGGGCCAGATGGATTTGATGTCGTCCTTGGCCTGCTGGTTGGTGAGGCGGAGGATGTCAGTGCGGAGTTTGACGTAGTGCACCCAGTCGTTGTCGGGGAGGTCGGCGAGGGTTTTGGGAAGATTATCGAGGTTGTCGACCCAGTTGAAGCCGTGGGCCTGGTACCAGGGTTTTTCATCGGGGTTGGGGAAGCCGGAGGCCATGCCGCCCGCGGGGGTTTTGCCCCAGGCGAGGCCGGGTTCATCAAGCGTGCCGACGGCCATGACGGCTTTGGAGTAGCGGCGCAGGCGCTGGGCCAGGTGGAGATTCATTTGAGAGAGGAGGGATTGCATGTCCTTGTCGGCCCAGCTTTTTTCGGTGCCGAAAGGCTTGTGGGTGACGAAGCCGGTCCAGTACATGTAGACGAGGGCCGGGGTGTTTTGGGCGACGGCGTTTTCGAAGGCCTGCATGCCAGGGGAGCGCTGGCTGCGGGTGACGAGGGCGGGTTTGTCGGGGCCGTCGTAGAGGCCGAAGTTAAAGGCGTGGGAGACCTGGAAGTTTCCGCCGCCGGTAGCGGGGTTGCCGGTTTGGGAGACGGGCATGGTGCTGGTGATGACACCGGAGGAAATAGTGAGCGTGCCTGCGGACTTGCCGTCGAGCGTGAGGCTGTAGACGCCGGGTGCCAGCGAGCCTTTGGGAAGCGTGAAAGAGCGCGTGGGGCCTGTTCCGGGAGGCGTGTGAGTGAGTGGGCTGGGGCCTGCGGCGTCGGGCTTGATGATGAGCTGTGAGGGCTTGTCGGGGGCGGCTTCGATGACGGCCATTTCGATGGGTTCATCAGTGAAATAGGCCTGGCGGTTTTGTGGGAGGATGAGGTCCGCAGCGAACAGGGAGTTGGTGGAGAGGGCGGTGAGGGCGGTGATGCGGGCGAGGAGGTGTTTCATGGGATTTTTAATTTGAAATTTATGATTTGTAATTTAAGGGGGAGGGGAGAAGAGGCGCACAAGTCAGGGGTTTGGCACTTTCAGGGAGCCTTGCTGGTAGAGGGTTTGGGCGGGGTCGTCGATGAGCTTCCAGTGGAGGTGGCGGGAGTAGACGACGTCTTCAGTGAAGAGGTGGTGTTCACGCGTGCCGGGGAGCTGGAAGGCGCTCAGGGGTGCCGCGGTGTCCATCCATGCGCGGGTGTAGCCAAATTCCTTGCCGGGGATGATGCGGGCGACGAGGAGGCCTGAGGGGTCGTAGACGTCGGTGACCTGCGGGTCTGGGTTGTGGGCGGTGTAGACGAAGCGGCCGTCACAGGTGAAGGAGGCGGCCTCCATGGGGGTGGCGAAGGAACTGACGCTTTGGCCGGTTTGGGTGAAGCGAGCGATGGCGAAGCCGCCTTGGTGGAACATGCCGGAGGGCTTGCGGTTGGGGGTGGACCAGGCGGGGTTGCCGGCGAGCAGGATGTCACCGGATTTGGGATCGATGCGCAGCAGGCCTTCGTAGCCGGGGCCGATGTTCGGGGCGCTTTCCTTGAGCACAGGGACGCGGGCGGCCCAGTCGTAGAGCGGATTATCGTTGGCGTCAAAGCCCTGGAGGGGGATTTTTTCGACCTGCCTGGACTGGAGGTTGTAGATCCAGATGTTGCCTGCGGGGTCGACCCAGTTTCGCCAGGCGAAGTAGTTGAGCTGGCTGGGGGTGATGACGCCTCGCCTGCATTCGGATTCCTGAATCTGGCCGTCAGCGTTGGTGTCGGCCCAGGAGTAGGGGGCGGGCTTCCATTGGTGGTCGAGGCTGTTGTCGGGGCCGGTCCAGAAAGCACCGAGAATGGCGCTGCGGCGCAGGGAGGTTTCGTCTTTGGAGATGGCGTAGACGACGGGGCCGCAGAGCCAGGGGTCGAAGTAGAAGAGGTAGTCGCGGCCGTTGCTTAGTTTTCGGCGCATGGAGACGCCGTCCATGAAGGCTTCGTCGAGGGTGTGCCAGTTGTGGGTGAATTTCCATTGGCCGGTTTTGAGGTCGACTTTGTATTGAAAGCGGCCGTTTAGAAGGATGGTGGGGTCCGGGTTGTTGTCGGCGAAGGGGCCGGGCTGGGCGAAGTCCGCCTTGAGGGATTTAAAGAGCGTGCCGTCGGGATTAAAGAGCTGGGTGCGCTGGTTGTGAGGGTCTGCAACGGCGTATTTACCGTCGGGGGCGACAGCGATGGCGGAGGCGCTGGACCAGCGGAAGGAGTCATCGAAAACGGGGCCGGGAACCTGGAGTCGGCCGCGACGCCAGACGGTGGATTGGGTGGCGGGGTTGATGCAGACGACCTGGCCGGTTTTGTGGTCGGTGGCGTAGAGCAGGTTTTGCGGGCCGCCTACGGCGATGGCGTAAGGGGAGTGGACGTTGGAGAGAAGGGTGAGGAGCTTGCCGGCGGGGGTGTAGAGGCCGATGCCCGAAGCGGTGGCGACCCAGAGGTTGCCGTCGGGGCTGGCGGCGATGCCCAAGGGAGAAGCGAGAGGGAATTCAGAGGTTTTCTGGCCGGAGGCCTTGTCGAAGGCGACGAGCTTGTTTTCCCGGTAGTTGGAAACCCAGACGGTGTTGCCAGAGAGGGCGATGCCGGTGACGCCGTAGACGAGGCGCTCCTGATGGAGGGTGAGCTTGCGCGTACCTTTGTCCGGCTTGGGGAAGGGGGCTGGGGTGTTGATGGGGACGCCGGTGTAGGGCTTGGAACCGGGCCAGGGGTTGATCTGGCCGTCAGCGGAGTTGAAGCGGAAGAGGTGCTGGGCGCGGTTTTCGCCGCCGAGGTCGGCCTGGAGGGCGTAGAGAAAGGGGCCGTCATAGACGATGCCGAAGAGGCCGTTGTAGTTGTAGACCCAGCCTGCGGAGGCGTCTTTGTTGTATTTGCGGATGGCTTTACCGGATTCATCCCAGGAGCCGGTCTGGTACCAGTTGCCCTGGGGGTCAAAGGAGATGCCGGTGACCCAGGTGGAAGCGCCGGAATCGCCGTGCGAGGGGTTGCCGGTGTTGCCGACGGGCTCCATGGGCTGGGCCTGGAGGCTGGAGGCGACGGCGCGCCAGGTGTAGGCGCCGGGGGGAGCAGGGTTGCCGGCGTCGTCTTTTTCGTCCCAGTAAAGCGGGCGTGCGTCGGAGGGAGAGACGGGGTCGAGCCGGTGAAGGGTGCGGATGACGCGGCCGGTGTCGTTGATGATGACGGCGCTGAGGGCTGCGCCTTGCGGGACTTTTACGGTGGCGATTTGTTTACCCGCTGGAGGCGCGGCGATGAGTGTGGGGCTGGGCTGGGGCGTGCCAAAGAGCTGGAGGCGGTTTAAGACTTTCCAAGGCTGGGCGGCATCCTTGGGGATGGTGATGCGGATGTATCTCGCATCGGCTAAGCCGGGTGTGGCGGTGGGCCAGGTGAGGGTAATGGCTTCGTGATTGGGCGTGAGGGTGAGAGGCTGGTCGATGAGGGTGTGGTAGTCGATGTCGTTGATGGAGGCTTCGAGTTTGATGGCTTTGGGGAAGTGCTGGGGGCGTGCGGGATCGACGCCGAGGATGGCTTTGTTGAGCGTGAACGCCTGGGGGAGGGTGATCTTAGCGGAGGCGTCTTCGTGCTGGGCGAGGACCATGACGGGGAGGTCGTCCATGAGGGTCATGTCGCCGGGTTTGAGGTTGGAGAGAAGATTGAGGCCGCCTCGGGCGTCGTAGCCGTGCCACCAGCCAGTGAGGGGGGCGATGGAAGCGCCGGCGGAGGTGGATTCACTGATGGGGTAGTCAGCGTGGAAAGGGCGTTTGTCGGTGGCGAAGACGCTCAGGGAGCCGAGCTGGAAGCTGGGCTTGCCCAGAAGTTTTATGCGCAGGTAGCGGCCTTGCGTGGGGGGGAAGGTGAGGTCGATGATGGGGGAGGTATGGTCTTTGACGGATGCGATGGGCTTGGCTGCGGCGAAGTCTGCGGGGCTGTCGGCGATGAAGACTTCGCAGCCGGTGGGGACGTAGTGCATGCGCGCGCCAAGGGGCGTGGGGCCGGTGAGGCGGACGCGGTTAAAGGTGGCTTTTTGATCGCCGACATCAAGCTGAACCCAGAGGTCGCCCTGGGCGGTGTTGGAGATGTAAGGCAGGGTGGTGGTGCGCTGGGCGAGTGGGGCGGGATCGCCGGAGTTCGAGGTGAGCCTGGTGTTGGGCCAGGAGACGAGGTTGACGCCTTTGGGGTCCAGGGTGTCGGCAGCGAAGAGATGGGTGGAGAGGAGGATCAAGAGCGATGCAAGGCCTGGGCGGAGGCGGTTTACAAGATGCGTGGTGTTGGGCATTGCGGGGCTCGGAAAAAGGTGGGGAACCTGCGAATATTTTGCTTGCGTCGTGGGTTGGACGCGGTACAATCTTTTCGGTTTCAAGTAAATTTACGAAAATAACAAATGAATGTCCATGGGAAAATAAAAAGAAGCCACGCCCGTGTGGAGTATGAATTGCGCCAGAGCATTGTGCGCGGGCTGTTTGCGCCGGGGAGTCAGTTGCCCAAGCGGGAGGAGATCGAGACGCAGTTTGGCGTGGGCATGCCGACGGTGCAGAAGGCTTTGGACGCGCTGATCAAGGACGGTTTTGTGAGCGCGCGGCCGGGGAGCGGGACGTTTGTGAGCGCGCGCCCGCCTCATTTGTTCAGGTACGGACTGGTGTTTCCGGACCCGAGTTTCGGGTCGCGGTTTTATGGGTCGCTTAAGCGTGCGGCGCAGGTGGCGTCCAAGGAGCGAGGCATTGGAATCACGCATTACTTCCACCATGACGAGAAGGATCATCAGCGGCTGAGCGATGACGTGGCGAATTACCGTCTGGCGGGCGTGGTGTTTGTGCACCCGCAATGGGATTTGTGGGACAGCCTTGCGGTGCGCACGCCGGGGGTGCCGAGGGTGATCATCGCGGGTGAGACGGGGCATGGCATTCCCGCTGTGGACGTGGATATGGCATCGTTTTACATGCAAGGGGTGAAGCGGCTTAAAGAGGCCGGCTGCCGGAAGGTGGCGGCGCTTATCCCCGAGCACGGGACGGTGAACAACCTGCTTTTCGCCAAAGCGCTGGATGCGTACGGGCTGGAGAAGCGGGGGTATTGGAATTGCACGGTGGCGCAGAACATGGGCCATGGCCCGGTGGTGACCACAACGGGCCTGCTGATGGAACTGCCGGAAGAGAAGCGGCCTGACGGGCTGATCATTGCGGACGACAACATGGTGGAGTCTGCGCTATCGGGGTTGATGGCTTCGCCGGTGCGCGTGCCGGAGCAACTGAAAGTGCTTACGCATTGCAACTATCCGGGTCCGGTGGGCGAGAGCCTGCCTTTGATCCGGCTGGGTTTTGATTGCCAGCGTTTTATCGATGTGGCGATGGACAAGATCGCGCTCCAGCGTCGGGGCGAGGCGTTTTCCCTTGTCACGCACATCGAGCCGGTGTTTGAGTCCGAGTTGCGGCCGGGCGCGCGGGTGCCTGGGGCAAGAGTCGAGTCTGCGGTCGGTTCCTGATCAAGACAGCGGGTCTTGATCAAATGTCTGCACAATCCGGTTGACTGCTTTCTGTTTAGTCTTCCCCTATTTCACCTGGCGGGTCCGGTTCCCAACCGTTTTTTACGGGGACACGCCAGGGGAGGAGAGCGACTTTGGCGGCACGTCCATTGATTTATCGTGGGTTTACGCTTATTGAACTGCTGGTGGTGATCACGATCGTAAGTGTGATGATCTCCCTGCTTTTGCCCACCCTGGGCTCGGCCCGGGCGGTGGCCAGGCAGTCGCAATGCCTGGCGAACGTGAAGCAGCATGCGCTGGCAACGACGATTTATGCGTTGGAGAATCGGGATAAGACGCCGCTTCATTTCCAGGTGTCCAACAGCTCTTATCCGGGGTTCGCCAGGCTGCTGGCGGGGGGCACGCTCAACGCCTATCCGGTGACGGTGAACTACGCGGGGACGGATTACACGGGCCTCACCTCGTCGGCGCTGAAGTGCCCTGAGGGGCTGGGGAAGATGGACCCTTACGACGACTCCACCAAGGCGTTTCAAACCGGCACGTACCGGACAGGGTGGACGGGCCGGGTGCAGATTCAGGTGGGGGCGGACCCGAGGCAGATGGTGATCAACTCGCCGGGTGAAAAAGTGTTTACGGAATACGTGCTTAACGGCATGGGGTACTTCTGGAGCACGCTGTACTCCTGGGAGCCGGTGATCAGCAAGCCGGTGCTGTTTCATAATGATCTGGACGAGCCCAAAGGCCACCGGCTGGATGACGTGACCAAGCCGTCGGACACGTTTGTATCCGCAGATGGAGGGCATGCGGATTTTGGCGTGGCGGTGACGACGTGGCGGCACTTTGGGATGGCCAGCTCGTTTGCCTACGTGGACGGGCATGCGCAAGTGCTCAAGCCCGGGCAGGTGGATGGGTGGGTGGGGAGCACGCCGGCGATGATGGCGGATGCGCGGATGACGTTGAGGAAGTGAGGAGTGAGGAAGGATGTCAGATGTATGAAGTTAGATGTTAGATGTGTTTCAGAGAAGAATTGAGTGGTCAATCGGTGAGGTGAAGGCCATGCGATGGCGGCCCTCTCCCAAAGGGCTGACCCTTCCCCAAGTTTTTGAGACGGTGTTTGGCGGGTAGGGACTATTCAGCGATATGGGAGAGGCAGATTTTTTACCGCGAAGATGTCATGAGTTTGAGAAAGAGGCGGTCTCCCTCCTCGTAGGGTCG
>CAZIWA010000111.1:0-2636 GCA_964542875.1 uncultured Phycisphaeraceae bacterium
AACCCGATACCCCGGGTGCATGTGCCGACAAATACTCCAAATGCTTTTACCCTGGGTTAAAGCACAGGGTAAAAGCATTTGCGATTTCCCACGCGCCCGGGTTGCCGGGTGACGGGTTGCCGGGCGTCCATGAGGAACCTAAAGGGGAATCATGCCGCAAAATGGCATTTACCTTGGATGGCATGAACTTATCGAAGCCCCCGAATGCCTCAAACGCTTTTACCCAGGGGTCTATAATCGGCGTGGGCATTTATTATGAGGGGTGATTGATGCAGCCACGGTATTTTTTATCGCATGATCTGTCGCGGACGCTGGATGCAGGTTGGGAAGTGCTGCCGGGGCCGGCATGGACGTTTGAGCAGGGGCCTTGCGGGGCGCTGATGACGGCCAAGGAGCCGGGCCGGCACTTGGTTTATGTGCGTTCATGCTCGATGCCGGGGGATACGACGCGCGTGGTGTTTGACCAGGCTTCGCCTCGCAAGGGGAGGTTTTTGATTGGATTGCAGGCGGGGTTTGAGTTGATCGAGCTTTGGGTGGACTTTCAGACGGGGTTGATGGAACTCAACACGCATGAGTACCACAAGCCGCAGCCGAGGCTCAAGGGGAAAGCGCCGGTGGGCGTAAAGGTGCTGGAAGTGGTGCGCGAGACGTGCGCGATGCCGGGGCTGGAGTATGAAGGATGCCGGATCACAGTGCTTGCCGACGGGGTGCAGGTGGCACAGAGCGAGCCGATCGACTTTTTGCCTGAAGCGCTTTTGACGCTGGGGTTTGACGGGCCGGGGCGGGTGGTGATCAAGGCGGTGGAGATTCAGGGGCCGGCGCGGCCTCGGCCGGAGTATGTGAACCTGGGGGTGTGGCAGCAGTCGATCAAACCGACGACGCGGGAGAATGTGGATGCGCTGCTGGAAGGTGTGCGCCAAGCGGCCCAGGCGGGAGTGAAGATCCTGCTGACGCCCGAGACATCGCTCACGGGGCTGCGGCCCGACAGCCCGGAACTGGCGGATGAAGAGGCGATCCAGCGTGAGCTAAGGCGGTTTCAAGCCGGGGTGCAGGCCATCAACAACGCGCCCTACACGCTGGTGGGGTATCCGGAATGGCTTGATGGCCGGGATGTGGAAGGCGCACAACTGGAAAAGGTGAAGGTGAATGCGCACAGGTTTGTGCGGCCCGATGGATCTCTGGGGCCGGGCATGGCCAAGGTGCACTCATGCGAGGCCGGGCTGTGGCATGGACGCAAATACAACCTGCAACGCGTGGCGGGGGTGGAGATCGCCCTGGGCGTGTGCCACGACGGGCGCTACCAGGATGTGTGGACGACGGGCGTGATGGCCGGCGCGCGGGTGTGCTTCCATGCCATCTCGGCAGGCAAAATAGCCGATGGAGCGAACATCCCCGAACGGCTGGCGGGGTATCAGAACCTTGGGCAGAACCTGGATGCATTCTGGGTGTTCTGCAACTCCGGCGGGGATGCGGGCATTGTGTACCCCTGCCGAAACGCCCGTGTACACAACACCGTGCTGGCTACGCCCCAGGCCCTCAGCGAGCAGAGCCCCACATGGCCGGTGTACTCTTACATGGGCGATCAACTGGCGCATGCCAGAATCAGGCTCTACGACGCAACGGGTTGCTATCCGGTACGCACGCTGCGCAACGGCAACGCGGCGTACAAGGCGTGGTCGAGCCTGATGCCGGCGGTGGTGGATGTCTGAGAGAGTCGTTTTTTTAAGGATCAAGGACCTATGAGCAAAGAGCTGTCGATCAAGGCGTTTCAGGAGCACATCAAGGGCAAGTACTACGTGACGGACAAGGCCCGGGGAACGCCGGCGACGTTCATGTGGTTCGTGGAGGAAGTGGGAGAGCTTTCAACGGCGCTGCATGGGCAAAAAGGAGTGATCGACCGGGACAATCTGGAAGAGGAATTCGCGGATGTGCTGGCATGGCTGTGCACGCTGGCAAACATCAATGATGTGGACCTGGAGAAGGCGATCGAGAAGAAGTACCTCAAGGACGGCGGGCCTAAAGGGGTGAAGTGAGGAGAATTGGGGGAGCGGTTGGGCTGACGCGAAAGAGGACAGGTCTCTTTAAAGAAGAGAGACCTGTCCCCCTGAGGCGGGCACGGTGGTTGTTTGATGGCGTTACTGGGCGGGGAGATCGTCATCGACGATGGTGAGAATGTAGGAGTTGAATTCGTCGTAGACATCGGGCTGGGTCTGGTTGCTCACGGTGATGTAGCGCGGGCCGGTGCTGAGGTCGGAGAGGCGGCGGTAGTTGCCGATGCGGGTGGCGGCGCTGAAGCCGGTGTCGGTGTGGAAGTCGCCCTCGGTGCCCACGAGCTGGAGAGACACGTTGGCGAGCACCGCTGCTGCGACGCGGCTGTTGAGGAAAGTGGCCTGGCCTGCCGGGGTGTTGGCCGCGATGACGGTGAAGGATTGCAGCTTGGCAGTAAGGCTTGTGAACTCAGATTTGGCAAGCGGCATGCCGGTGGTGGGATAGGTTGGGACGACGCCGACAAAGAGCGTGCTGTTGAGGAAGGTGTTGACGCGGATGGCGCCGACGTTGCCGGGGCTGGTGATGGTGGTGTTATCGACATTGCCGGAGATGGTGACGTTGCCCAGGAGGTTGGTATTGGCGGGCTG
>CAZIWA010000111.1:2736-9107 GCA_964542875.1 uncultured Phycisphaeraceae bacterium
TATCGACATTGCCGGAGATGGTGACGTTGCCCAGGAGGTTGGTATTGGCGGGCTGGTTTTTGCCGATCTGAATGATGCCGTCGAAGTCGCCATTGATGGCGGGGACGCCGCCTTGGGCGGCGGCGCCAGTGACGTTGAGTGTGGTCAGCCTGGCGGCGTAGATTTCGCCTCGGGAGCTGTCGGCGAGGGTGATGGAGCCGATTTCCACGCCGGGGGCGGTGATGTCCCAGTAGTCGGTGTGGCCGGCTTTGAAGGAGGCCAGGCGGGTGACGACGTCCGGGCGGGTGCGGATGGTGAAGGCCATGGCCATGAACGAGCCGACGGTGACGGAGCCGACGGAACCGGTGACGTCCCAGTCGATGGAGCGGTTGAAGCTGCCGGCGAGCTCGCCTTTGATGTTCACTGTGCCCAGGGTGTTCAAGCGCGTATTTTCAGGGTTGCCGGTGAGGCGGAGCGCGGCGTCGATGTCGCCGGGGACGGCGGGGTTTTGTGCGGTTTTGGCGATGCCGGTGACGTTCAGCGTGCCCAGCGTCTGACCGGAGATGTTGCCCTCAAGCCATGTGCCGACCCGGATGGAGTTGATGGAGCCGCTGATCTGGAGCGTGGATCCTGTGACGGCGCCGTCGACGTTGAAGGCGGCGATCCTGGAGCCGGTGACGCCCAGGCTGAGGGCTGCATTCTTGATGCTGATGGTGCCCAGGACGCCGCCTGAGAGAAAGGTCGAACCCTGAGTGAGGCCAGCGATCTGCAGGAGGCCAAGAGCGGGTGCGGCGTCGGTGGAGCCGTAGCCTTCGATGATGAACAAGCCGCCGACAATGTTGGCGGGGACGGGGGGTACGAGGTTGGTACCGGCACGGCCGATGACCAGGAAGTTGGTGACGCTGTTTGCCTTGAGGCCGCCGCCCATCCATCCGCCGACGGTGAGCTTGCCGATCTTGGCGCCGACAAAACCGTTGGGGTCGGTGGCGTCGAGGTAGCCGGCCAGGAGATAGAGGCTATCGGCAGTTCCTTTAACGGTCAGGGAATCGATGCCGTCTTCGAATTGGACGTCCCAGATTTGGGCTGCGCCGACGGTGACGGAGCCGGTGTGATCATAGATGACCCATTTGTTGGAGACGGTGCCGCCGATGACGGCGGTGGTGATGGAGGGGCCGCCTTGGCGGCCGGTGCCGTAGGAGGTGAGGTTGGTCTGGAAGTCGCCGGCGATGATGAGGGTGCCGATGGAGCCGGTGTCGAAGGTGTCGGGAGTGCTGTCGAAGTCGTTCCAATCAATGGCGGTGAAGCGGCCGATGTAGCCGTTGGTTTCCAGTTTCAGGTCCGTGATATGGCCAAGGGTGAAGTCGGTGCGGGTGTTGATCGCGCCGCGGATGTCGATGTGGCGATCGCCGGGGCCGGTGATGTCGTGGAGCGTAATGGCGGAGATGTTGCTTTCCGCGATGAGGTTGTTGAGGAGGTCGACCTTGGCGGCGGTGAAGGTGTTCAAGTCGCTGTTGATATTGATGTTTTGAATGCTGGTGACGCCGGTGCCCTGTCCCAGGGTTTTGACGACGTCGATGGTGAGGGCCGATGCGCTGGTGCTGCGGTCCAGGGAGACGGAAATAATCTCGCGGGATTCCGGGTCATACAACACGGTTCCGGTGCCCGAGCCGGTGAGGGTGAAGATGACGGAGTTTCCGTTCTGGTCGATGTGGGTGCGGTCGGCTTTGACGGTGGAGCGGGTGAACGTGAACACGCCGATCTTGGCGTCGGCTTCGATTGGGAAGGTGAAGTCTTCCCCGGTGTTGGTGGGGATGATGACCTGGCCGGAGAATGCGCCGGTCTTGTCGCCCTGGAAGGTGATGGCGAGGGTGGCGGATTCGCCGGGCAGGATCTGGGTGGGCGCGTCGGTGACGGTGAAGCCGGCGGGCAGGGTGATTTCACCCAACTCAAGGGTGGCGTTGCCGGGGTTGGTGATGGTGAAGGTGCGGGTGATCGGGCCGGAGCCGGTGGTGATCCAGCCGAAGTCGGTGTGGTCACTTTCGGAGGCGCCCAGCAGGCCGGGGGTGATGGTGTAGCCATTGCCGGAGATGCGGATTTTGGGGGTGATGGCTTCGTAGGTGCGGCCGATGACGGAGGTGGTTGCCTGCGATTCGTCGTTGTAGGCGGTCCAGAGGACGGTGAAGCCGCCTGAGCCGTCGGCGGTGATAACGGGCTCGATGGGGGAGATGCCGTTGGGCTCGGTGCTGATCTGAAGCCGGCCTTCTTCGGTTTTATCCGCCAGGTTGTATTGCACGCCGAGAACGACGCGGTTTGGCGCATCGGGTTCACCGGCGGCGTGCTGGGCGCGGTAGACGACGATGGCATGGCCGGGCGCGATGATGTCCAGCGATGGCTGGGTGTTGTAGCTGGTGTCGGGGCTGCTGATAAGGAATGGGCCGGCGACGGCGGTGAGGTTGTCGTCGAAATATCGGCCGACGATTTCGGTCAGAAAAGTGTCGGTGTTGAATTGCTCCCAGGCGAAGATGTAGGTGTGGGAGCCGGAGTCGTAGCCGAAGGTGTATCGGGGCTGAGTAATCGAGGCAACAGCGATGTCGATTTCCAGCGGGGTGCCGATTTTCTGGTTCTCCATGTCGAAGGCCTGCGCCCGGATATCGCTGTGAGTGCCGAATCCATCCGCGGTTGCATAGGCGATGACATAGCCGTTGTCATTGAAGGCGATGGACGGGCTGGAGAACTCCACCAGGCCCGAATGCGAAGCGACGAGAATGTCGGGTGTGCTGGGAACCCCGGAAAGATTGAAGCGTTTGAGATAGACAGAGGTGTCGATGGTGGTTTCATTGACAAGGGTGGATTGCGCCCAGGTGACCACGAAGTCGTTTTGCGGGGTGACCTGGATATCCGGGCTCTTGTCGAATCCGTTTTCCACGTGGGCGACTTGAAAGATATCGCCTACGGGGCCCTGGGTGTTGAAGAGCCGACCCTGGATGGTGTCGCTGCCGACGGTCCAGACGGCGGCGTAGAGGTTAAAACGCAAGGCGGTGACGCTGACGTGATCGATGTTAAAGGCGGCAACGCCGTTGAGGTTAATGGGCTGGGACCATTGAGAATGGCTGTCGATCTTGTCCTGGACCATGACGGTCTTGTTGTTCTCGACCCAGGCCATGGTGAAGGATGTGGACTGCGTGGTGCGGTAATCGGGCGTGGCGGCGGGGTGAGCGCCGTTTGCCGCATAGACGGATTGATCACCCAAGGGCTGCACAACCGGCGCGGAAAGGAGCTGGCGCGCTTCGAGGGCTTCCAGGACGGGGCGGAGGCTCAGGGCGGACAGGCGTTTGGCGAGAGAGTTGAGAATGCGCATGGTTGACCCTTTGGGGGAGCGGAGAATGTGATTGGACTGCAAGAGGACAAGAGGATAAGGGTACGCGAAGAAGATCGCGAAGGTTCGGCGGATTTTAGAGGGGGGGGCCCGCGTTTTGCGTCCCGTGTCCAGAGTTTGGAGATTTTATGTGGGATGTGTGGTTTAGCGAGGATTCAACGGAAAGGGGGACAGGTCCCTGAAGAAAGGGGATGTGTCCCCGAGGATGAGGAGTTCAGCATCGGTTTGGTGTGGGACTGGGTTGGCGTTCATGTGTCGGAGGGTGTTGTGCGCGGCGTCGTGGACTCGGCGCCACCCTACGTCACGAGGTTGATGGTGTGGCTATGTGGGGTGGGGTGGTGTAGGATTTGTGGTCCGTGTTTGGCTGGGCCTGCTCCGCGACGTGCGGGCTTAGCAAATGCTTAACTTTTGGATTGTCAGCCGTTTGATTTAACCGTAGGTTGGTTCACATATGCCACGTCGCACTGAAAAACAGCGTCCTGTCCGTCAGGATTCCAGCCCCGTGTCCGACACCGTGCCTGTGAAGCGCGACGGTGAGCAGGTTGAGTTCTTCAACCGGGACTTGAGCTGGCTGGAGTTCAACCGAAGGGTGTTGAACGAGGCTTTGGACCCGCGTACGCCGCTGCTGGAGCGGGTGGGGTTTTTGTCGATTTTCAATTCGAACCTGGATGAATACTTCCAGAAGCGCGTGGGGGCGCTTAAGGCTGAGGTGGATGCGGGGGTGCAGACGCTGACGCCCGACGGGATGACGCCTACGCAGGTGCTGGCGGGCATCCGGAAGGTGGTGGGCGAGCAGCTTGAGGCGCAGGGGAAGGTGTTTACGCAGACGATCGTGCCGGAGCTCAAGCGGGAAGGGATTTTCCTGCTGGGCTGGGAAGAGCTGACCGACAGCGAGCGGGACTATTGCCGGCAGTATTTTCGGGCGAACATTTTTCCGGTGGTGACACCGCTGGCGGTGGACCCGAGCCACCCGTTTCCGTTTATTTCGAACTTGAGCCTGTCGGTGGCGCTTTTGCTGCGCGTGCCACTTTCGCCTGAGGCGGAGAAGCACCCGGCGGGCGAGATCACCGGTCAGCCGGGCGCGCTGCAGTTTGCCCGAATCAAGGTGCCCAAGGTATTGCCCAGGTGGGTGCGCGTGCAGGAGGCCGGGAAGGCGCAGACGCCGGGAATCTACCGGTATGTGAACCTGGCGAACATCGTGCGGCACAACCTGCCGGACTTCTTTGAGGGGATGAAGATCGAGGAGACGGGGCTGTTTAAAGTGACGCGCAGCGCCGACGCGAGCCCGGAAGAGGATGAATCAGAAGATCTGCTTGAGGTGATGGTGACGGCGATGCGGCAGCGGAAGTTCGCCGCTTGCGTGCGCCTGGAGACCGATGGGCCGGCGACGAGCCGGACGGCGCAGTACCTGGCCAAGCAGCTTGAGCTGGACCCGACGGACGTTTATCAATTGCCTTCGGAACTGGACTTCACGGACTTGAAGGTGGTGCAGGACCTGCCCTTGCCGAAGCTGAAGTATGAGCCCTGGACGCCGGTGGTGCCTTCGCGGCTGACGGACGACGATGGGGACATTTTCCATTCGATCCGGCAGGGGGACATCCTGGTTCACCACCCGTACGAGAGCTTTTCGGCGAGCGTGGAAGGGTTCATCAAGGCGGCGGCGAAAGACCCCAAGGTGCTGGCGATCAAGCTGACGCTTTACCGGACGAGCCCGGACTCGCCGTTTATTCCCGAACTGATCCGGGCGGCGGACTCGGGCAAGCAGGTGGTGGCGCTGGTGGAGCTTAAGGCCCGCTTTGATGAAGAGCGGAACATGCAACTGGCTCAGGTGCTGGAAAAGTACGGCATTCACGTGGTGTACGGGCTGGTGGGGCTTAAGACGCACACCAAGACGTCGCTGGTGGTCCGGCATGAATCCGACGGCATGCGCTGCTACGCGCACATCGGCACGGGGAACTACAACTCGCGCACGGCCAACGTGTATACGGACCTTGGGCTGTTTACGTGCAACCCGGAGATCACGCAGGACCTGGTGGAACTGTTCCACTTCCTGACGGGCCGGAACCAGAAGCGGGACTTCAGGCAGCTTCTGATTGCGCCGGTGAACATGAAGCGCCGGTTTGTGGAGTTGATCGACCGGGAGATCAACGCGGCGGCGGCGTGGCGCCAGCGCGGGGCGGACGCCAAGGACCCCAACCGGCCGAGGATCGTGGCGAAGATGAACTCGCTGGAAGACCGAGGCATCTGCCGAAAGCTGTATGAGGCGAGCCAGGCGGGCGTGAAGATCCAATTGATCGTGCGCGGGTTCTGCTGCCTGCGGCCCGGGGTGCCGGGCATGAGCGAGAACATCACCGTGACGAGCACGATCGGGCGGTTCCTGGAACACAGCCGGATTTATTACTTCCACAACGGCGGGGCATCGGAGTATTACATCGGGTCGGCGGACTGGATGTACCGGAACCTGAACAACCGGGTGGAGTGCATTACGCCGATCCACGAGCCTTCGGCGCGGGCGCGCCTGCGGGAGGTGCTGGACATCATGCTGGCGGACCAGCGGCAGACGTGGGATCTGTCGACCGATGGGGTGTACACGCAGCGCAAGCCGGACCCTTCGCGGCCGGAGTCTGCGATCGGGGTGCATCAGCGGCTGATGGGGCTGGCGCGATCTTAAGCGTGCAAAGAGAGAAGCAGGGTTTTCCCGTCGGAGAGCCTCCGCCGGGATGACCACTTCCAGTTGTTTGCGGTTTTATCCATTCTGGGTGAAACCTGGATTACGGAGAAAAAGATAAGCCAGAATTTCCAGCTATCGGAAGGGGGAGAGGGAATGACGATTTTGTAGACGGCAGCGGCGAAGACCAGCAACGAGAGTGCCAGGAGGCCGTAGCGGAGTTTGTAAGCGAGTTGGCCGGAAGTCATCAGGAAAGTTTACGGGATTGGGTTTAGAGGGGGAAGGTATTGAAGAAGGGGCGTTTCGCGGAGTGGCGCAGGGGTGGGGTTATGATTGCCGGGGGTTTTA
>CAZIWA010000111.1:9207-18775 GCA_964542875.1 uncultured Phycisphaeraceae bacterium
AAGGGGCGTTTCGCGGAGTGGCGCAGGGGTGGGGTTATGATTGCCGGGGGTTTTAAAACGGGCGCATACGAAGGGATCGAGGGTATTGATGGCCCGGGAGGTGGAGAATCAAAGACCGGAGGTGGCCGGCCTGACGGGGGGGCGGTCGCAAGCGATGGCGGGGGGCGTGCCGGGGTGGATGTGGGGTCTGGTGGCGCTGGCGGCGGTGATTGCGCATGGGATGGCGGTGCGCAATGGGTTTGTGACGTTTGATGACCTGCCTTACATCTACGGAAATCCTGAGGTTCAAAAGGGGCTGACGCCCGAGACGGTGCGCTGGGCGCTGACGAGCGTGACAGTGGGGAACTGGCACCCGGTGACGATGCTGTCGCACCTGTTGGATGCGACGTTGTTTGGGACCAAGAATGCGGCGGGGCATCATGCGGTGGGAGTGGCGCTGCATGCGGTTAACGCCGTACTTTTGGGGGTGATGCTTGCGCGGCTGACGGGGGCGGGTTTGAGGGCTTGGGCGGTGGCGATGCTTTTTGCGGTGCATCCGATTCATGTGGAATCAGTCGCGTGGGCGGCGAGCCGGAAGGATGGGCTGTCGTTTTTCTTTATGTTGTGGACGGTGCTGGAGTATGCGCGATGGACGCAGGAAAAAACCGCGCGGCGGATGATTGTGGTGGTGTGCTGCTATGGGCTGGCGGTGCTGAGCAAGCCGACGGCGGTGACGGTGCCGCTGCTGCTGTTGCTGCTGGACTATTGGCCGATCAACCGGGCGGGGACGCTTGAGGGGTCTGGCGGGGGCGTGCGGGCTTACATCAAGGCGCTGCCGGGATTGATCAAAGAGAAATGGCTGCTTTGGGCGGCAATGGTGGGCGCGTGTGTGACGGTGTACCTGGTGCAGAAGCAGGCCGGGGCGATGCACATGGCGCAAAACACCGGGATGGGCGCGCGGCTGGGCAATGCGGTGGTGGCGTACGTGCGCTACCTGGGGAAGCTGGCGTGGCCGGCGGATCTGGCGGTGCTTTATCCGGCTGTGGCGGCTTGGCCGGTGATGCTGGTGGTTGCGTCCGGTTTGGCGCTGACGGGCATGACGGCTGCGGTTTGCTGGGGTGCGTGGCGTTATGACAAGCGATACCTGGCGGTGGGGTGGCTTTGGTTTTTGGGCGTGATGGTGCCGATGATCGGGCTGGTTCAGGTGGGCATGCAATCGATGGCGGACCGGTACGCGTACCTGACGTTTCCGGGGCTGTATGTGCTGGTGGTGTGGCTGGGGGCCGATGTGATGAAACGGGTGAAGATGCCAGCGCGGGTGGGATATGCGGCGGTGGGGGTGGTGACGGCGTGTCTGCTGCCGGTGACAGTGGCGCAGGTGGGCCGATGGGCGAATACGCAGACGCTTTGGCGGCACACTTTGCGGGTTACCGGAGAGAATGCGCATGGGGAGCTTTCACTGGCCAATGAATTGATCCGGGATGGGAAAGCGGAGGAGGCCGCTAAGCATTACCGGGAGGCGTATCGGATCGACCCGCGGTATGTGGATGCGCTCAGCGGCTACGGGAGCGCGATGGTGGTGCTGGGCCGGCTGGATGAGGCGCAGGCGACGTTTGAAAGCGCAATCAAGACGTCGGACGGGAAGCTGACGATGGCACGGCTGAACCTGGCGTCGCTGTTGAGCATCAAGGGTGATGAGGCCGGGGCCAGAGGGGTGTACGAGGCGCTGATACGCGACAACCCGGAGGACCCGGAGCCGAGTTTTTACCTGGCGCAGAGCTATTTGCGTGAAGGGCGGGCGCAGGAAGGGGAGGCGCTGCTGAATTTGAGCATCGAGCGGGGGCCGGATTACGCGCCGGCGTACAACAGCCGGGGGGTGCTCAAGGCCAAGCGGGGGGATATGCGGGGGGCGTATGCGGATTTTGCCAAAGCTGTGGCGTGCATGCCGGATTTTGAGGAGGCACGGATGAACATGGATCAGGCGCGAGGGGGATGGTAGGGAGGTCGCGAGGTCGCGTGTCTCGTGTGCTTGCGTCAAGAGTTTAAGATAAGCCGTGTTTTATTCCATTAAATAGAATAAAACAGTAGATTATTTGGAATTAGTTGGGAGTTTTGAGAGGTTGAGCTGGGTTGTGGGGATCGGGGTGGATTAGGCGGGGTCGGGAAGGGGCCGCCCGGGCTTTGGGGCGGGAGATGCGGGGGTGGGGGGTGTCGGAGGAGCGACCCTGGGGTGAAAGCCCGGCGGGCGGGATGCGGGGGGAGGTTGGGTGAAGGGGGAGGGTTGGAAATAGAGTTTGGGGAGAGCGAGATCAGGGCGGGGCCTGGTGAGGAGGTGAAGTGTAGAAGTGATGTTGGTGCGTGCGAGACGCAGCACCGGCTGGGGGTGTGCTGCGCCACCCGGATTTTGGGCTGGAAGGTATGCTGTGTCGGCCTGCTGTGTGCGAGGCGGGCGGTTTCTCATATGCAAATCGGGACGTCAAGACGATGGCCAAACTCAAGATCGGATTTTTCCAGAGCCTTCGCTTCCGGATGATCGCTTACGCGGTTTTGCCGGTGTCGTTGATCCTGGCCGGGGTGGTGGGGTACATCTCGGTGCTGATGTACGACGACAAGGCCGCGGATATCGAGCATGACGTGACGGAGCAGGCCAAGAAGATCGCGCTGCAGATCGACCGGGACAACACCCAGGCGGTGAGCGTGGCCAAGGCGATGGCGCTGAGCCAGCGCAACGGTTTGTTCGGCAAGCGTGAGGAGTCGGCTGCGTTTGCGCAGAATGTGCTGGAGGCATTTCCGGAGTTTACGGGGGCGTATTTCGGCTATGAGCCCAACGCCGACGGGCAGGATGCGGCATGGGCGACGCTGGCGCTGAACGTGAACACGCTGAAGATGATCGGGGACAAGCCCAATCCCAACAATTATTTCGACAAGCTGTATACGGATGAGAAGGGGCGGTTCCTGCCTTATTTCCATCGGGACCGGGTGAAGGCGGATTCGGACAAGCTGTTTGTGGAACCGCTTCAGAACATGGAGAAGAACCTGGAGTCTGCCCCGTGGGAGGGGATGTATTACCGGAAATGCAAGCAGTTGTTTGAGGCGCTGACGGACAAGAACAAGCCAGTGATCCTGGTGACGGAGCCCTATGAATACGAAGGCGTGTTCATGGTGGAGCAGACGTTTCCCATCGTGATCGACAATCAGTTCAAGGGCATTGCGGGGGTGGACCGTGAGCTTGGGTTTTTGAACAACCAGCTCAACGACATGAAGGATGCGCAGACGGACATCCTGCTGATCAGCAACATGGGGCGGGTGATCGCGTCGACGCAGGCGCAGATCCCGCGGGCGACGCCGATCAACGCGATTCCCGAGCCGTTTAAGGCGCCGGTGATGGCGATGCATGAGCGCCGGGAAACCAGCGACCACCGGCACATTGATTACGAACACAAGAACAAGGACGGGGACACGGAAAACAAGGTTGTGTACATGGTGAGCGCGCCGGTGCCGACGGGGGGCTGGCAAGTGGTGCTGCTGGTGGACCATGATGCGGTTTTCCAGCCGGTGTACAGCCGGATGTATCGGGTGCTGATGATCGCGGGCCTGGGGCTGCTGGTGATCGTGATGCTGCTGATCTGGATCGCGGACACGCTCACCAGGCGCATCGGGCTGGCGGTGGACACGGCACGGCGGGTGGCGCTGGGCGATCTTTCGGTGAAGGTGCATGTGACCGGGCGCGACGAGGCGGCGGTGCTGCTGGACGCGCTGCGGATGATGACCGACAACCTCAATACGCTTGTAGGCCAGGTGAAGCAGGCGAGCATCAAGCTGACATCGACGGCGACGGAACTGTCGGCGACGAGCAAAGACCAGGAAGGGGCGATCAACTCCTTTGGCGCATCGACAAGCCAGATCGCGGCGGCGGTGAAGGAGATCTCGGCGACGGGCCAGGACCTGGTGCAGACGATGGCGGACGTGAACACGGTGGCAACCAATACCGCCGAACTGGCTGAGCTGGGGCGGACGGGGCTGTCGGGCATGGACGCGACGATGCGGCAACTGACGCAATCGACCTCGACGATCTCCAGCAAGCTGGGCGCGATCAACGACAAGGCGGCGGACATCACGATGGTGGTGACGACGATCACGAAGGTCTCGGATCAGACGAACCTGCTGAGCGTGAATGCCGCGATCGAAGCGGAGAAGGCCGGGGAATACGGCCTGGGCTTCCTGGTGGTGGCGCGCGAGATCCGGCGGCTGGCCGACCAGACGGGCGTGGCGACGCTGGACATCGAACAGATGGTCAAAGAGATGCAGACCGCGGTGAGCGCGGGCGTGATGGAAATGGACAAATTCTCAGAGCAGGTGCGCAAAGGCGTGGACGACGTGGCGGGGATCAGCGCGCAACTGGCGCAGATCATCGAAAGCGTGCAGACGCTGACGCGGCGCTTTGAGCAGGTGACCGAGGGCATGCAGAGCCAGTCGCAGGGGGCGCACCAGATCAATGATGCGATGCTGCAACTCACCAGCGGCGCCCGGCAGACGATCGGGTCGCTGCAGGAGTTCAACAGCGCGACGGCGGGCCTGCGAGAGGCCATTTCGCTGTTGAAGCAGGAAATCGAAAGGTTCAAGCTCAGCCAGTAACCGCGGGGACGCGGTTGGAGGCGAGGGCGTGTGAAATAGGGAATAGAGCAGGCAGAGGGCCGGGAAAAGAGCCTGCAAGGCTTAAGAGAAGAAGGACGCATGCTGATTTTGGTTTTCAAAGCGGATCAAGGGCTCTACGCGCTGCCTTGCGGGCAGGTGGTGGAGTGCATTCCCGGGCTGAAGCCCACGCCGATCCCGCGTGCGCCGGAGTATGTGACGGGGACGATCGTGTATCGGGGGGAAGTGGTGCCGGTGGTGGACCTGGGGAAGCTGATCGGCGGGAAGTCTTCTCCGGGTTTGTTCAGCACGCGGCTGATTGTGGTGCGCTACCCTCTCGGGACGGGAGGCAAGTCCGCGCCGCTGGCGCTTTTGGCGCAGGAAGTGGTGAGCTACAGCGAGTTTGACCCCGAGGGAGCGGCGAAATTCGACGGGCTGATGATGCCTGATGCCAAGTACCTGGGGAAGCTGTACAAGTACCGCGGGGAGATGCTGCAGTTCATCCAGGTGCATGAGCTTTTGACCCCCGAGGCGCGCGAGACGCTGTTTTCCCGGGCCGGGCAAGAGGGGGTGGTATGAGCATTGATGTTCATCAGGTCCGGGAAGGGTTGCGGATGGTCCGGGATGACCGGCGAGGTGGCCTTTAATGCCCAGCCGGCACGCCATTTTGGAGCAGCACCTGCGCGAGCGGTACGGCATGGACCCGGAAGTGCTGGGGCCGGCGATGATCGAGGCCGCGGTGACACGCAGGCTGCGCGCGCTGGGCATGGTGTCGGCGTCGCAATACGCGGTGAGGGTGCTGGCCGAGCCGGGCGAGAGCGCGCAGTTGATCGAAGAGCTGGTGGTGCCCGAAACGTGGTTTTACCGGTATCCCAAGTCGTTTGACCTGTTGAGCCAGCATGCGCAGGCGTGGCTGGTGAAGCAGGGTGCGACAGGGATGGGGGTGTACCGTGTGCTGAGCGCGCCGTGCTCGACGGGCGAAGAGGCGTGGTCCGCGGTGATCTGCCTGCTGGAGGCGGGGCTTAAGCCGCAGCAGATCCATGTGGATGCGGTGGACATCAGCGTGCAGTCGATCGCGCTGGCGAAGCTGGCGACGTACGGAACGCATTCGTTCCGGGGTGAAGACATTCCCGGGCGCGACCGGTACATCACGCGGAGAGAAAAGCTTTCGGTGGTGAATGATGCGGTGAAGAAGATGGTGCATTTTCACCATGCGAACCTGCTGGCGATGCAGGGGTCGATCCTGGGTGAGAAGTACGATGTGGTGTTTTGCCGAAACGTGATGATTTACCTGGGCGTGCCTTCGCGCAAGCAACTGTCGGCGTTGATCGTGCAGAGCATCAAGCTGGGGGGGCTGGTGTTTTCGGGGCACTCGGAGAATTTTTCGCTGCTGGACGGCCGGTTCAGGCCTGCGGGGCCGGCGCAGAGCTTTGGCTACCGATTTGACCCGGAGCACCCCAAGGAACCTTCGCCGATGCCTGCGCCTTCGCCTTCGGTGGGGCCTGCGGGGAAGCTGGCGTTTGGGTACAAGACGGGGGCGTTTAAGGCGCTTTTGGGGTCTGGATCGTTTCCGGCATTGCAGGATTTGAGGCAAGAGCAGGCGGCAGCGCCCGCGCCTGCGCCGGTTTCCATCCGGGCGCATACGGCGCCCATGGCGCCTGCGGCCAAGCCGGCCAAGTCGGCTGCGGCCACCGGGCCGACGGTGGGGCAGGCCAGGCAACTGGCCGACGCGGGCCGGCTGGCGGATGCGCTGCTGGTGTGCGAGGGCGCCTTGCAGGCGCACGGCCCCGACGCGGAGACCTACGTGCTCCTGGGGGTGATTCACGAGGCCCTGGGCGACCATGACCGGGCGCAGCGGGCGTATGAACGGGCGACCTACCTGGACCACAAGCATTACGAAGCATTGGTACACCTGGCGCTGCTGGCGCAGCGGCGGGGCGATGCGGCGGGGGCGCTGAATTACAATCGAAGGGCGTCGGAAGCGATTGGGGGGAAGAAGAAGTGAAGAAGGGTCTGGGGTCCAAGGTCTAGGGTCTGGTCAGAGGGATAGAAAGCACGGTTGGGATATTAAAAGCCATGAGTGAAGCGAGCGACGAGAATAAGAAGCCGGTGGTGCGGGCGACGGCCAATGCCCGGACGATGTCGCCGCGTCAGTTGGACGAGGTGCGCAAGAGCCTGCTTAACCGGCCTGCGCCCGATGAGTATTTGACGGAGTGGGAAGAGCGGGTGGCTTCGCCGACGCCTGCGCCGGCGCACGATCAATTTTCGGTGCTGGTGTTTGAGGTGTCAGGGCTGTGGCTGGCGGCGGATATCGCGCTATTGGTGGAGATCACGGAGCCGCGGGCGATCCATCGGGTGCCGCATCGGACGAACCCGGTGTTCCTGGGTGTGGTGAATATCCGGGGGCAACTGCGGATGTGCGCTTCGCTGGCAGGGCTGATGAAAGTGGAAGGGGGCAAGCGGAGCAGGAGCCAGGAAGAGGCGGGGCATGTGTTTCCGCGGATGGTGATGCTGGCGGATACGCGCGGGGCGTGGGTGTTTCCCGTGGATGAAGTGGTGGGGGTGCTGCGTTTCATGCCCGAGGACCTTTCGCTGGCGCCGGTGACGGTGTCGCGCGCTCACAACGCGATGACCAAAGGCGTGATCAGGTGGGAAGGCAGGCAGCTTGACTACATCGATCCCAAGCTTCTGTTTGCGGCATTACACAGGAGCCTGACATGAGTGCGGGCGACATGTCCGGATTTTCGATGTTCGACCTGTTCAAGGCCGAGGTGGAACAGAACACCCAGGCGATGAACCAGGCGCTTATCGCGCTGGAGCAGACGCCGGGGGACGTGAAGCTGATCGAGCCTTTGATGCGCAGCGCGCACTCGATCAAAGGCGCGGCGCGGATCGTGGGGCTGGACCTGGCGGTGGAGCTTTCGCACGCGATGGAAGATGCGTTCGTGGCGGCCCAGGAAGGAAAGGCGCAGATTTCCGGAGGAGCAATCGACTGCTTCCTGCAAGGCGTGGACTGGATCGACCGGCTTTCAAAGGTGGGCGAACCGGAACTGCCGGCATGGATGGAAGAAAACCGGCAGCCGATCCAGGCGCTGGTGTGGCAGTATCAATTGATCAAAGCGGGTAAAGAGCCGGTGAGCGAGCGAAACGGGGGTACGCGCGGCGGTGCAAGCGCCAAGACGCCCGGGACCGGTGCGGCAGAGCCTGCGCCGACGCCAACCCCTGAGCCAGCGCCAATGCCGTCAGCAATGCAGGACCTGGGCGGGTTTTCGATGATGGACCTGTTTAAGGCCGAGGTGCAGCAGCACGGGCTGACCTTAAACCAGGGGCTGGTGACGCTGGAGGCCAACCCGACGGACCCGAAGCTGATCGAGCCTTTGATGCGCAGCGCGCACTCGATCAAAGGCGCGGCACGGATCGTGGGGCTGGACACGGCGGTGGAGCTGGCGCACGCGATGGAAGATGTGTTCGTGGGGGCGCAGGCGGGGGAAGTGAAGCTGGGGGCCAAGGCGATCGACTGGCTGCTTAAGGGCGTGGACAAGCTGGAGCAGATTTCCGTGCAGTCGGATGCGAGCCTGCCGGGCTGGCTGGTGACCCATGCGGAGGGCATTTCCAAGCTGGTGGGTGCGTATAAACAGATTCGCGCGGGTAAGGATCCGGGGAACACCGAGGGGCCCAAGGTGCAGACGGACGCACAGGTGGGCGGGACGGTGGCTTCTGTGCCGATGCCGGTGCCGGTGCAGGCCAAGGCGGAGCCTGCAGCGCCGACGATGACGATGCAGACGCTGAGCGCGACGGACGACCGGGTGGTGCGGGTGTCTGCGGAGAACCTCAACCGGCTGATGGGCCTAGCTGGGGAATCGATGGTGGATACGCGGCGGTTTCGGCCGCTGATTGATTCGCTGCTGCATCTAAAGCGGCAGCAGAACCGGCTGTCATCGGTGCTGGAGCACATGCGCGATGCGATTGAAGTGGGGGCCAATGCGGATGCGCTGGACGCGATGGCGCAGGATGCGCAGGGGATCATTAAATCAGCCCGGCAGAACCTGATGGTTCAACTGGAGCGGCTGGAGAGCTTTGCGCGCAAGACCGATGACCTGGCGAGCCGGCTGTACAGTGAGGCGATCGCCAGCCGGATGCGGCCGTTTTCGGACGGTGTGGGCGGGTTCCCGCGGACGGTGCGGGACCTGGCGCGGAAGCTGGACAAGAAGGTGAAGCTGGTGATCAAGGGGGACCGGACGCAGGTGGACCGGGACATCCTGGAGCGCATCGAAGCGCCGATCAACCACATGGTGCGCAACGCCATCGACCATGGGATGGAACTGCCGACGGAACGCCGATTGCGCGGCAAACCGGAGACGGGAACGATCACCGTGGAAGCCAGGCACTGGGCCGGGATGCTGACGGTGACGATATCCGACGACGGCAAGGGGATCGATCCGGAGGCGATCCGGCGCAAGGTGATCGCCAAGCGGATGGTGCCTGAAGACGTGGCGGAAAACCTGAGCGACACCGAACTGTACGACTTCATGTTCCTGCCGGGGTTTTCGACGGCGGAGAAGGTTTCGGAAATCTCCGGGCGCGGCGTGGGGCTGGATGTGGTGCAGACCTTCGTTCAGGAAGTGTCGGGAACGATCCGGGTGGCTTCGCAGCTTGGCAAGGGGTCGACCTTTACGCTGACGCTGCCGATCACGCTGTCGGTGATCCGGGCGGTGGTGGTGGATATCGCCGGTGAGCCGTATGCGTTTCCGATGACGCGCATCGACCGGGTGGAACACCTGAACGTGGATGAAGTGGCGAGGATCGAAAACCGGCAGAGCTACAACCGCGAGGGCGTGAACATCGGGCTGATTCCCGGGGCGCAGGTGCTGGGGTTTGATGCGCCGGAGCCCAAGGGCAAGCTGTGCGTGGTGGTGGTGAGCGACCGGAACCAGCCTTACGGGCTGGTGGTGGACAG
>CAZIWA010000112.1:0-18495 GCA_964542875.1 uncultured Phycisphaeraceae bacterium
ATCGCGATGATCTTGGCGACGATTTCGTCGAGTTGGCCGCCGAGGATTTTCATGAGGGGGTACTGCCCAGGGAGCCGGTCGTCGACGATGATGGCTTCCTTGTAGCGGTAGGTGCGGATGCGTTCGGAGCGTTCGCCGGAGCCGATCATTTTGGAGCGGGCTTCGGCGCGCTGAGCGTCTTTTTGCTTCTGGTGGTAGTCAAAGACCCGGGCGCGCATGAGCTGCCAGGCGCGGGTTTTGTTTTGCTGCTGGCTTTTAGATTCCTGCATCCGGACTTCGATGCCGGTGGGGATGTGGATGAGGTGGACCGCGGTGGCGACTTTGTTGACGTTCTGTCCGCCTGGGCCCTGGGCGGTGGTGATGTCCATCTTCACGTCGGATTCGGGAATGTCGATCTGGAGTTTTTCAGGTTCGGGCAGGACGGCGACGGTGGCGGTGGAGGTGTGGATGCGGCCTTGGGTTTCGGTGGCGGGGACGCGCTTGACACAGTGGACGCCGGATTCGTAACCGAGGCGTTGCCAGACGCCGGGGCCCTGAATGTTGGCAATGGCGTTGCGGATGCCGCCTTGGTCGCCGGCAGAGAGGTCCAGAAGGGTAAAATTCCAGCCGTGGAGCGCGGCGTAGCGCTGGTACATTTCAAAGATGTCGCCGGCCCAGAGCGAGGCCTCGGCGCCGCCTGTGCCGGCGCGCACTTCAAGGATGACGGAGCCGACGCTGCGGTCGTCCGCGGTGACGAGTTCCGCGATGATCTGCTGGATCAGGGCGTCAGCCTGGGCTTGAAGTTCAGGCAGTTCCTCCTGGGCGAGGGCGACGAGTTCGGCGTCTGGTTTCAGGCGAACGATGTCCTGGTCTTCGGCGATCTGTTTGGCCAGGGCCTGATACTTGCGGTAAAGCTCCACGGTGGGGGCAAGGCTGGCGCGTTTGACGGAGATGTCCCGGACCTGCTGGTGATCCTGGGCGACGGCCGGATCAGAGAGGCTGGCATCAAGCCGGTTGTAGGTGTCGGCGAGCTCATCGAGCTTTTGAATGACTTTTGCGGAGACTTCGGGCATGAAAGTTCCTTGGGGAAGCACGTGATTTTATCACCATGGGGATTTTGAAGCGTGGAACAGGGGACGCGAAAAAGTTCTATAAAAGTCTGATGGCCGGTGATACATTAAATCTCAAGGTTATTGCCTGTTTCACACTTCTTGGCAGGGGAACAACATGGGTTACACGCGCCGAAGCGGGTTTACGTTGATCGAACTGCTGGTGGTGACTTCGATTGTTGCGCTGCTGATTTCGATTCTGCTTCCGAGTCTGAAGACCGCGCGCGAGGTGGCATCCCGTACCAAATGCCTGGCGGCGACTCGGCAGGTGGCGGTGGCGGCGCAGAGCTACGCGACTTCGTCGCGCGGATACATGCCCAGCTATCTGACGGCACCGGGGAACTCGATGGGCTCCTATGCCTATGGCGTGCAGCACCAATTGGTGACATTGGATTACCTGGGGCAGGACATTTTCACCAATAAGGGATGCCCGGAAGGGCCTGCCACGTATTCCAACGGGCTGGGGAGCTATTACTACGGCCAGACGCCGGGCACGGTGGGCATTGGGATCAATGATCTGCTGCAGAGCGGCTACAGCTATACCAACCCGCCTTCGGCGAGCTATTGGACGGCGGCGGTCACTTACTATCCCAATCAAGGCCCGATGAGCGATCGGTCCAGACGGCTCCAGCGGAGGCCGGAGATGGTGATGGTGAGCACCTGCTGCCTGGTGCCCAATGCCGGGCAGATTTCGGTGAATCACACGGCGGGCCTGACGGACGGGTATTTCCTGAATCAACCGATCCCCGGGCGGCACAGCTACGAAGGCGTACCGTGGACGTTTTATGACGGACACGGGAAGTTTTTGAAGATTGTGGAGTTCACGTTGCCAGCGAGCTATTCCGCATCGCCTTACAGCCTGTGGGAGTGGACGTGGCGGACGATGTACCACGCGCAGGGGATGGATGATTGAATGGTACAAATGAATAACCGCAGCCAGTGATGGCTGCGGTTACGGTTGGATCAATTTGAAAGCGATCAGGCCTTCTTGGTGTCGGCAGGCTTGGCGGCAAAGTACCCGCCGGCCTGGAACTTCTTCTGGAAGCGGTCGACGCGGCCAGCGGTGTCCATGAACTTCTGCTTGCCGGTGTAGAAGGGGTGCGATGCGGAAGAGATATCCACCTTGATGAGGGGGTATTCCTTGCCATCGGTCCACTTGGTCTTGTCGTTGGCCTTCATCGTCGACTTGGTGAGGAAGGAGAAGTCCGACGAGACGTCTTGGAACACGACGGTACGGTAGTTGGGGTGGATGTCTTTCTTCATGGCTCAATCCTTGGCGAAGCTTTTGAATGAAAAATCGAGTCGAGCTTAAAAGTTTATCCTGCCTTTGGTTTATATGCAAATGGCCTGGGACGCTTGTCTATAGATGGCGTGGCCAGGCGATGGCCGGGTAAGGGTCCACAATATCCCCCAGAAAGGCGCAAATGGCGGTTTGACTTTCAGCATGACAGAAGTGATGCTCTACGCCGACACCCATCTACAAGGGTTATCGACCCAGACACTAGCGTCAAAATTCCAAGGAGTCACCATGCGGACCATGTCGAAGTTTCTTGTCGGGGCGGCGGCCCTTGTTCTCCTGGCCGGTTGCGCCAAACACATCGTTGAAGGCCCGGTTTCGATTGAAATCCAGGATGCAGACGCGTCCGTGCCCGCAGACCTCCTGCGCAGCGCACCCGTTCAGGTAGAGGTTGCCGGCGTGCCGGTGAAGCTCACCACGACGGCCTCCCGGAAGTTCGTCGGCGAAGAAGGCGACGCCACCGCGGCCGAATTCATCGTTGCCGGCGTTGACGGCAAGGCGCTGCCCGCAGGCCTGACGATTGCTGAAGCATGGCTCCTGAGCCCCACTTCGCTGTGGGAAACAGACGTGACCGCGATTCCCGCGGTCGAAGGCCAGACCGATAAGGTTGCCGCGGCTGCCAGCGGCGGCCCGCGCTGGGTGCCCGGCAGCCCCGTGGAAGCCGTTGTCCGCTTGAAGGACGCAGACGGCAAGGCCTACCTGCTTCGCCAGGGTGAAGTGACGATCAGCAAGGTTGAATAAGCCGACCGCTTAGCAAAACAGTAAGTATGATGGCGCGCGTGTCTAAAAGACACGCGCGTCTTTTTTTGATTCCCATTTCCAAAAAAGGCTCCATCGCAGTGACCGGCAACATTCAAATCAAAAACGCATACGACCGTCCGCTTCCTAAACTCCCCATTCTTTACGGTGTGCCGATTCCCGAAGGCAAGGCGCCCACCGCTGCGCATGTCGGGCTGGTGGGCAAAGACGGCAAGGCCGTGCCCGTGAGCGTGGAGAAAGTGGCCCAGTGGCCCGATGGCTCGGTTCGCTGGGCCCTGCTGGACCTGCAATTGGACATGGCACCGCATGAACGGGTGGACCTGGATGTAACGTTTGAAAAGGCGAAGAAGCCCGTGAAGGTGGCTTCGCCGGTGAAGGTGAAGAAGAGCGCCAAAGGCATCGAGGTGAACAACGGCCCATTGAAAGCGACATTCGACGCCGGACAGTTTGCACTGTTTACGACACTGAGCGCTGACGGTGCAGAGATCATCGGTAAGGATGACTTGTGCGACATCATCGGTGTTTCGCCAGTGGGGAAGATTCACAGGGCCAGCTACGACCCCAAGCCCAAGCTTTCACTTGAGGAAGCCAACGACCATCGCGCGGTGGTCCGGTGGGATGTGGGGCACTTCGCCGGCGATGGGACCCGGTTGGCCGAGTGCCGGGTGAAGCTTTCGTTCTTCGCCGGCAATCCTTATGTGAAGGTGGAACACTCGGTGGTGAACCGGGAGATGCCCGAAGCGGGAATCTATTTCCGTGAATACCGGATTGAGATGTCCACCCGGATCGACAAGCGGTCGACCAAGACGGTGCATCAGATCAACCACGGCCTGGATTACTTTGCGAGGCTGGTGCAGCTTCCGCAGAACGTGAAAATCCGTGTGCCCTCCAAGGGGGAAGACCCGAACCTGGGCATGGCGGAAAACGTGGGCGTGCTGGGCACCGTGGGCAAAAGCCTCATTGAAGATGAAGGAGCGTTCAAGGAAGACGTGGGCTCATTCCCGCATTTCATTAAGCCCGGCGCGCCGCGCGTGGTGCTGGGCGGCGGGTATGGGCTGGTGTTCCCCTACATCGGTGTGAACGATGAGAAACGCACCATCGTGGCGAGCGTGCTGCGCATGAACGCGCAGCACCCCAAGGCCATGAGCAGCGACGAAAATAAGATCACGCTCGATCTCTACCCTCCTGGTTATCCCAAGTGGCGCCTGTGCCGGGGCATGACCAAAACGCATCACATCGCGTTGAGCTTTTTCGGCAAAAAACTTTCGGCCAAGGAGATCGACGGGGAAGCCGTGCGCCGGGAGTTTTTCGCGTATAACCCCGCCAAGGAGCCCGTCGAGATTACCCTCGACCCGGAGTATGCGCGGTCGACCAAACAGGTGGAAACAGGGGATGTGCTGCCATATTCCCCCATGCTGTACCCCAAGCTGGAAGCGAAGATCGCAGGCATCAAACTGCATGGCGATCCGCTGGCGCATTCGGGGATCATCGACTACGGCGAAGCCATCGCCACCAACAATGAAGAAGACCAGGGCTATGAATACGCGATGGAGTATTACCGGTCGGCGTCGTATGAAAACTTCGCCAAATCCGTCTCGCAGATGCTGCACAACTCCACGATCGACATTGTGGATTGGGACCCGGACCCGGCCCGGATGGGCGGCACGCCTTACCACACCAGCTACCATCAGGACTCGGTGTGCGTGACGTCACACTTCTGGACCGAAGGCATGTTCCTGTACAGTTACATGACAGGTGACAAGGAAGCGTACCGGGCGGCGGTGGGGCAGTGTGAATGGGCGCTGCGGTACATGAAGCTGCGGCCGATCATTGTGAAACAGGATGGGCGTGAAATCGGCTGGCCGATCATTGCGCTCACCGCAGGCTACCAGGCCACGGGCGATAAGCGGTATCTGCAAGGGTGCTACGACCTGATCGAGCTCTACCACGAGAAGATCCGGGTGTATGGGCGCATCGCCAATAACGAGCCGCCTGGCACGGGATACCTGGCGGTGGCTTATGGGGAGTACGCCGGCATCGAGGGCATGCACAAGTTCTGGCGTGTGACCAAGGATGAGAAGGTGCGCAAATTCGTGATTGAACTGGTGACGCAGTTCATTGATGAAGGGCATATCAAGTTCCACAGTCATGGGCGGTTCATGGATCTCTATGCGCTTTACGCCGTGTGGGACATGACACGCGATCCCAAATGGCTGGAGCTGAGCCAGCGATATGTGAAAGTGGCCCTGGCCCGGCCAAACTGGGACGGCTATTTCTATCGGCGGGTGATGCACTTTTTAGGCATGTGCCATCAGCATGGGCTCATCAATGATGACCTGGTGGTGCTTAAGGATTAGGAGCCACACGCAGGTTTTCAGGATTTTCCAACTGGCGCAGCCTCGCGCCAGACAGTAAAACAAAGGCCCGATGCGCCGCCTGCGTGTTCACGCGGGGGTAAGAAATGGTAAAATTCACTGCCATTGAACGCTCTATATACCTGTTCTAATCGACCGTAAATCCCCAGGAGAATCCTTCATGTCCGCAAAGCTCAAGCGCAAGGTTGCAATGTGTTTCATGGCTCACCCTGACGACTGCGAATTTCAGGTGGCCGGCACGCTGGCACTTTTGAAGAAGAAGGGCTGGGAGATTCACATCGTTTCCTCCACGCCAGGGGATTGCGGCTCCATGACGCTGGGCCCGCAGCAGATCGGCGATATCCGGACGAAAGAAAACGCCAACGCGGCGAAGCTCATCGGCGCGCACTACCACTGCCTGGGTCTGCGAGACCTTTATGTCACGTTCGATAAAGATTCCATCCGTGCCGCGATGACGCTGACGAGGTCCATCGGTCCTTCGCTGATCTTCACGCACAGCCTGCAGGACTACATGGGAGACCATGAAGAAACCGCGAAGCTGGCCCGGTCGGTCTCGATCGGCTACTTCGTCCCCAACACGTGCTCGGGCCCGATTCCCGAGGGCTCCGGCATGCCGTACTTCTACTACGCGGACCCCGCGGGCATGAAGGATTACTTTGGCCGCAGGCCCATTGCGACGACGTACGTGGACATTTCCTCGGTGATCAAGACGAAGGAAAAAATGCTCCAGGCGCATGCCTCCCAGCGCCAGTGGCTGCTGGACCACTACGGCGTGGATGAATACACCCGGCTGCTGCGTGAAGGCGGGCAGATCCGTGGGCAGGAGATCGGCGTGAATTTCGCCGAAGGGTTCCGCCAGCACAAGGGCCAGGGCTATCCGCAGGACTGCATTCTGCAGGCGGAACTGGGCAAACTGGTGGTGAACAAGGAAGTGCCCGCGGTTGGCTGATGTGGCAGGGCATTGATTGATGGAAGCGCCCGCACCTGAGTTGTGATTCGGGTTATCGGGTGTCCACAAGCAAGCCCATTGCATGCCAAGATATGTTTGATCAACACTCCGATACTTCGACAGCCAGGGTGCGTGAGCGCCCGAAGAAATCAATAAATCAAAGGATGAATCATGGACTTTATTTCGACATTTGAAGGTTCGTACGCCGGTCCGTTTTACCCCCAGGGCTGGGATTACAAAAAGATTCTCAAGATCACCGAAGGCGGGCCTGCGGACCTGCTTAAACGCGAAAAGTTCTGGAACAAGGGCTTTGAGCCGATCATCTGCGACGACAGCTCCTCGGGCGTGGAAAGCATGAACGCCATGATGGGCTATGAGATATTCAATGAGATCAAGGAAGCCAGGGAAGCCGGGCGCGAGCTGGCCATCATCCTGCCGGTGGGGCCGATGGGCATGTACAAGTGGGCCGTGTACTTCCTGAAGAAGCATAATGTTTCCTGCAAGCACGTCCATGGGTTCAACATGGACGAGTGGGCCGACGCGGAAGGCAACTCGGCTCCGCCTGAGGCGCCGGGCAGCTTTCAAGGGGCGATGGAACAGGCGTTCTATGGCCCGCTGGGGACGCTGACGGTTCCTAAGAATCAGCGCAACTTCGCCACCCGGAAATTGCTGCCTGGGTATGGTGATAAGATCGCCGCGCTGAAGAAAAAGGGCGCGAAGCTGGTGGTGGTGTACGGCATCGGGCGTGCTTGCCACATCGCGTTCTGGGAGCCGCATTTTGCTGCGGAATACAAGGGCGTGAAGGATTGGCAGGCGGATACGCATCGCTTGGGCGCGCAGCTGCACCCGCTGACGATCGAACAAAATTCGCTGCACAGCTTCGCCAGCCGGATGACGCTGATTCCGCTTCGCGCCAACACCATTGGTCCGGGTCTTTTTACGCAGGCCGACTACGGTATCGGCGGCGCCGATGGCGCGCATGGCCCGCTGAACTGGCAAGGCCAGTCGATCTGGATGACCCTTCACTACGGCGTTGATCCGTGGGTGCCCAGCTCGTTCATGCCTACGATGCCGGGCCGGCTGTTTGTGGTGAAGAAGCTGGCGGGCCCGCTGGTGCCGGAAGCCAACTGATTCTAGATCTGGTAGTCCGCAAAATGAGGTGAGCAAAATGCGTAGGCGATACTCCAAGTCTGGCGCGCTGGTTCTGCTGGCGCTATTGGGGCTGGGGGCTTCGCAGACGATTCATTTGACCAGGGCCGAGGACACCCAGCCTGCTTATGGGCAAGTGTCCCAAGCTCTTGCGGATGAATACCTCCAGGCACGCAAGGCGTCGGCGAACGGCCCGGGACTTTCGATGTGCGCAGAGGTGCATGGCAAAGCGCCGGAGCCGCTGTGGGCCATCTACGGCTTTGCCTACGACCCTTCAGACCCCGCTTATGAACTTCGGGCCACCGTGGGCACGGGCGTCGCGGGAAATGAAACCGTGCCAGATATGGTGCAGCAGATGCCCAAGGGAGCGGGCATACCTGTAGCGAGTGTGAACGCGGACTTTTTTGAGATTAACAAAGGCGATCGGTATCTGGGATCGCTGCAGGGGCTGTGCATCGTTAATGGGGAGATGGTCGCCACGCCGATGTCGTCGACGTTTTGGATCGACGCAAAAGGCAAAGCGCAGATCGGTAACGTGACCGGCAAATTTCAGGTTACGTGGCCGGATGCTACGGTCTCCGGCATTGCGCTCAACTGCGCTACCAGCGACTTTAAAACCCAGGTGAAGGCCGGGGATGTGGTGCTGTACACCGGAGCCTTCGGCCCGACCACGCTCGGGCCGGCAGGACGTGAGGCCGTGCTGGAACCTGTTGACCCGGGCAGCCTGCCGGTGCGGGCGAATCAGGTGTTTAAAGCCAAGGTGGTGAAGGTGGAGACTACGGGGAACGCCGTCATTCCTAAGAATGGAGTGGTGATCACTATTGGCTCTAAAGCCGAGAAATCTGTCCCTGCGCTTAAGCCCGGGGATACGGTGAGCATCAGCCTCGCCTGTGCGCCAGATATGACGGGGGTGAATGTTGCGGTGGGGGGCAGCCCGATTCTTTTGAAGGATGGTGAACTGGCCGGTACCCCAGCCAATAGATATCGCGCGCCAAGGACCGCGGTGGGCATTCATCCCGATGGGCGGGTGGAGTTTGTCGTTGTGGATGGCCGTCAACCCGCGCACTCCATCGGCATGACACTGCTTGAGACTGCGTTGTGGATGAAGTCCATCGGCTGCACGCAGGTGTTGAACCTTGACGGCGGCGGGTCATCCACGCTTTGGTATGAAGGCAAAGTGATGAATTCCCCTTCGGATGGACAACTGCGCAAGGTGGGGAACGCATTGATTCTTTTGAAAAAAGAGAAGCCCTGAGTTCACCTTGTCTGAGGGCTACAATCACCCCGACAGGCTTAACCTTTTAGCCAAGGACCCATCACGTGAACCCGATGGCGCGTGCGAAGTTTGATTCGTTGCTGGAAGAAGTGCTGGCGGACCTTCCTGAGCAGATTCATGATCTGCTGGATGAGATGCCGCTGGTGGTGGATGATGAACCTTCGCTGGATTTGTTTCGCAGCCTGGGGATGGATCCTGCGGACAGTGAGCTTTGCGGGCTGTACTCCGGGCGGCCGCTGACGCATCGAAGCGTGGAGCATTCGGGTGTGGTGCCGGATCGGATTCAGATTTTTCGTGGGCCCATTGCCAGGCTGGCGCGTTCGCAGGGGGTGGAGCTTAAGCACGAGATACGAGTGACTGTGCTTCATGAGATCGGGCATCACTTTGGTCTTGACGAGGACCAGCTTAAAGAGCTAGGGTATGCGTGACTGTTGTTTTTACGGCGCACGGTTGTGACCGATCCAGTTCTTTGTCGGCGCCGGGATCAAACATATTTTTTCGGCTGGACGGTTACCGCCGTCGGGTGCCTGCTGGTGTCCGACGGCGTCCTTTTTTGTGTCCCCAGAGTGTCAGTGGCGAATCGAATAAAAAAACGAAATGAGTTATTTCATTCCTGTTTCACTAAGTCTCGGGTTGGCTTGCGATTGCCGGGTTTCAGCGGGGTTTATCTCGGATAGTCGCTGAATATTCAGTATCAGGAGAAAAAAAGACCGGATGAACCATCAGTAACCTTTGGCGGTTTCGTGCGTCATTTATCTGGACGAAACTATCAAAACCTCATTCGATGGAGCAATGCCGCATGCGCTATTCCAAGTCCACTCTGGTCCTCCTTGCCTGCCTCATGGGTTTGTCGGGTTGTGCATCCTCATCAAATCAAGTTTCGTCCAGTAAAGATGCGCAACCGGTGATCAGTGCGCAGACACTGGCGGATACCGCGGCGCTTAAGCCCATTGAAGTGGCCACCGCAGGCAAGCCTGACGGATCAAACGCGCTGGTGATCGCCAGCAAGGGACAGAGCCAAGCTGTGGTGGCAGTGCTTCCCGGTGCGGGGAAAGAAGAAAAGGCCGCGGCTGATGAACTGGTGAAGTACATCGGGTTGATGACCGGGGCGAAGGTGACCGTCGCCAATACACCTGACGCCATCGCCAAGGCCGTTGCGGGCAAGGCGCCGGTGATTCTGCTGGGGCAGGCGGCACTCAATGCCAAGCCTGAGCTGAAAACGCGCCTTGATAAGGCCGCCAAGCCCAATCCCGAAATCAGGTCCGACGCCATTGTGCTGCTGCGCGAAGGCAACAAGGTTTACATCGCCGGCAATAACGATGAATCGCACTATTTTGCGGTCAGCCAGCTTCTGCAGATGTGGGGTGTGCGCTGGTACCTGCCGACGGAAATCGGCGAATGCGTGCCCGATGTGAAAACATTGGACATCGGCAAACTCGATATGGCCTACGGCAGCCCGTTTGAGTCGCGTATGTATTGGATCTCCTGGCTGGGCGACACCACAGGGTTCAAGGAATTCAGCCGTCGCAATTTCATGGGTTCCGTTTATGTGCCCAACGGACACGTGCTGGCGGACTATGTGAAGGATGTGGTGCCCAAGGGCAAGACGCACTGGGATGTACCCATTTCCGATCCCGCGACGGCCAAGGCCGTCGCGGACAAGGCCGCGGCCAAGTTCGCCAAAGGTGAAGACGTGATGATGGGCATCGAGGACGGCATTTACAGCACGGATTACAAGGGTGACCTAGAACTTGCGGCCAAGCTGGACGACAAGTATTTCCAGAAGCCGGTGCTGACGGACCCTTTCATGGTTTTCTACAACAACCTGGCCAAAGATCTGCTGGCCCGTTACCCCGACAGCAAGTCCAAGATCGGCTTTTTGTTGTACACGAACATCACCAATCCGCCGCAACGAAAGATCGTTGCGGAAAAGCCGCTGATCGCCTACCTGGCGCCCATTGATATCGATCCGACCCACGGCATGGACGACGTACGTTCGCCCGCCCGGCAGGAATACCGGGACATGATGTATCAGTGGTCCAAGGTGATGCAGGGACGCGTGGTGATCTACGACTACGACCAGGGCATGCTGGTGTGGCGTGACATTCCCAACCCGTCGCACATGGCCTTCAAGCAGGACGTGAAACACTACCGCGATGCGGGCATCATGGGGGTGGCGACAGAATCGCGCAATGCAACCGCAACCATCTTCACCAACCTCTACTTCCGCGGCCAGTTGATGTGGAACCCGGATGCGGACGTAGACCAGATGCTGACGGAGTTCTACGCCAAGTTCTACGGCCCCGCAGCGGGGCCGATGGGCCGCTTCTGGAACACCATCTACAAGGGCTGGGAAGACACGCTGGCCACCGAGCATGAGTTCTTCGTCGCACCTGCGGTCTACACGCCGGAGATGATCAATAGCCTTCGCAAGGACCTGGCAGACGCCCAGGCGCTTATCAAACCGCTTGAAGGCAAGGCAAACCTTAGCCGCAATGAAAAGCTTTACGTGCAGCGGATGAAGTTTGCCCAGTACCAGTTCGGCGTGCTGGACAACTACATGAAAATGGTTCACCTCGCCGCGGCTGAAGCAGACTACAAAGGCGCAGTCGCTGCGGGCAAGCAGGCACTGAAAGTGCGCGATGACATGACCGATATGAACCCGACCTTCACCACCTATCGCAAGATGGGCAATGACGGCTGGGCATGGTTCCCCGGTGAGGTGCAGCAGTACGAGGTGTACGACAAGCTGACCAACGGCACCACAGGTAAGCTGGTGCAGAAGCTTCCGCTGGAATGGAACTTCCGACGTGATCCCAACGACACCGGCTACCCCCGCGGCTGGAAAGACGTGACGCCGGACATGACCTACTGGAATAAAAACAAGGACCAGTATCAGGGCGTCAAGCGTAAGGACTACCCCATCACCGAGTGGGAAGTGATTCGGTCAGACATTTACGCCCAGGCCCAGGGCATTTTGCACCCGGACTACCAAAGTTTCACGGGTTATATGTGGTATCAGACGCCCATCGACGTGACCGCGGCCGATGCGGCCAAGCCGGTGCACCTGATGTTCCCCGGCCTCTTCAGCGAGGCGTGGCTTTATGTGAACGGAGAGATGGTGGCTTACCGGCCGCAAGGGCAGATCTGGTGGCTCAACGACTACCGGTTTGAGTGGGATGTGGATCTTGCCGGTAAGCTCAAGGCCGGAAAAAACAACGTGGTGCTCCGGGTGCGCAACACCCATCACAACGGCGGGCTCTTCCGCAGGCCGTTCCTGTATGAGCCGGTGGCCCAACCGGCCGGGGCTCCCGCTGCGAAGACGAAGTAACAACACCAAGATTTACAAAGCAAAAAGCGCATGCCGAGGGCATGCGCTTTTTGCTTGGAAAGCGTTTTGAGAAGGAAAGCTTAATGATGCCCGGAGTCGGGTGTGCCGAGCTTGGGTGTCAGTTGTTCCAGAAGTGTCTTGAGCGTCTTCTTGTCTTTGGCTTCAGCATTCAGCCGCATAAGGGGCTCGGTGTTGCTGGCGCGGATGTTGAAGGCGTAGCCTTGGGTATCCCATGCGTCAATGCTGACGCCGTCGAGCTCGTCAAGTTTGCCGGCTTTGCCGTAGGTGTCTTTCACCCAGGAGAAGACGCCGGTCTTGTCCTGCACGACGAAGTTCTGTTCACCGGATTGGGGGTAGCGCATGTACGGAGCGATGATCTGGCTCAGCGGGCGGTCGCTGGCGCTGAGGATGGAGAGCATGACGGCGAAAGCGATTGCGCCCGAGTCCGCGAAGTAGTTATCGCGGAAGTAAAAGTGGCCGGAGAGTTCACCGCCGAAGACGCCCTTGGTTTCGCGCAGGTCTGCCTTCATGAAGACGTGGCCCACACGGCTGCGGTAGGGTTTTCCGCCCAGGGATTTGATGGTTTCTTCCACGGCCTTGCTGGAGCGCAGGTCGTACACCACGGTGCTGCCGGGGTTGGTCTTCAGGAAATACTCGGCGAAGAGCCCGGTGAGGTGGTCGCAGCCGATGATGTTGCCCAGTTCATCGGTGAAGATGCACCGGTCGGCGTCGCCGTCGAAGCATGCGCCAAAGTGTGCGGCGTGCTTCAGGACGCCTTCCTGGGTGGGGATCATGTTTTTGGCCACCAGAGGGTTGGGCTCATGAACGAACTTGCCATTGGTTTCAAAGTTGATTGGGATGATCTTGACGGTGGGGAGGCCTTCAAAAACCTTGGGCACCATGTGGCCGGCCATGCCGTTGGAAGCATCGACGTAGACCTTAAGGATCCGGTTGGTGGGGATGAAGAATTGGAGGATGTGTTTCTTGTATTCGCTCCACACGTCGCGGGTGGAGAGCTTACCCGGGGTGACGCCTGCGGGGGCCTTGTAGGCTGCCCGGTCGGCGAGCTTTTCGGCAATGGCCTGAATGTCCTTGAGCCCGGTGTTGGCGCCGATGGGCTTGGCCTGGAGGCCTGAGAGTTTAAAGCCGTTGTAGTTGATGGGGTTATGGCTGGCAGTGGTCTGGATGCCGCCGATGGCGCCCAGAAAGTTGACTGCGAAGTACTGGATGGAGGTGTCCGCCATGCCCAGGTCGATCACGTCCACGCCGGAAGCCAGAAGCCCATCGATGAGCGCTTTGGCCATGGTGGGGGAGCTGGGGCGCATATCACGGGAGACAGCGACAGCGTTGCCTGTGGCGCCTGCGGCCTTGGCTTTTTCCTTGAAGAACTGGCCCGCGGCGAGGCCGACTTTCCAGCCGGCTTCTTCGTTGAGGGGCTCAGGATAGGTGGCGCGGATATCGTAGGCTTTGAAGATCGGTCCGATCATGTGTTTAAGTCCCTTTTAAAGTGCGTGCATGATAACCCACACACACACGAGCGTCATGGGGTAGGTAAGCGCCTGATGATGCGCATAAGGGTGTCGTCTTGGCGCCATGCCGATCAGGCTGTGAAGCCCTAAAAACCGACACCCGGAGAAGGGTGCCGCCTTGCTCCGGGTGTCAGGTTTTTAATCCTTGATGAAGGACTTATCAGCCCTTTTTGTAAATCACGTCTTTCTTGCCCAGGTTCACAGCCAGTGAGCCCTTGTTGCTTTCGATGTCAAACTTCACTTTGAAAGTCTTGTCCTTGATCGGGTCGCCTTCGAGAGTGAATTTCGCCGCGGGCAGGGGGCCTGCGCCAAAGTGCAATGCGGTGACAAATACCAGGCGCTTCTTGCGCCAGAGGTTTTCGACGTAGAGGTAGCGGTTGCGAACTTCCACCACGCCTGCCGGGGGATCGTAGAAAGTCCTGCGGTCCTGGCTGCCGACGATCATGTTGTCGTCCTCGGTCGGACTCAGATTGTAGGCGTTAAGTTGACCGTTGCCGTTGGTGATGGTGAAGTCGTGCCGGTTGATTTCGGCTTTATCCAGATAGTGGTAAAGCACTTGCGCCCGGATGGGCTTGGGGGCGACGAGTTCATCGACGATCAACGCGATGTTGGGGCGTATAAAAGTCACCAGCCGGATGGCCTTGCTGGCCATTGGTTTGTAATAAGGGCTGGAATCGACCCAAACCACGTCGTGGTTCGCGTCAGAACGCACGAGCTTCATTTTCGGAGCAATCTTGAGCACCGGTTGGGGGTATTGCCCTTCGACGACGGGGATGTTGTGACCCAGCGCGCCGACGCTGTCGAGGTCCCACCGTTTCCAGCGTTTGAGTTCTTCATCGTAAAGCCCCGGGCGCTTGGGCCGGGGGGCCTTGGGGTCTTTGGGCGCTTCGCGGGGGTAGCTCCAGTGGACGTTTTTAGCCAGGAGTTCCGAACCTGCGGCGTGGATGACCACGCTGCCCGCATCCATTTGGCAGTGATGGTTGTAGTCGGGCATGTCGCCGGCTTTGACGCCGATGAAAGTGTCGTTGTTTTCAAACCCGGTGCGCATCACCAGTGCGCCGGTGGTGCCAAAGCTCTTGGTCAGGGGGAGCCCGGTGGCGGGCTGATCGCCGGACAGATGCGCGTCCATGTAGAGCACGATGCCGGTGCTCTTGATGCCATCGCGGACCAGCATGTTCTGGTAGCCCGGGTTCTGATAGGCACGGGCCAGCATGGCCAGGTTCAGTGAGGCGCCGCAAACCTTGCCGCAGTCCGACCAGTTCCACAGCTCATTATTTTTGGTGTGCATGTAGAGCCAGAAGTCGCCGGTCTTCTTCAGGAACGGATGGGTGAGAAGATCGACCTTGCCGCTGGTCATCACTGAGAGGGATTGGGCAAAGCGCGTGGAGTATTGCAAGCCGTAATCCCAGTAGCCGGGGCCCTCGTTCCAGCCGCCTGAGGCGTCGCCGGTGGCCAGCGAGACGAGGTTGCCTTCCATGCCGAACTCGATGAACTCGCGCCAGTCTTTGAGCTTATGCGGAATGGTCATTGCGCCCAGGCCGAACATGCCGCAGAGGATGACGCGCCAGTTGGCGGTGGAAAGCATCCACGGGTACTGCTTGGTGCGCATGGCGTGCAGGCCGGGGGTCAGCAGCCGGTCGATCATGATGTGGTCAATGCTCTGCAGAGTCTTTTTATCCAGCTTGCCCTTAAACGCAGAGCGCATGGTGGCCAGGCTGTAAACCACTTCCGCGGAGCGCAGGTCAAGATCCATCACGCCCATGCAGGTGGAGTATGTAAAGTGCGGCCGCTTGCACTGCTCAAAGGATTTAAGCGCGCCCAGAGACCATTCAAGCGCAACTTCATCCTTGGTGAAAAGGTAGTAAAACGCGGCGCTAGTCATTTTGCCCATGGTGCTGAAGACGAGCTTGTCCCAGTCTTCTTTAAGGTCCAGGGGCTGGGCCAAGGCTTCGCGGCTTTGAGCGATGATGTCTTTGTACTTCTCCGCTTTGAACTCCAGCTCACCGGGCTGGAGGAAGCCGAACACGGGGTCCGGGAGGTTTTCGGCGGAAGGAAGCTCGAACGCGTCGAACTGAGTGAAGAACTTCTTATCTGCGGGTTTGAACTGTGAACGCTTGACGGGCATGGGGGCATTCCAAATGGTTTACAAAGTTGTAATGTTATAACAGATTGGAGCCCTCGAACGTCAAGTCGTTACGCTACGCGATGTGGGTATTTTGGTTTCGGGTCAAAGCATTTGGGGTATTTGTCGGCACATGCACCCGGACGCAAAACCCGTCCACTCGACAGCCTGGGCGAGTGGGTAGCGGCAAATGCTTTTACTCTGGTATTGGGTCAGACCGCCTGTGATTTTTCATGCCGAAGCTGGCCGCAGGCCGCTGCGATGTCGCGCCCCCGGCTGGCCCGGATGTGGGTGTTGATGCCTGCGGATTTAAGGATGGCCTGGAAGGTGTGGACGTCGTCGGCTTCCGGTCTGCCAAAGGGCATGCCCTTGACCTCGTTGTAGCGGATGAGGTTCACATTGGCCCGGGCGCGCTTGGCGATCAGCGCCAGCTCACGCGCGTGGACGGCCTGGTCGTTGACGTCTTTCAGGAGGATGTACTCCAGCGTCACTTCGCGCCTGGTTTTTTCAAAGTAATAATCCAGTGCGTCAAACAGCCCTTGAATGGTGACGTAATTGGCCCAGGGGATGAGGGTTTTGCGTACTTCATCGTTGGGGGCGTGAAGGGAGAGGGCCAGCGTGACGGGGAGTTCAAGGTCCGCCAATCTGCGGATCTGTGCCGGCACGCCGACGGTGCTGACGGTGATTTTGCGTGCGCTGATGCCCATGGCCCAGTCGGCGTTAAGGTGCCGGATGGCCTGGGTGACGTTGTCGAAGTTGGCAAGCGGTTCACCCATGCCCATGAAGACGACATTGGTGATTCGGCCGACGTCCGGCAGGGTGGAGAGCAGCCACACCTGCTCGACAATCTGGCCAAAGGAGAGGTTGCCGTCGAGCCCGCCGATGCCTGATGCGCAGAATTTGCAGCCCACGGGGCAACCCACCTGCGAGGAGATGCACGCGGTCTTGCGTTCCTTGCCGGAAACGGAGTTTTCCGCGGGGATCATCACGCATTCGGTTTCAGACTTGGAATTGCGCTCCGGCTCACCGCCGGCTCCTGAAACGGTGAGGCTGGCAAGCACACCGGTTTCCGCGGCAGCGGGCTTACCGGAGTCCCAGTTCACCAGCAGCTTTTGCGTGCCGTCGGTGGCCACCTGGTGCGCCACGATCTGTGCCTTGCTGAACTGCATGTTCTGCGCCAGAAAGGCTCGGTCCTTGGCCGAAAGGTTGGTCATCTGCGCGGGGTCAATGGTCTGCTTCTGGTAAACCCATTCAATGACTTGCTTGGCGCGATAGCCGGGCATGCCCCAGGACTCAAAGAGGTCTTTGAGGGTGTCGGGCGTCTGATCAAAAAAGTAGGGCAGTGGGGCCATAAGGCTTACATTTTAGCCGGGTGAGGGATATCGCGTCCGTGTAGAATAAAGAGCCACAAAAGCGAGAGCCCCACGATGACGAACATGAGCAAGTTCATTTCCTTCCCCCAGTCACGCGTTACGGCTGTAGACCTTTCGGTCAACATTGCGGGCTTGAAGCTTAAAAACCCGATGATGACGGCCTCCGGCACCTGCGGGTATGGCTATGAATACGGCGACTTTCTCCCGATGGACCGGCTTGGCGCATTCGTGACCAAGAGCGTGACGGCGCAGGCCAGGAAGGGCAACGAGGCGTACCGGATCGTGGAAACGCGCGCGGGCATGCTGAATGCCATCGGCCTGGCCAATGTGGGACTGGACGCCTTCTTGAAGGACAAGATGCCGCCGCTGCGCAAACTGCGCGCCGCAGGCCCCCGTGTGATCGTGAACGTCGCGGGCTACAGCACGGAAGACTATGTTTCCACGTCCGCTGCCATCTCCCGGGATGCCGATGTGGACGCGATTGAGCTCAATGTCTCCTGCCCTAACGTGAAAGACGGGCTGACATTCGGCACCTCGCCTGAAATGCTTCGTCCGTTGATCAGGGAAGTGAAACAGGCCATCGACCCGCGGGTGAAACTGATCGTCAAGCTTTCGCCCAACGTCGGCGACATCACCAAGACCGCAGAAGCCGCAGTGGAAGGCGGCGCCGACGCGCTGAGCATGATCAACACCTACACCGCCATGGTGATTGACATCAACAAGAAAAAGCCACGCCTGGCCAACGGCACGGGCGGGCTTTCAGGCCCCGCAGTGCGCCCGCTGGCGGTGTTCCTGGTGAGCCAGGTTTATACGAAGGTGGCCAAGCCCGCAGGCATCCCGATCATCGGCATGGGCGGGATTCAATACTGGCAGGACGCGGTGGAATTCCTGCTCGCCGGCGCGACGGGTTTGGCCGTAGGCACGGCCTTGTTTGTGGACCCTGCAACGCCGGTGAAGGTGATTCAGGGTGTGGAGGCGTACCTGCAGAAGAATGGGTGCAAGTCGATCAATGAGATCATCGGGGCGCTTCAGCGGTAATCTTGTAGGGCGGCGCCGAGTCTTCGAGGCCCACCATAGCGCAACCCAAAAATACAAGAAGCCATGAAACGCTTTACGGGTTCATGGCTTCTTGTGTTTTTGATGGATTGGTGGCCTGTGCGTGCCCGTTATGGTGGGCCTCGAAGACTCGGCACCACCCTATAGGATCACCAGCCGCCGGGCAGCTTTATCGGGTTCTTGCGGCCTTC
>CAZIWA010000113.1:0-4282 GCA_964542875.1 uncultured Phycisphaeraceae bacterium
GTTCGGGGTTGTTTTTTTTAACAGAGGGGGGGGTTATGCGGGGGGGTGTTGTGGCATTGTTTTTGGTGGCGGCGATTGTGGGCGGGTGTTCGGCGGTGCGGGAGATTTCGGATGCGGCGCAGGAGGTGCAGGGGCGTGCGGCGGGGATCCGGGAGGATTTGAAGGCGGCGAGCGGGACGGGGGAGGTGGGGCCGGCGGCGCAGGTGCATTTGGATGCGGCGGATGCGAAGGCGGTGGAGATTCATGATGCGGCGGGGGCGGTGATACGGGCGGTGCCGGGGGTGAGGGATGTAACGCCGCTTTGGTATCCGGTGGTGAAGTGGGGGCTGGTGGTGTTGGGTGTGCTGGGGGCTTTTGGGGCGTGTGTTTATTTGAATGTGGGTGCGCTGGCGCGGCCTGTGTTTTCGTTGATCGGCGGGCTGATACCGACGGGGACGCGGGCGGCGGCGAAGTTCGATGCGGAGGCGGCGGCGGCGGGGGAATTGAGTGCAGCGCATGATAAGTCGATCACGGCGCGGCGGGTGACGGATGCGGCGTATGAGGCGGCGTTTTTGAAGGCCAAGCGCGCGGCGGAAATGAAATAAGGCTTTTTTAAGGGGGTTTCCATGCGGGTTTTGATTTTTGTGGTGTTGGCGGTGGGGTTGATGGGTTGCGGAAAGCGCGAAGAGCAGTCGGGGGAGATGCGACGGCTGACGGCGTGCGTGAAGGCGTCCAGCGAGGATGCAGAGGTGCTGCTGGAACAGGCCCAGCGGGGCGAGATTTCACTGACGATGCAGGCGCGGCAGAGGCTGGAGATGGTGAGGGGGAGGGGGAAGTGAGAAGTGTGGAGTTGGGGTGAGGGGGCGGGAGATTTTTTTTAGGGGGATCGTGTGGCTTGGAAACGGATGAGCAAAGCGGAACGGGTGAAGGTTCAAGGGGCATTTTTAAAGAGGTATCTGGCGTGCGGGACGTTTTATCGGGCGGCGCGACAGGCGGGGACGGCGGACGGGAGCGTGCGGAAATGGCTCAAAAAGGATGCGGGGTTTGCACGGGCTTTCGCCGAGGTGCGCGAGGCGTTTGCAGAACGGCTGGAACAGGAAGCGGACCGGCGGGGGTTTCGAGGTGTGCCACGAATGCGGTTTTACCAGGGGAAACCGATCATGGACCCGTCGACGGGAAAGCCGCTTGTGGAGATGGAGTACAGCGATCAGTTGTTGATGTTCCGGCTGCGGGCGCTGAAGCCGGGGGTGTATCGGGACCGATTGGCGGAGGTGTCTGAGGCTGGGCCGGCGGTGAAGCTGTATCGGGGCGTGGAGGTGGAGAAGGTGTGAGGGGGCGGGGGCGGAGGGAGGCGGAATTTTTGACTGGGATTAAGAGGATTGAGTTCAGGGGGATGAGAGACAGAGTTGGGAAACAAACTTTTTTTGGGAATGGAGATTTGGCATGACTCATTTGGCATTGGAAGAGGACGCTCCCGTCTACGAGCCGCGGGGTGCGGCGCGCGAGTTGTTCTACTGCCGTGCGGGTGAGGTGCTGGTGGAGGGCCCCGCGGGGACAGGAAAGACACGGGCAGTGCTGGAGAAAGTACACCTGTGCATGCTCAAATACCCCGGGGCCCGGGGATTGATCGTCCGGAAAACGCGCGCGTCCATGACGGAATCAGTGCTGGTGACGTTCGAAGAGAAAGTGCTGGCCGAGGGTGATCCGATCAAACGCCGGGGAGGCTCGCGCAAACTGAGGCAGAGCTATACGTACGGGAATGGATCACACCTGGTGGTGGGCGGGATGGATAACGCGGCAAGGATCATGTCGACGGAGTTTGATGTGATCGCCGCGTTTGAAGCGACGGAACTGACCGAGGATGACTGGGAACGGCTGACGACGCGGCTGCGGAACCATGTGATGCCGTATCAACAGGCGATCGCGGATTGCAATCCGGAAGCGCCGGGGCATTGGTTGAATCGGCGGGCGGGGGAGAGCGTGAAAAACGAGAAGAGTGGAGATTTGCCGGGGGCAGGGAATGCGGCGGCGGCCGTCACCTCGGCCATTTCCAAGGGGGAGACGGGAAAGGAGAAGGCGGTTGATGCGATGGGGAAGATGGTGCGGTTGAGGTCGCGGCATTTGGATAATCCCGCGGTTTCCGAGGCTTATTTGATGAGGCTGGATGCGCTTTCAGGAGTACGGCGAATGAGACTGCGCGATGGCGTGTGGGCGGCGAGCGAAGGGATGGTCTATGACGTGTTTGATGCGAAAGTACACGTCATCGACGGCAAGGCGATTTTGCCGGGGATGGTGCGATGGGCCGTGGTGGGCGTGGACTGGGGATACCGGGACGCCGGCGTGATGCAGGTGTGGGGCGTGCTGGGCGACGGCAACATGGTGCGGCTGTGCGAGCACTACCACACCGGCAAAACCGTGAGCGAATGGTGGGTGGCACGGGCGGCGGAATTCAAACGGATGTACAACCCGCGGGCGTATGTGTGCGATCCCTCGCAACCGGCGAGCATCGAGCTTTTGCGACGCGCGGGCATGAACGCGGTGGCGGCGGACAACAACGTGCGCGCAGGCATCGGGCGGGTGTATGACCGGCTGGCGATGCGGGCCGGGGAAGACAAAGAGAAATGGATGCCGGGGATTTCGTTTGTGCGCGACGGGCTGCTGGCACGGGACATGAGCCTGGTGGAAGCGAAGCTGCCGAGCCAGACGGTGGATGAGTTTGAGTCGTATGTGTTTGCGTCGGGAAAAGAGAAACGCAACTACCGGGAAGAGCCGATGGATTTTGCGAATCATGGGATGGATGCGATGCGGTACGCGACGGCGTATGTGGAGAGCCAGCGCGGGGCGGCCGCTGGGGGCGGGAAGAGTTATCGGGGAGTGGATTGAGTGTAAGGAAGGGTCTGGGGCCTGGGGTCTGGGCAGAGAGAATGTGAGATGTATGAAGTTGGATGTCAGATGTTTTTCGGAGAAGAAGGTTGTTCACTGGTTGATTGGCGGTTGTGAAACGGGATGTCGGATTGCGACGAAGACGTCTCATCCGACCTGCGTGAGGGCATGTTTGGTTTCAAGGGTGGTTTTTTAACGGAGAGGTGATTTATGGTTGAAGCGATGACGGTGGTGGTGATTGTGTGCGGGGCGCCTTGGACGGTGTTTTGTCTGCTGGTGGGGTACCAGGTGGGTGCGCGGGGCGGGCGGCCGATCGGGATGCTGGATGAGATCGGGCGGGCGGCGGGACGCGTGGTTCGCGGCGAGAGCGAGCGGATGGCGCGGGAGGAGGGGAAGGCGAAGGATGAGTCGAAACGGATGAAGGTGTGAGGGGATGAAGAAGGGTCTGGGGTCTCGGGTCTGGGGTCTAGTACCGCACCTCATTCATAAAGGTGGGATTCCGGGGCAGGTTCAGAAACCAGCCCCCAGGCACCCACATTTTAAAAATGTCGCGGTACCAGGGAACGAGTTGAAGGAATTCATTTGAAGGGTGGGTGGGTGATGGGGTTTAGTGAAGGTTGGCAGGTGCAGGAGGCGGGGCGGGTGGAGCTTTTGGTGCGTGAGGCGCATCAGGGCGTGACGCGGCCGCTGGTGAATGGGATGTCGCTGGTGGATTTGTGGGACCAGGGCGGGCGGCGGTATGTGGGGGACCAGTGGGACCATGATCCGCGGGAAGGGTTTCGGCATGAGACGGTGAACAAGGTGATGGGCGTGGTGGTGACGCATTCGGCGGCGGAGGTGGAGCATTCGCCTCGGGTGAGGTTTACGCCGATGGAGACGACCGATGAGCCGCGGGCGGTGTTTCTAAAACCGCGCGGGGCGCGACGGCTGGCACGCAGGATGCGGGCGGGGGCGGGGGCGGACCTGGGCATCAACGCCCGGCAACTGGCGTGCCTGGAGCCGGTGACGCTGGAGCAGTACGAGGTGCTGTCGGGGCAGGCGGATGTGGAGCCGGTGCTGAGCGCGGATGACTTTGACCTGGTGAACGACAAGATGCTCTCCCGGTTTGCGCAGGACTTGTATGACCTGCAATGGCGGCGCGCCTGCGGCGACGCGGTGTGGGTGGAGAATTCAGTGCTTAAAAACGGGCTTGGGAGCGCGCCGATCTTGTGTGAATGGGATGGCGCGCGGAGCAATGTGGTGCTGTCCAACCCGCATATCAAGAATGTGTGGATCGACCCGACGGCACGAAGGATCGAGGATGCGCGGTATGTGATTTTCGACCAGGTGATGCCGCTTGAACAGGCGCGGGCGCAGTGGCCGGAGTTTGAGGAATTGATCGAACAGGCTTCGCAGACGGGCGCGCTGCGGCAGACGGGCG
>CAZIWA010000113.1:4382-18400 GCA_964542875.1 uncultured Phycisphaeraceae bacterium
TTTGAGGAATTGATCGAACAGGCTTCGCAGACGGGCGCGCTGCGGCAGACGGGCGCGCTGCGGCAGACGGGCGAGGCGCGGCTGGGGGCGCCTTACAGCCAGACGCATTTTGAACGCAAGATGCTGGTGGTGCGGACGGTGTGGGAGCGGATGGAAGGTGGGGAGATGGAGGCCGATAAAGAGGAGAATGCGGAGGGGAACACCGCTACCCACGAAGAGGAAGACGCCCTCACCCCGGCCCTCCCCCTGAGGGAGAGAGGGTTGGAAGAGGAGGCCGATGCTGGGCGGAGGCAGTGGGTGAAGGAAACGCAGGTGCTGGTGGAGATTCAGCGGGTGATCAGCCAGAGGGAGTGTCCGTATTGGGATATTCCGATGGCGATGACGGTGAATATTCCGATTCTCTATAGCGCTTACGGGCTGGGTGAGCCGGCGCGGCTGGAGGATGTGCAGCAGTTGGCGAACCGGATTTTGAGTGCAATTTCGAATTTGATCCGGGCGGGGGCTTATCCGCAGGAGTACATGCCCAGGGAGTTGATTGAGGAGTTGGAGGCGGCGGGGATTTCGCCTCACAGTTCGCCCAACAACATCATTCCGATCGATGGGGTGAACTGGGAGCGTTATTTCGGGTCGCGCGGGCGGCTGGGGTTTGCGGTGGAGCCGGCGCCGGTGAACGAGACGTTTATCCGCCTGGTGGACATGTTTCTGCGGCTGGTGGATGAGATCGGCGGGAACGTGGGCGTGCTGCAGGGGCGTGCGCCGTCGGGGACATCGGGCGCGGCGATCGACAGCTTGACGAGCAATGCGCGCGGGCCGCTGGCGCTTAAGAGCGAGTATGCGGAACAGGCGCTGTCCCGGGTGGCGAGGCTGATCCTGGACATGACGGTGAAGTTCATGCCCGAAGAGATGGTGCAGAGGCACTTTCAGAGCTATCCCGCAGGGCTGCTGGGATACCTGCGGGAGACGGTGGCGACGATGGAGTTTGATGTGAGCGTGGAGATCGCCAGCGGGAAGGGCGCCAATAAACGGATGGATGAAGAGCAGGCGATCCGGCGGCTGCAGGCGGGCGCGATCTCGCTGGAGACGGCGCAGGAGCAGATGGGCGTGAACGTGGCGCTGGAGCGGCAGCGGCGGATGGAAGCCAAGGGGGAAGCGGGCTAAAGGAATTTATAATTTTAAATTTTAAAATTTGAGGCCTGAAACGATGGGTTTTGTGGGTTTTAGGGTGTTGTGTGAAGTGGAACTATTTGGGGGTTTGAATGAGCGGCGATGAAGTGATCGATGGTGCGGGTGGGGATGAGGTGGTGGAGGCGGAGCTGGATGAGCCGGGTTTGGAGGGTGAGCAAGCGCCGGCTGAGGAAGGGGAAGCGAATGAAGCGGTGGCTCCGGAAACCGCGGCGGAGGGCCGGGAGGAAGATGCGCAAGGCGTGGATCTGGAGTGGCTGGCGGGCGTGACGGGCGTGAGTGCGGAACGGCTGGCGACGCTGGAACCCGAGCAGCTTCGGGAATTGGGTGAGGCGGTGGTGCGGGCCGCAGCGGAGGCGGAGGCCGAAGCTCAGGCAGAAGCGGCGCACCGGGACCGGGTGACGGCTTTTGCGCAGGGATTCGCTCATGAGACGGGGCGGGACGCCGGCGAGGTGGAGCGGATGCTGGAGGACTACGAAGCGCTGATGGCGGCGTACGAGGGCGTGCAGGACCCGCACGCGTATCGACGGGTGCAACTGATGGCGTGGAATGAAGTCCAGCAGCGCTACCCCGAGCCGGTGAAGCAGCGGGCCAAGGACCCGGGGCGTATCCGCAAGCCGGGGGCGCACAACGGGCCGGTGGGTTTTGCGGGCAAAAGGCGGGTGAGCCTGGAAGGGAGGGTGTAGCCGCCTGGCGCGGCTGGAGAGTGGATTTTAGAGCTTGAAAGGTACCGGGGGATCGGAGTGCTGGGTTGTGGCAGTGAGGGCATGCGTGGGCGGCCTTCACCGTGAGCCCTCTCCCAAGGGGGAGAGGGGGATTTGAGAGATTCTTTTTTTTGAAAAGGTGATTTAGATGGCCAACGAAAATGGCTTGCGGTCGTTTATTGACAGTTATGTGCTTGAAAACGTGGATGACGAGCTGCAATCGTCGTTTATCCAGACCAACCAGATGTTGTACTTCCTGGCCGGCCAGAGCGCGGAAAACCTGGGCAAACTGGGCGCGCCTTCGACATCGGTGGTGCTGGGCTCCGGCGGCATGGGCCGAGCCGAGCGGAAAGATGTGGCGGGCGACAAGGAGCACCAGTTCCGGTTTCAGGTGGAGGAACCCGATGACGGCGGCACGGTGGAGAAGGGCGGCATAACGCCGACCGCATCGGGCTTTGCGGAGGATCGCGTGAAGACCGCGGCGACGCGGTGGACGCACTACATGGAGCCGATGAAGATCCGGGAGCACTCGCTTTTGATGGCGGGCAACTCCAAGGTGAAGCTGGGCAAACTGGTTGAAGAATCGGTGAGCCAGACGGTGAACGCGATGCTCAAGCGGATCAACACCGGCCTGCGCTATGGCTCGCCCAGCGCGGTGGAACAGGAGCGTGAGCTTTGGCCGGAATTCATCGGCACCCGGCACGCGCTGACGAAGAACAACCACGCGTACCGGCGCGACCGGTCGGTGGACACCTGGCTTAACCCCGTGCAACTGACGGCGGAGCAGGTGCTGGGCACGGGCAACACGGGCGTGGACCTGAAGATCGCACGGGTCCTGAATGTGGGCAATGCGAACTTCAACGGCCTGGCGCGGCGGTCGAAGATGGGCAAGGGCGCGACACTGTTTGTCACCACGCCGGAACTGTGGCTGGACCTGGCCGACCAGATCGACGGCGTGGGGCAGATCTTCCACAGCGGCATTCCGGGCAAGGGGATGGGCGGGTTTGAGAACCCGATCATCCAGTACGACAAGTACTACTTCATCTCCGATGAGGATGTGACCGAAGGCGAAATGGAGTGCTACAACCTGGATACCTGGCTGTTTGAGGTTCACCATGACCTGAACTTCAAGATCCCGTCGTTTAGCGAATGGACCAAGAAATGGCGCGCGCAGGAAGGCGGCGAGTACTACCGGTTCACGAACATGGAACTGATGGCGCGGCTGACCTGCCGTCGGCCGTGGGACAACGCGCGGATCACCGGGCTGACGGTGAATGGCTGATGTGGATGGGGGAAGAGTCGATTGCATTTGAACAAGGAGAGGTATGAGAAAGCATGTGCTTAACATCCTGAAGCGGTACGCTTCGGGCAAGCGGTATGTGGTGCGCAATGTGGTGTCCGATGAGACGCTATTGCGCGGGGATACAGGTGCGCTGGTGACGAATCTGGGGGCGGCGGGGACGGTGACGAAAACGCTGCCTCAGAATGCGCAGGCGGGGGACGCGTTCACCTTCGTGGTGGCGACGGCGCAGGAACTGCGGGTGAACCCGGGCGCGGCGGGCGGCGTGTACATCAACGGCGCCAAGCAGGCGGATGCGAAGTACATCAGCGCGGATGACGAGGGCGAAAGCGTGACGCTGGTGGCCAACGGCGCGGGTGACTGGTACGCGGTGGGCGCGGTGGGCACGTGGACGGTGCAGGGGTGAGGCGTGTCCTGAGTGATGAGTCGGGGGGATGAGGGCGTGCGTGGGCGGCCCTCACCGTGAGCCCTCTCCCAGGGGAGAGGGAGGAAGAATCGGTTCGGCCTCGCGTGGGGCCGGATGAAAGCAAAGAAAGGTGAATGAATGAAGACCAATGGCAATTTGAACGCTTATTTTGCGGTGCCGGTGGAGCGGTTTGAACGGACGGTGTATCACGAGGACTTCCGGCAACTGCCGATTTTGAATGCGTCGGTGGTTCCGACTGCGGACAACCCGACCCTGCCGCAGATGGCGCTGAGGTTTCGGGCCAATCGGGACTGGGAGATTGCGGGGACCAACGCAGTGGACACGAGTGCAATCTTTTCCGACGGCGGCGGGATGACGCTGACGACCGCGGGCGCATCGGGCGACCAGGTGATCCTGCGCGCGCAGCAGGACACCAACCAGACCGCGGTGGCGGCGGCGAAGTTCAACACGGTGGACCAGTCGGCTTTTCTGGTGGTGCTCAAGACCGGCGCATCGGTGGCGGATGTGACGGTGTGGGCGGGCCTGAAGCTGACGGATACGGGCGTGCAGGCGACGGACAACGACCAGGCGTACTTCCGGTACAACGCCGCGGAGGCGGAGGGCAAGTGGCAGGCGGTGGTGTCCCGGAGCGGCGTGGATGAGACGGTGGCGGCGCTGGGTGAGGAGGCGGTGACCGCTTCGACGGCGTATGAGCTGTGTGTGGCGCTGGACCGGGAGGGGCGGGCGCGGTTTTACGTGAACGGCGAGCTGCTGCATACGAGTGCGGCGCTGACGGAGAACGTGGATCTGCGGCCGAGCCTGGGCGTGCAGGCGGGCGCGGCGGCGCCCAAGAGCGTGACGGTGCGCGGGCTGGCGGTGTCGAAGGTGCATAACGATTAAGCAAAGGCTGCCCGCCTGGGGAACCGGGCGGGCAGGATTCTGGGGCAAGTGAGTGTTAGTTAACCGAAAAGGGGGATGAATGCCGACGGTGAAGACAGTGAAGCCCGGGGGCGGGGGAGACTTTACGAGCCTGCAGGACTGGTGGGACTGGGCCAAGACGCAGACGAACGCGGACCAATGGGCGGAGTGCTATGGGGGGAACCTGGGGCCGCTTGATGCGACGGATGGGACGGTGTTTTCGCCTGATGCGACGCACTACCCGCGGATCTATGTGGCCAGCGGGCACCAGCACGGGTTGAAATGGAATGCCGCCAAGGCGCATGTGTATGTGGCGGACATGGCGGGGCCGATGTTTGCGGTGGCGATTCAGGTGGACTACATGCAGGTGGCGGGATTGCAGATCAAAGCCGGGCCGATCGACGGGGGGAGCGGCGGGGGGCAGATCCTGTGCACGAACTGGTATGGGGCGAGCAACAACGGGGCGACGCTGCTGGAGGATCTGCTGATCATCGGCGAGGGGGAGGAGAACACCGTCATCGGAATCACGTCTTACTCCAGGAGCGCGAGCCGGACGGCGCGTATCCGCAACTGCATGGTGTACAACTGCGGGCGGTATGGAATCTACGCGCTGCAGCACGAGGCGTATACGCAGATCGACAATTGCGGGGTGATCGACTGCGGGAACAACTGGTCGGGCGGCGGGGGAATACGCAATGTGGCGGTGAGCTTCAACGACATGATCATGCGGAACTGTTACGTGATGACGACGGGGTCGGGGGTGTGCTTCAGCCACACTTATTTTCCGACGACGTTCAAGCTTTACAACTGCTTTTCGTCGGATGGGTCGATCGGAAGCTATACGAATACGGATTGCGTGACGGGGATTTCCACGACGGGGCAGGTGGTGAATTACGGGGAGGACTGGCGGACGCCGGGGACGAGTGATTTCATCGGCGCGGGAATGGATTTGAGCTCCGAATTCAGCGCGGATGCGCTGGGGAATGCACGGAGCGAGCCGTGGGCCGTGGGGCCCTATCAAGGCGGGGAAGTGACGGGATTCAACGCGGCGTGGGCCGGGAACATCAATCAAGTGACAGGGGGCGGGGAATGATCTACAAGAATCGGTCGGGACAGTGCGTGGCGTTTGGCCTGGTGTCGGTAAGCGATGGAACCGCAGTGGTGGGCGCGAGCCCGGTGGTGCGGGTGACCAAGGATGCCGGCAGCCAGACCACGGGTGGCGGAACGGTGACGGAACTGGGGAACGGACAGTACCGGTACGCGTTTACCCAGGCGGAAACCAATGCGGAAAGCGTGATGGTGCTGGCGACGGCAACGGGCGCGGTGCTGACGAGCCTGACGGTGTACCCCAAAGACACCGCAGAGGCGCAGGCGGCGAACCTGACGCAGATCGACGGGACGGCGCTGGCTTCGGCGGCGCTGAACCTGAAGCAGTTGAATATCGTAAACAGCTCCGGCAACGCGGTGGTGGTGAATGGGTCCGAGCATTCGGTGTTCATCAACCATGCGGGGAGCGCAGGCGCGGTGTATGTGGCGAATCTGACGCCCAACCAAAATGTGGTGGAGCTTGCGCAATTGCCGGCAACGGCGGGGACGGGATCGGCGCTGCGGCTGGTGAACAACGGGAACTCGACAGGGACGACGGTGTCCGTGGGGCATGGATCGCAGGCGGCGGTGAACATCCAAGGCGGCGCGGGCGGGACGGGCGTGATCATCCAAGGAGGGCCGACGGGAACAGGGCTGGCGATCGTGGGGGGAGCGACCTCGGGGCCGGGGATGGTGGTGACGACGACGTCCGGCACGGGCCTGAACATTGTTTCATCGCTGGGCGTGGGCATGGCGGTCGCCTCAGGGGGGACGAACATGGCGGCGATCAATGCGGTGGGGTCCGGCACAGGGGCGGGCATCCGGGCGCAGGGCGGAAGCACCGGGCCGGGGATACGAGTGCGCGGAGGCGGGACATCCGGGCATGGGATCGACATCGCGACGACCGATGGGCATGGCGTGGAAGTGACCGCGGCGGGGACGGAGAAATTCGACATTCACGCCGATAACTGGGGCGGGATGGATGTGCCTCAAGGCCTGTCGGACGTGATGGAGAAATTGGAAGAGATCGATGACAGCATGCAGGCGCTGGACGATGTGCTGACGGGGCCGGGAACGCACCCGGTGACGCTGGTGGTGCGGGAGCCCGACGGGGGCGCAGCGATCGCGGACGCGGAGGTGTGGATCACGAGCGTGGAAGGGGCTGCCACGCCGGTGGTGGCACGGGGCCGGACGGATGTGGAGGGGGAAGTGCAGTTCATGCTGGAAGAAGGGGAAACGTACTACCTGTGGGCGGTGCGGGTGGGGATGAACCCGATCATGGGCGAGGCGTTTGTGGCCGAGTGAGCGCGGGGGAATTGAAGGTTTTTGAGAATTATTTGGAGGATTTTTGAAATGGCGATTACGTTTACGACGACGCTGGCGACGCCGGTGAGCGACTATTCGGTGACGGTGAGCGAGGCGGTGGAGATGGTGAATCGGTCGCTGGTGACGCGGGATCATTCGGAGGACCGCGTGAAAGATGCGATCGAACAGGCGGTGAACCATGCGCTGCGGGAAACGCACTGCAATATGCGGGTGTACGGCTTTCAAACCGAGCCGGGACAGGATGTCTACAGCCTGGAATCGGTGGTGGAAGACGGGCCGGCGGCGCGGGTGCTGGGGGCGTGGATCGGATATCGGTCGCTGACGGCGATGGATTGGCGGGAACTGGCGCGAAGGCAGGCGATGGGCGTGCAGAGCGGAGAACCGACGCGGTACTCTAGCCGTGTGCCGTCGGAGGTGAGCTTTTTCGCATCGCCCGATGGGACGTACAACATGAGCGTGAAGGCCTGGGCGAGTTGCGTGAACCTGGGGGCCGGGTCGACGGTGATCAATGTGCCGCGGGAGTTTTTGATTCCGATTTTGAGGAACGGGGCTGCGGGGCTGGTGGCGGCCAACTCTCCCGACGCACGGGCGACGACGGGCTGGCTGCAATTTCTGCGGGATGATCTGCCGAGCATCAAACGGGCGTGTTATGCGTCACAGGTGTTTGTGAAGCCGTTTGTGGCGGAAGCGTGAGAGAGAGAGAGAGAGAGGAATTTATAAAGTGTGATTGGTCATTTATAAATTCCATTCAGGAAAACATGGGGTTTCGTGAATGGATGGGGGTGCATGATGCGGGGCGTGAGTAAGCGCGCGGGATGAGGGGTAAGATGTGGGACTACACAAGGAGCGGACCGTGAAGGCAGTGCATGCATCGAAGGCGAAGGTTGGAATGGGTGTTCAGGCGGGTCAGACGCGGATTTCACATGAAGACATGGAAGCGCGGTATCGGATTCGGTTTGAACGTGATGACGATGCGGAGCCGGCCCCGATCATGGTTTGCCTGGTGGAAGACGACAGCGGTTTTCAGGTGGGTTTGATCGAATCCGCAGTGGAACCTGAAGGCGTGGTGATCTTTCTGAATGAGCGGACCAAGGATATGGCGGCGGACCTGGACCGGGCGCTTGCGATGCTGGGGCTGACGCGGGCGGACCTGGTGGAAGAGCCGCCCAGGAGAGGGCCGAAGCAGAAGAATTGAGCACGGGGGAGTGGGCTCTGAAAGGCCCGGATTGATGGGTGGGTGCACGACGGGATGCCGGATTACGACGAAGGAGTCTAATCCGACCCGCGTGAGTGTTTGATGTTTATTTGAGTTTGCGTGGAGCGGTTCATCCAACGGGTGTTGGGTGGCGGTTTTTTGTCGGCTTTTTAAGGGGGTTTGAGATGGCTGAGGATTCGCCTGTGTTTGCGAATATCGTGAATGGGTCGCTGGGTGAGGTGCTGGGGGTGAAGATTTCTAAGGGGACGTTTTCGCAGCGGTTTTCGTTGTTTGATACGACGGGATCGGGCGATACGGGGACGCGGTTTAAGGCGTCGGCGCACTATGTGTACGCGCTTTCGGGCAGCGGGTGGTACAAGTTTGAAGACAACTTCGCGGTGCTCAGCGGCGGTGCGGTGGTGGGAGGCAAGACGGCGCGGGTGAGCCGGGCGACACTGGTGAAGCGGCTTAAGAGCCTGACGGATGTGACGGGCGCGGGAGACGCGGCGGGGACGCGGTACTTTGTGCCGGGACAGTCGATGTATTACGGGAATCTGCAGGGCTATCTGCAGACGGACGAGACACCGCTGAGCGGGAGTTCGCCGGAGGTGTCGACGTTGACGCTGCCACTGGGGCTTTCGACGCAGATTACGGGCGCGGCGGTGTTTGAGAGCGTGCAGGCGGGGTTTAGTTTCCGGGAAGGCGGGCCGGTGAGCATTGGGACGCCGTTTCGGTTTTCGGCGCCGCCTGATGTGGATGAGAACACGCCGTTTGGGGATGGGGCGATTGCGGCGGAGCTGCGCTTGGACAATGGCCAGGTGGTGACGGGGCAGGTGATTTTGAATCAGATCGCGATGCAACTGAACTATTCGGATGGCGCGGGCGTGCCGGTGAATTTCGCGGGTGTGTTTACGGGGCCGGTGGTGTTTGAAGCAGATGAAGATGAAGAATAAATGAAAGGGGGCGGGGATGACGCAGGAGAAAAAGGGCGGCAAAGTGGAGAGCGTGAAGGAGCCGGAGGGGGCGACGCCGCCTAGCGTGGAGCCGGTGGAGGAACCGGGGGACGGCGGCGGAGAGGTGGGCGAGATAGAGCCGGTGGAGGCGGTGCAGGGGGTGGTGAATGAGGTGAAGCCGCCTGCGCAGGAAAAGGGGGCGGAGAAGGCGCAGGAGAAGCCCAAGGCCAAGAAGCAGGGGAAGAAGGGGGAGGGTGATGAGCCGAAGTTGGCGATGGATGTGAATGGCCCGCCTCGCTCGGCGCTGGCGGCGGCGGAAAAGGCGCGGGTGGCTTCGGGGGAGAACTCCGAGGGCGGCGGGGATGGTGAGGATCTGACCAGCCTGGTGCGTGAGGTGGTGCGGATTTTGAAGGATTTGCGTGAAGATTTACGGCAACAAACTGGGGGCCCGTTTCTGGGTTAAGACATGGCAGAGACTTATACGTACAAGGCGGATCATGCGGAGGATTCCGGCAATTCATACGCGATCGGCGTGACGGATGCGCGGAACACGACGGCGACACGGGTGGGGTATTTTTACTCTGATGGCGGGAGTGAAGTGGGGCTCAAGGCCGCGGCGGATGCGGCGTATAGTGCGGCGGGGCCGGTGCATCCGCACAATGGGGCGCTGTCACTGAAGGGATGCCGGGCGAGCCGGGTGGCGCCGAATATTGTGCGGGTGACGTTGTATTACAACGGGAGGGTGGGGATTAATTCGGGGCGGCCACCTGCGGAGATGGTGCGGAGTGATAGTGGTTTTGTGACATTTAAGACGTGGCATCGAAGTGTATTCATTGGATTAGATGCTTTTGATAATCTTGGAAGACCTATTGGGCAACTAAATCACAGCGAAAAAATTGAAAATAGTACGTGGAATAAAGACAGATCTCGGCCTCCACAACCTTTATATTTTCAGGTCCCAATTCAATTAATTCGGGTTCCTGGTCTTCTAAGCTCAGATCCAAGCCATGATGTCGTCGATTTGATTGGCCTTCTTAATTCTGACACTCTAAATTTGGTGGGGAAAGATCGCCCAGCTGGTACTTTGCAATTCCAGCGATTTTGGTGTGAACCAATTGTGATAGATAATGCGGTGAAATATCGCGTTGAATACACCCTTGTTTACAAGCGATCCCTTTGGGCTGTAGAACTGCCACCGACTTGGAGTGATGCAACTGGAGGTTGGGAATATCCTGAAGGAGTAGGCGCGGCACCGCCTTTGGGAAATAATTGGTACTCATTTATCGCCGATCGTGCACCATTTCTAAATGCATTTCCCGTTGAAGATTAGTTTTTTGATACCGCTCGTTGAGAGATAATTTCGGGGTCTTTGATCTGAATTGTGAGTTTTAAAATGTCTTTGGGGTTGGCTACTTTGAGTTCGCTGATGCGGCCCTTAATAGTGAGGGCTAAGGTTTCTCGGTCGCTGATTTTAGGAGATGATTTCTGCACATCACGCATCACAAGTTCAGCTTTTAGGGCGACTTCAACGTCGTTTCCCTTCAAATCCAGTGTGTATTCAGTGTCGTGTGTCTTGCTCGAAACCATGGTGCTTTTGGTTGATGTAAATTGGATTATTCCGTCGAACTTTCCTTTGTTCTCCTTCGCCCAGGTTTTGATTTTTTCGGCGAGTTCGTCAGAGACTTTGCCGTCTTTGCCTGGGCGGAGGTCTTCGGGGAGGAGTTTCCAGACGTCCTTGGCTTCCTTGATGATGATGGGGACGTTTTTGCGGGGTGGCGCGTCGTTGTGCCGGGGCTTGGGCTTTTCCGCGGGTTGAGAGGCGGGGGATTCGTCGGCTTTGCTGGGTTGGGTCGCGGGTTCCTCGGCGAAGGCTGGGGTGGCGAGGGCGAGAAGGAGCGCGGTGAGAATGAGTGGTTTCATATAGGGCTCTGGGGTTTGGGACATGGTCACGATAGCGTCTGAAAGCTAGGGAGGAAAGGGGATGGGGTTGTTGCTGGTTATTTTGGTGGGTGGTAAATGAGGGGGTATGGGGGGAGCGGGAGGTCGGGCTTGTCGCCCGAATACCCTCGCTGGCGCGTCGGGCTAACGCGGTTTTTGGTGGGAGGTGGGGGGCTGGTTTTTTGTTGGCGCGCGCAAGAGCCGGCAAGGTGCCGGCGCTTCTGTTGCGGAGTGTTTTTGAAATTTTGTTCCGCGTGTGCGGGACTGGTTTTGTTGTTTCCTGAATAGGGGGATGTGATGAGTCAGATCAGTGGTGTGAGCGGGTTTGGGGATGGGTTTCGCAAGGCCAAGCGGCGGGTGAGCCTGGATGATGATTTGCCGGAACAGCAGAGTGCGCCGGAGCCGCTTGATAAGCGGGCGGGGGCGACATTGGCTTTGGGCGATCTGTACCGGGCGAATAATCCGAAGATGCCGGGCGGGCAGGCGGCGGAGCCTGAGGATGCGTTTCGAAAGCGACAGCGCGAGAACACCAAGGCGTGGAATGATCCGGCGGGAGAGGTGGCGGACATGGCCATTCGCAGGAAGGCGGCGCTGGATGCGCGGATGGATCCACGAATCCGCGGGGCTTATGGGCAGAGGCAAGATCAGCGACGTCAGGATGCGGGCACGGCGTTTGACCAACAGATGCGGATCCGCGAGCAGGATCGGATGGATCGGTGGCAGCCGGAGACTGCGCCGGCAAAACCTGGGCAAGGGGTGATGGCGGCGGGGCAGGTGCCGCCTTCGCGGAGAGATGCGCCGAGTTATACGCCGGTGACTGATGCGATAGTTGACTTTTCAAAGGCGATTGGGGCTGGGGATCGGGGAGATGTAAGGCGATATAAGCCGACTGCAAATGCCATCGAGACACTGAGAACCAATCCTGGCAGCGCTGATGATTTTGATGCGATGTTTGGTCCGGGAACAGCACAAAAATACCTTAGGTAAGTCATGAATAAAATGAACTTGTTTGCAGCCCCCGGCATGTATATGCCGGGGGCCGAGGTTTCGTACGTACGGGGCTGATTCGGGTGCGGTTGGAGAGACAAAAAGTCTGTATTCCGCACCGGGGATGTTTGAGGAAGAAAGAAAGGAGGAACGCTTATGGATGGAGCCCCTGCGGTTGCCAGTGCGCGATGAGGCCAACGCTGACATGGGGGGGCGAAGGGGATGGTTGCATCTCCTCCGCAAGTTCCGATGACGCTATCTGGGCAGAATGGATTGCCGCCGCAACGTGCGACAAGACACAACGTGCGACTGGGCTTGTGAGTTTGTCAGGTAGGTGCGACACTTCCCCACATTGCGGGTGGGCGGCTATGTCTGGTGCGGGGTTATCGACGGGGGCCGCCGAGTTGTTATCAAGCGGCATTGGGGCGGGCTCTGCCGCGGCGGATGCGTATGAAAACGGAAAAGCGCAAGGGTTAGAAGGGAAAGACCTATTTAACTATGTCGCGCTGCATGCCGGCATTAACGCGGCAACGTCCTGGGTGTTTGCCAGAGGCGGGCAAGGCGGGCGGAGTGTTTCCGGAAAAGCACTGGCCTACGTGCCTGGAGGGCAAAAAGTGGCAGGGGCGGTCTCACGATCCCCGGTGGGGCGTGGGGCGCGGGCGGCGGCAGAGCATGGGGGCGACAATCTAATGTAAGAAATATTCTAAAAAAACCGAGTGAATTAGAGAAATGGCAAAGTTTGAATCAAGAAACTTGTCGAATTGTTGACAGCGCGACAGATGAGATCAGGCGAATTATTGGTGATCCAACTGCACTACTGGGCATCAATGGGTCGATGGGCCGTGGATATAAGCTTGGCACGGATCAAGAAACAGGGAAAGTGAAAGATCGGATGCCATATTACCAGGGCGGGTTTGATGTTGACGGTTTTATTGTTTCAGATAAACTTGCTGACCTTTTTGAGCCTCGCAAGGATGGAAAACTACCGTGGCGAGATGCCGGAGAAAAATTTGGCGAGATCAAAAAAATTCAGCAGAGGGTTTACAAGGAATTACGGGAAAAACTGACGGCAGCGGGGATGAAGGAAGATGCATTTACGTTTCGGGTATATACGATCGCGGAAATGGAAGAGAGGGTAAGGAATAATGAAAAACCAAAGTTTGTTCGAGATAAAATTAGGTGGAGATAATGAATAAAAGAAATAAAGCGATGTTTGTGGGTTGGCTTGCTTGTCCCGACTTTTTGGAAGGATGGGTAAGGTGATGCGGAGGCATATTAAGGAAAAGGGAGTTGTGAATGTTATTGATACGAGCATATATTTGAAGTCTTCTTTGTCGGCAAGAGAGGTGGCTAACCGAGTTTCCGAGCAGCTTTTTCCAGGATGGAAGAGTTTGAAATGGGAAGTGCTTGATCATGACGAGATACCAGCTTTAGGGCTTGTTGACGTGCCGGGTTTTGAAATTGTGCTGTCAGGAGATGAGACGTGGTTGCATTATGTGCTTGAATTTAAGAGTTCGCTGATTCATCGGGAATATCTCGATGAGCGGAAAATGAAATTTGAAGAATTGCGATTTGATATCTCAGATCAGTTATTTGCCGTGTTGGAAGGTATGCCTGATTTGAAAGCTGTTACTGGTGAGGAAGCAGCTGCCGCGTACCAGGCCAGTCTTACTGATGAGGATCGATTCTGGATGAGCGACGAAGGGCGCCGTGAACGCTGGCGACAATGGGCACTAAGCCGTATGAGTGCTGATGATTGGAGTCGAGAGCCTCGATATGCCAAGTGGGAGGCGCTGGGCTATGACAAGAGGATGGAACTTCTCAATTTATTTGTCCAGCAAACGCTCAAAAACTTCAATGTGAATGAGATTGGGCCCTCTGGTTGGGATATCGCCGAGTTTTTATCCAAGCAAACCGGAATTCCAGCGGCGGAGATTCCGGGAGGGGAATATATGGATTGAAGTGGTGTACTTTTCGAGTGTATACCAAGCAGGAATATCTCGGTATGATACATGATTTTGAG
>CAZIWA010000114.1:0-15366 GCA_964542875.1 uncultured Phycisphaeraceae bacterium
TGGCGTGCTTCGCGGCGACGCAGGACTGCGTGGTGGATGCGTATCGGACGGACGTTTGCGAACCGGAAGAGCGCGGCGCGGGCGCGGCGATTTTCGTGAACGGGTATCGGATGGCGATGCTCGCCGCCGGCGGCGGGGCGCTTTGGCTGAGCCAATTGGGGATGAGCTGGAATGCGATCTACATGTTGATGGGGGGCGTGATGTCGCTGGGGCTGATCGCGACGATCATGGCGCCGATCCCCAAAGCGGACTCCGTGGGGCCAACGACCCTGCGCGAAGCGGTGACGGAGCCGGTGATCGACTTCTTCGCATCGCGAACTTTGGTGACTTCAATCGCGGTGCTGCTGTTTGCGGTGCTGTTTAAGCTGCCGGACGCGATGGCCAACCAGATGACCACGCCGCTTTTGATGGGGCCCAAGAGCCTGGGATTCGCCAAAGGGGATATCGCCAACATCCGGGAATGGCTGGGCATGGGGCTTACGCTGGTGGGCGCTCTGCTGGGCGGATTTGTGGTGGCCAAGGCGGGCATCTGGCGGTCGCTGTGGGTGTTTGGCGGTTTGCAGGCGCTGACCAACCTGGGCTGGGTGTGGCTGGCGTATGCGGGCAAGAGCCTCGTGGTGCTGACGGTGGTGGTGAGCTTTGAAAACCTGGCGGCGGGCATGGTGGCGGCAGGGCTGATCGCGTTCATCATGACGCAGTGCAACCGGAAATACAGCGCGATGCAGTATGCCTTGTTCACCAGCCTGATGGCCGGAGGCAACGTGCTGTCTGCGATGTTTACCGGGTACTTTGTGGAGGCAATGGGCTTTGTGCCGTTTTTCCTGCTGACGGTGGCGGTGGCGCTGCCGGGGATGGCACTGCTGCCGCTGCTAAAGAAGCTGCCGGGCGAGGCGGTGCAGGAACAAGAAGCCGTACCGGTGGTGGAAGCACCTGTGGCAGCAGTGCCGGTGACGGCGATCGAAGCAGGCGCCGGCGCACGGGTGAATCCGCAGGTTTGATGTGGGCCGATGGGACACGACAATCGCATTTGATGAAAGCCCTCGCGCTCGAGTTGTCGGGGTGATCGGGTGTCAGGGAGCGGGTTGATTGAGTTTTGGGTATCAAAGGGCCGTCTACCTGGAATGGATCAGGCTTTTTTTAAGCCCGAAACCCTGGTACTCCGGGTGCATGGACACTCCTACTTTCCAAATGTAATTGCTTTGGCCGATGAGATCGTTTGTTTCGAAAAAGACAATTTTAAGAGCATAATGAGGGTTTTCGAACCACTTGCCACAGCCTAGAATGAGAAGCTTGCAGGCTGATGTTTTTTGGGATTGGACCGGCCTCAGCATTTCTGCAGGTTCTCATTGGCCGGGGTGAAGAAGGATCGTTCGATGAAAAACAGGCTTATACGCAACCATCAATCGGGTGGATTTTCACTTGTGGAACTGCTGGTGGTGATCGCGATTGTCGCGCTCCTGCTGGCTGTGCTGCTGCCAGCGACTTCCCGCGCGAGAGAAGTGGCCAGGCGGGCGATTTGCGCGAGCAACCTCAAGCAGATGTACCTCAGCTACAACACGTACGCCGCGGATTCCCTGGGGTATTATCCCGGCGTGGTGGGGTACAACGGTACGCAAGACGATGGGGCGTTTGGAACGTCTTACGTCCAGGAGTTCGGCTGGGCGCGCAGCACCAACAATGCGATCCCCAATTACCTGCAAAAGCCGATGACCAAATGCCCATCGGTGGCCAAGAGCAAGTCCGACAAGGCATGGCTTTATCTGGACAAGAACGGGCCGCAGGAGATCGCCTACGGGCAGACGGATTATTCATTGAAAGCGGGTTTCGCCAGCAACCACCGGACGGCCCGCACGACGCCCTCGGGCACTGAATATTTCATTGATCTTCCTTGCAACACGCTCAACTACAAGCGCGGTTTCCTCCACACGACACGCTACCGCGGCTGGAACAACAAATTCTTCTTTAACTTCCGCGAGGAAGGCCAGCATCTGCTGGATAAGAGCTTCAAGCCGCAGTCCGGCTTCAGCATCATGTTCATGGACCGGCAGTGCGACCCGGGTTCCACCACATGGCTGGGGACCAACTATGAGTACAAGAGCAACCATGCCACGACCGACGGCTATAGCGCGCAAGGGGCGAACGCTTGTCTGAAAAACGGTTCCGTGCGATGGATGTCCCTGGAGGAAGCGTACAACACCAGCACGGCGACGACGTCGTTTTTCTACTACGGAACATCGGCATATGCCGAGGGCGCTTTGAAGCAGTTTGTGGACCGGTACGTTGCGGAGCAGTTTTGATTTGTATTCAAGGGGCTTAGGCCGGGGGCAACGCGAAGGCGAGGGTGGCGTCTTCGGCGATGTCGGGGATGGGGTGGGGTTTTCCGTGCCCGCCGTTGCCCAGAGGAAGGTTTGAGAAGGCGTTGTAGCAGCAGATGTAGGCGCGGCGGGGTTTATCGGAGAGGTTGGCTTCCGAGCTGTGGAGGGTGTTGCTGTGAAAGAAAAGCGCGCTGCCGGGGCGTGCTTCACAGTAGCGGACTTCCATGGATTCGATGAGGAGCTTGACGCGGTCGGGGTGGGCACCGGCCTGGCTGCCGTAGCGGCCGTGTTCGATCCGGCCCAGGTGGTGCGAACCGACGATGACCTTGAGACAGCCGTTTTCACGGGTGGCGGCGTCGAGGGCGATCATGCAGGAGACGAGGCGCGGCGCCGGGCAGCCGTCGTGGTACCAGTAGCCGTAGTCCTGGTGCCATTCCCAGGCGCCGCCGACGCGGGCTTCCTTGAGCATGACTTTGCTGTGCCAGTGGTAGACGTCTTCGCGAAGGATAGCGCGGACGGAATTCACCAGGCGGGGGTGTGCGGAGATGCTGCCGAAGACGTCGTTCTGGAGGTCCATCCAGAGGGAGAGCTTGCTGGAGCGGCCGGCGACATCGGGCATGTTGAGCTGGCGTTCGGTGCGCTCACCACGTTCGACGCGGCTTAAAAGGATGTCGACGACTTGTTGGGAGAAGAAGTTATCGACGATTACGTAGCCGTCGCGGTCGTAGGCTTCAATGTGCTGGCGGGTGATCATAGAGGATGTCCTGGAAGTGATTTAATGGCTTTTTCAGCGCAAGATGGTGGAACCCGTTGCGCGCAATTAGAATTTATCGAGGTGATTTAAAGGGTCCATGGATTTTTCGGTTTTTAAAGATGGATATTTCGTCGGATTTATTGGAGCGGAATTACGCCGGTGAGCCGATGGTGATTCCATTGGCGAAGGGGCCGTTCTCAATCTGGCCGCGGCTGGCGGTGTGCCCGACGGTGCAGGGCGGGCCGGGGGTGTCGACTGCGCAGAAACGGGTGATCCGGGATTTTGAGTTTGTGATGCTCGTGCGCGGGCGAGGGTGGGTGTGGTGGGAGCCTTATGGGGCGAGCATCGATCTGACGCCGGGGGATGTGGTGTTTTTCCCGCCTGGGGTGGTGCACGGGTGGGCGGTGGAGGAGAACACGCACCTGGCATTGCACTTTGACATCCATGCGCGGCCGGCGATCAAAGACATGGACATGATCCGGAAGATGCCGCAATGGGTGAAGCGTGCGCCAACGAATCAGATCCCTTGTTTTAAGATCAACCTAGCGGGCGATGAATTGATGATTCCGCTGGTGACACAGGTGCGCGCGCCGGAGGAATGGCGCCAGCGTTTGATGCCGCTGGTGGAGCGATACCATGCCAAAACACTGCAGACGGGAATGGGCCGGCTGCTGGCCGCGGAGGCCGTGGGATGGGGATTGCGCACGCTGGCGCAGGATGCCGGGCCGCTGCTGAACCAGCCGGGGCCCGATGCGAGAATCGCTCGTGCGCTGGCGCTGGCGGATGCGAAGTGGAATGTGTCGGTGGCACAGCTTGCCAAAGCGGCAGGCATGGGGCAGACGGCGTTTCGCCAGGCATTTACGCGGAACGTGGGGCGTACCCCTCGGGAGTACATAGAAGACCGAAGGCTGGCCCATGCCAAGCATCTGCTGCTGGAGACGAGCCAGGCCATTTTTGAAGTGGCGCAGGCGTGCGGCTACAGCGACCCGTATCACTTCAGCCGGGTGTTTGCGCGGGTGACTGGGGAAAGCCCTCGGGGGTATCGCAAGGCGCGGCTGATGTGATGGGATGACGTTTAACGATGCATCGTTCGAAGACAGAGAAGACATTTTTCAGCACCCATCGAAGGTGCTGAAAAACAAGAGGCAATCAGATGATTATTCTCCGGGGGCTGCGCTCGAAGACTCGAAGACTCGAAGACTCGCTGACCCCCGGCTACGGGCGATCGCCCCGCTGGGGCGCGAAAAATGCCAATTCACAAGGGTCAAAATACATGCAGCAACGTTGCTACAGACTCCTTTGAACCGTGGTGGATTACGCCTTGGTTGTGGAGGGTTGTTGAAGTTTTGAAAGCAGATCACCAGCCAAAGTCATGAAGCGTTGGAGCGTTTCAGGCTTGGGCATGGGGAGATGGAGGTAGGGCTGGCCGGTGGCCGGATCGGTCCTGACGATGGCGGGAGGCTGGGCTTCGCCGAAGGCATTGGTGGTGGGAGTGGCGAGCCCGGCGAGCATGGAGAGGCCGGTTTGGAGGAGTTCGCCCCAGGCATCCTGAGGTGCGCGGGTGGTGGGGACAGGCGCGGAAGACTCAGCGGAAGAAGCCTTGGCGGGTGCAAAGGAGGAGGATGCATCTTTGGCAGGAGAGATGGCCTGGGCGGCGGCGGACAGAGGGGCACCAGTCTGGGATTCAGTGAAGTCTTCAGGTTCGGGTGCGGGTTCGGCGGGAGGTGGCGCGGGGATGCTGGTGGTGGCGGTTTCGACGGTTTCGATGAAGCGCTTGAGTTTACTGCCGCCCAGAAAGACTTCGGTTTCGCCGCCATCGAGGGCGCCGGAGAAGAGGGATTTTTTGAACTTGAGGATTGAAAGCATGCCTTCTTCGATGGTGCCCTGAGAGACGAAGTTGACGACTTGAACGGGTTGGCTTTGGCCCATGCGGTGAACCCGGCCGATGCGCTGTTCGAGGATGGCGGGGTTCCAGGGGAGGTCCATGTTAACGACGACGGAGGCGAACTGGAGGTTGAGGCCAACGCCGCCTGCGTCGGTGGAGAGGAAGACGCGGCAGTTGGGGTCGTCCCGGAAGGTGTCGATGAGGGATTTACGTTGTGCGCCGGGGACGCCGCCGTGGAAGAGAACGTGGCCGATTTTGCGTTCCTGGAGCTTGCGAACGATGAGCTGATGCATCTTGAGCCACTGGCTGAAGACGACGACTTTGGTTCCGGGGGTTTCCAGCAGTTCATCAAGCAGGACGGCGAGCTCATCGGGTTTGACGCCGTCGGAAGTTTTATCGTCGAGGAGGTAACTGCTGTCACAGCTCATGCGCATGTTCTGGAGTGCGATCATGAGCTTGCGCTGGTCGGACTCGCTGAGGAATTTCATCCTTCGCCACTTGGCGACAAGGAGTGCGACAGCTTCGCAGTTTTCGGCGTGGTGTTTTCGTTGGAGGGGGCCCATCTGAACGAAGAAGTTTTTGTCCAGGCGCGGGGGCAACTGGGTGAGGACCTGGGATTTGAGCCGGCGCAGGAGAATGGGCTCAAGTGATTTGCCGATGGTGTCCAGCCTCTTGTAGCCGACGATTTTGCCGTCGGTGTCGAGAATTTGATGGTCGGCGAGGAATTTAAAGGTGGGCCCAAGACGGTGAGCGTCGACGAACTCCACGATGGAGACGAGCTCCTGGAGTCGATTTTCAAGGGGTGTGCCGGTGAGGACGATGGCATAGGGGGATTTGATGCGTTTGACGGTGCGGGCGGCGCGGGTGTTCCAGTTTTTGATCCGCTGAGCTTCGTCGAGGATGACAAGGTCGGGCGACCATTGGGCGATGAGGTCCAGGTCGGCGTGAAGGGTATCGTAGTTGGTGATTTTGAAGAAGCCTGGCTCGGAGAAGCGCTCGGATCGGGTTTTGCGTAAGCCGTTGATGACGGTGGCGGGGCGGCCCGTGAATTTTTGGATTTCCCGTTCCCACTGGTGTTTGAGTGAGGTGGGGCAGATGATCAGCGCCCGCTGCACGCCGAGATGGCGGGCCATGATTTCCGCGCCGGCAATGGCCTGAATGGTTTTGCCGAGGCCCATTTCATCGCCAATGAGGCAGCGGCCGGCCTTGGCGGCGAAAAGCGCGCCCTGACGCTGATATGGATAGAGGTCTGCGGTGACGAGCTTGTTGAAGCCAGGGTCGGCGATCCCTTGGGGGAATGCGGCATCGATGCGCTTGATGCGGTCTTTGGCGTCCCGGGCCTCGGCAACAAAGGCGAGAGCGTCCGGATCGCACTTGAGCTCGGGGTCGATCGCACTGGCTTGCTTGATGAAGTGCTCGAACTTGTCGAACCGGTCGGGACGGAAGACGTTGTTGAAGTCGCAGTATTGGGTGGTGAGGGGCCGGAGGCGAACTTTGGTTTGAGTGCCAGGGATGAATTGAATCTGACGTTTTGCGCCGTAACGAAGTGTGATGTGGCTGTGGGCGGGGTGGTGGCCCTGCAAAAGGGCCGCCTTGGCGCCTTTTTTACGCTCAAGCTTGCCGAGGGTGTATTCAATGTGCTTGCACGTTCCCAGGGCGTTGATGGCGAAGTCCATGCAGGTGCAGGCATTGTCGCCAGGGTTGGCGCCGCGGATGGTGACCCGATAAGCCGAGCCGGAAGCGGGATTAAAGACGTTGAATTCCGAAAAGATCGGTTCAGGGCCGAGGTTCTGAAGCTTGAACTTCTGTTCCCTTCCAAACTGGCGACGGAGATTGGCCTGCCATTGTTCGAGGGTGAGCTCCGGCGGCTTGGTGGTGCGCGAGAGCTTTGGAGCAGCGGATTTCTTGCGTTTGGTTTTGGGGGTGGCGGGTGCGGGATTTTTGTGGATCGATCGGGTGTTTTTCATGGCGTCCTTGCCTGGGAAAAGCGATCGGCGATGTCGGAAGGCTTGGTTAATGAAGATACCGAGGCGGTGAAGATATGCGATCCGACTGGCCTTAGATTTTTGTGCAAGCTCCGGGTGCATAGAAAGAGCGATTGGTGGCGGTACACTGGGTTTATGAGCCAAGACCGACTGTGGGCGCCGTGGCGCATGGAATATGTATCGAATCTGGAGGCGCATCCCGTGGCCAAGCCCGGGACGGTGCCGGGTTGTTTTTTTTGCGACCACCTGGCGCAGACCCAGGGAAGGCCGCAAGGCGATGAGGTGTGCAAGAAGCACCTGGTGCTGCTGCAGGATGAGCGGGGGGCGCTGATGCTGAATCGTTATCCGTATTGCAATGGGCATCTGCTGGTGGCGCGGCCCGAGCATGTGCCGGATCTATCGGGTTACACGCAGGCGCAGCGGGCGGGGCTGATGGAGCTGGTGGCGCTGGGTGAAAGGCTTTTAAAAGAGGCGTATAACGCGCAGGGGGTGAATGTGGGGATCAACATCGGGCGTGCCGCCGGCGCGGGGGTACCGGGGCATCTGCACATTCATGTGGTGCCGCGGTGGGCAGGGGATGTGAACTTCATGGAAGTGGTGGGGCAGGTGAAGGTGATTCCGCAGGCGTTAGAAAAGAGTTATGCGCTTTTGAGCCAGGCGCTTACGCGGGTGGTGTAACGGGTAATTGTGTACACAATCCCTAGTTGTCGCTTGCATCCTGAAATATTGACGTCTACAATAAGTGCGTGGAGTTTTAAGCTTAAAGGTTTTTGCCAAAGCTTTAGAGCCACACAAAGTCAAAGCCAGCGTAAGTGACTTCCGGGGCCGGGTTCCCAGCCGGTTGAATGACGTGTTTGGGGGTTTTTGATTTTTAATGGATGTTGAGCTTCAGGGCCGAAGGTTCGGCACAAAGCTATCGACAAGATTTGTTTGCATGACTCAGATTTCGTTTGTTAAAGGCGACAAAGTCGTCCATACCAAGAGGCCCGAATGGGGCCCTGGGGTGGTGGATGATGCTTCGCCGATTGATCACGAGGGGCAACGTGCCCAGCGTTTGATCGTAAAGTTCGCCAACCGAGGGACAGTGACCCTCAACACAGCGATTGCAGAATTGGTTCAGAAGGATTCGACGCAGATTATGAGTACCTCTTCCCCTTCCTCTCCCTCGTCAGCGCGTAAGACAGAAACAACCCCGGGTGGCTGGCTTGGTTCTTTGACCAAGACGGACCCGGCCAAGACGCTTTATTCTTTGCCCGATGCGATGGTCGACCCGTTTATCGGCACGGCCAAGCGGCTTGAGACGACGTTGGATTCGTTTCGTTTCAGTGCGGACCCGCGGCAGCCTCGGCTGCTGCTGGATTGGGCGATCATGCAGACGGGCATGGCGGACCCTTTGACCAAGTTCACCCGGCAAGAGCTGGAACAGGCGTTTCCGCGGTTTGCGCGGGACCGTGACAACCACCTGCTGGACCTTGTGAAGCAGCTCAAGCGCGAAGGCCGTCTGGACGCGATCCAGCAGGCGATGAAAACCGCGAAGCATCCGGGTGCGGGCGAAGCCCTGCGGCGCGCGCTGAACCGGTAATTTCAGATGTGTTTTTGATGTTGGTGGATGAAGCCGGGTGGTGGGCTTGGGTTGTTGTCCGAATACCCTCGCTGGCACGCCGGGCTAATGTGGTTTTTGGTATGAGGTGGATTGGGGTTTGTTGTTGGCGTGGTAAGGCATGCTCACGCGGACGAGAGCGTGGCACGCGGGAAAGCCGGCAAGCAGAGGGGGGAGCGGGGCTTATTTGCCCAGGGGAATTTCGCCGAATTGTTCGAAGTAGTAGCTGAGACGGAGCATGGTGGCGCGTGGGTCGGTGACGACGAAATGGATTCTCAAGCGCTGGGGGCCGGTGAGTTTTTCTTCAGCGGGGAGGAACCTGGCGCCGTTGTGGGCTTCGATGCCGACGATGCTGACGGGCGGGTCCTGCGGGGCGGGGCAGGTTTTTTGATGGGTTTGAAGAACGACAAGCTCCAGGGCGTCGGGCTCATAGCTGGTGTGGGGGCCGGTGTCTTTTTCGGTGGGCTCGATGGAGAGCTCGGTGACGAAGAAGCGGGAATTGGGGGGGTAATCGGTGTCGTAGAGGATGCCGGAAGGGGTTTCGGAATCCGGCCCGAGAATGTCGTCATCGCCGATGACCCGGGTGTCTTCAAGCTCTGCGCCGGGGCCGTTAAAAGCGGGGGGCGGTGAATCCGGCTGACCGGTTTTGGCGAGGCCCTGGTCGTAGCGGAGGTCGGCGAGGCTTTTTTGAAAGTCAGGCAGGGTGAGCTTCTGAAGGGTATCGACCTGGACGCGGGCGTTGCGCAGGACCCGGTTTTTGGAATGGCCGTGGTGTTGCCTGTCAACGAAGAGCTTCATGCCGATGGAGAAGCCGGCGCAGGCCGCGAGGAAGCCAATGAGCAGCGCCCAGACCCATGAGAGGCCTAAAAGCACGGCCATCAGGGTGATGGCGGCAAAGGCGCTGGATGCGAGGATGATCGAGAGTCGCATGAAGCTTCCACAAAGGTGAAACGATGGGCCGGGGCTTACGGGGGCGAACGGCCTCTCAGGGTTTACCAGCGGTGTTTGTGGGGTCCAAAGTCCGCTTCGTAGTAGGGCATGACATGGGTGCCGGGTTTGACGAGGTCGTCGAGCTTCTTTTTATCGTCATCGTTGATGCGGCCTTGGATGGCCATGAGGTTGTCATCCAGTTGTTCCATGGTTCTGGGGCCGATGATGGGGGCGGTGACGCCGGGCTGGTTCATGACCCAGGCGAGGGCGAACTGGCTGGCGGTGCAACCCCGGGCGGCGGCGATGGATTCGACGAGTTCGACCATGTTCCAGACGTGGTCGGTGATGGGGCGGCCGTTGGGCTCGCTGCCATTTTTCCAGCGGCCGTCGTTGCGGGGCTGGTTGCGCTTGTATTTGCCCGAGAGCATGCCGCCTGCCAGGGGAGACCAGGGGATGATGGCCATGCCGTAGGTCTGGGCGAGGGGGATGAGCTCTCGCTCGACGCGGCGGTCCAGCAGGTTATAGGGGGGTTGTTCGCAGATGAAGCGGTTTAAACCCAGTTCGCGGGAAACCCAGAGGGACTCCATGACCTGCCAGGCGCCGAAGGTGCTGGTGCCGATGTAGCGGACCTTGCCCTGGCGAATGAGGTCGTCCAAGGCGCGGAGGGTTTCATCAATGGGGACTTCTGACTGGGGGCGGTGGATCTGATAAAGGTCGATGTAGTCGGTCTGAAGGCGTTTTAAGGAGGCTTCGCACTGCTGGATGATGTGGCGGCGGTGGTTGCTGGAGGCGTTTGGGTCGACATCGTCCATGCGGCCGTGAACTTTGGTGGCGAGGACGATTTTGTCGCGTTTTTTATTGCGGATGAGGGCTTTGCCGACGTAGTCTTCGCTTTTGCCGCGGGAGTAGACGTTGGCAGTGTCGAGGAAGTTGATGCCCGAGTCGATGGCTTTGTCGATGATGGCCATGGAGTCATCAAGTTCGGTTTTTGCGCCAAACATCATGCAACCAAGGCATAGCGGGCTGACTTTTACCCCTGTTCTGCCGAGTGGTCGGTACTCCATTGAGCCTGCTTTTCCCCGGGGTGATTGAAATTTAGAGCGATCGGATGAAAACGTATCTTATCGCTGTTTAAAAAAACGCAAATGGCGGTTTGGGGGCAATGGTGGATTGTTTGCGGCAATTCCAGCGGCAGGAACGAAAGTGAGGATAGAAAGCTGGGTGAAGAGTTCAGCGTTTGCGGCGGCGGGAGAACTGGGTGCCGTTTTTCTGAACGAGGCCGCGGATCTCCAGGAGGGTGAGATCCGCCTGGATGGTGTGGACGGGGAGGCCGGAGATGCTGGAGATCTGGTCGAGAAGACGGGGTTGATCCAGCGCGAGCATGATTTTGCTCTGGGAGTGGGTGAGGCCCTTTTCCAGAGGATCGTGCGAGGCGAGGATGGAGCCGGGGGCGTTAAAGAGGGAGCCGGAGTCGTCGTTGGGGTCTGGGGCGGGTGGGTTTTGTTCCATTCCGGCCTGGAGGAGAGTGCCGGTTTCGCCCAGGGCGTCCAAGACGTCGGTGTGGCGGGTGACGAGGGTGGCCCAGCCGTCGCGGATGATTTTGTGGCAGCCGGCGGAGGTGGAGGAATCGACGGGGCCGGGGACCGCCATGGCTTCGCGGCCGTGGTCTTCCGCGCAGAGGCGTGCGGTGATGAGCGCGCCGGAGCGGACTTCGGCCTCGACGACGACGACGCCCAGGGAGAGGCCGGAGATGATGCGGTTTCGGTTGGGGAAGTTTTCGCGCATGGGTGGCGCGAGCATGGGGAGCTCAGAGATGACTGCGCCGTTGGACTCGACGATCTGGTCGAACAAGGCGGCGTTGTCGGTGGGGTAGGGGCGGGCGAGGCCCGAGCCGAGGACGGCGATGGTGCGGCCTTTGACGCGCAGGGTGGCGCGGTGGGCGGAGGTGTCGATGCCCAGGGCGCCGCCTGAGACGATGGTGAGCCCGGACTGGGACAAGAGCGAGGAGAACCGATCGGCCTGCTCTATGCCGTAGCGTGAGCATCTGCGGGAGCCGACGATGGCGATGGAGAGCGCATCTTCATCGCGGAGCTGGCCGCGGACATAGAGCACGACGGGCGGGTCTTGAATGAGGGCGAGGGATTTTGGATAGCCGGGCGTGCCCAGGATGCAGAGGCTGGCATTGAGACGCTCAAAGGCCTGGATCTCCTTGGTGAGCTCCGCGGAGCCGGAGAACCGGCGGATGGCGTCGGAGAGCTCAAGGGCTTTTTTGTTGGAGACGCCTTCGATCCGGCAGAACTCATCAGGCCGACCGGCCAGGAGCTTGTGCGGGCAGCCAAAGTGCTCGATGAACCGGCGGGTGAGAACCGAGCCAAGCCCGGGCAGGAGCCCGATAAGCAGCCAGGCATCGCGTTCTTTAGATTCCATTCCGGGCTCCGTTGACGTAACTAATCAGATGATAGTTGCATTTTACAAGACTTGAGAAGAAGGGTCTAGCGGGAGGGAGACATTGCATTTGGACAATGCAAAGGGACATGCGCCCGGGTATCGGGTTGTCGGGGGGCTTCGAGAAGGCCGGTGGGAATCAAGGTGGATGCCCTTGGGGCACTTCAAGGAAGAAATAATTGTTGCATGTTGAAACAGTTAGGTAGCTAACTATAATGGTTAGTGTCCTAACGATTCAAGTGCGGCCAAGCCCATGAACTCCAAAGCGCAGAAAACCAGACAGCCGGCGGACGAGGTATTCAGGTCGCTCATCAAGACGATGGGGTTGATCCGGCAGGTGCTGCGGCCTCATTTTGACAGGCATGAGATCGGACGGGCGCAGTTCATGGCGTTGGCGACGCTGTGCCAGGCGGCGGAGCAGGGGGTGGAATCGTTGACGATCGGTGAGCTTTCGGGGCGGATGATGGTGCGCCCGCCGAGCATGACGACGGTGGTGCACAAGCTGCATGGGCTGGGTTTGGTGGAGGTGAAGACGTCGGAATCCGACGCGCGCAGCCGGGATGTATCGCTGACGGCCAAGGGGTGGGAATTGCGGGAGTCCATGCTTGACGAGCATGCGCGCGAGGTTGGGAAATTGATGGATTGCCTGAGCGTGGCGGAGCAGAAAGCGATGATCGCGCTGCTTGGCCGGATGTCCGACCACATGGCGAAGATTCAAGAGAAAAACGGTCCTGGGCCGGCGGGCCGGGGTGCACCCAAGGCGGGCAAACCCCCAGGACGCAGGACGAACACGAAAAAGCATGCAGGAATGAAGCAGGAATGACCTTATGAAAACAGCGATCAAATGGTTGGTGGTGCTGATTGTGGCGGCGGGGTTGGGCTATGGCGGTTACGCGTGGTACGCGGCTAAAACCAAACCAGAACCCATCCGGCTGCGGTCGGCAGAAGTGGTGAAGGGGGACCTGGTGTCCACCATCGGCGCGACAGGGACGGTGGAGCCGGTGGAAGTGATCGACGTGGGCGCGCAGATCGCCGGGCAGATTTTGACGTTCGGGACCGACACCGACGGCAAGCCGGTGGACTATGGCTCAAAGATCACCGAAGGGACGGTGCTGGCGAGGATTGAAGACCGGATGTACTCCGCAGAGGTGGACTCGGCGAAGGCGCAACTGGATGTGGCGCAGTCCCAGGTGGTGAGCGCGCAGGCGAACATGAAGCAATTGCAGGCCAAGGCCCAGCAGGCAGAGCGCGACTGGCAGCGCGCGCAGAAGATCGGCAATACCGAGGCGCTGGCGCAGAGCGTGGTGGACAGCTATGAGGCCGCGTACTACGTGGCGAAGGCGAACATCGCGGTGGGCGAAGCGGCGATCACCCAGGCGCAGGCGCAGGTGGCGCAGGCCAAGGCCGTGCTGGCCAAGGCGGCGCAGAACCTTTCGTACTGCACGATTGTTTCGCCGGTGAAGGGCGTGATCATCGACAGGCGCGTGAACATCGGGCAGACCGTGGTGGCGAGCCTGAACGCGCCGAGCTTGTTCCTGATCGCCAAAGACATCACCAAGATGCAGGTGTGGGTGGCGGTGAACGAAGCGGATATCGGGCAGATCAAGGCAGGGCAGAAGGTGACTTTCACGGTCGATGCATTTTCGGGGCAGACATTCATCGGCGAAGTGGGCAAGGTTCGGCTCAACGCGCAGATGACACAGAACGTGGTGACGTACATCGTGGAAGTGAACACGGATAACAGTTCCGGGAAGCTTCTGCCTTACCTGACGGCGAATGTGCAGTTTCAGGTGGCGGAGGCGAAGGATGTGCTGCAGGTGCCCAACTCTGCGCTGAGATACGTGCCTTCGGATGCGTACCTGGCGCAACAGGCGGCGGATGAGACTGCGGAGGCCGCGGCGACGCAGGTTGCTTCGGCTCCGGCATCAACCCGGCCTTCGGGCGAGGGCGAGCGCACGGGCCGCAAAGGCGGCCGGGGCGGCGAGGAACGCCGGCATGGCGTGGTGTGGGTGCTGGTGGGATCGCAGCTTAAGGAAGTGCCGGTGCGGGTGGGCATCACGGATGGCGCCCTGACGCAGGTTTCCAGCCCGGAACTGAGCCCCGGCGTGCGCGTGGTGACCGGAGAGCTGGCGGCGCAGGTGAGCAGCGGCGGAGCGACCAATCCATTCGTGCCGCAGTTTGGCGGACGGCGCGGGTCGGGCAGCGGCGGCGGCAGGGCAAGGTGATGGGGGAAGTTTCGAGGTGGCCCAAAGGGGCGCTCACCCCAGCCCTCTCCCTGAGGGAGAGGGGACAGGAAAGAAGGATTGAATATGGAACTCATCAGGCTGAAAGACATCACGAAGACCTACCGGCTGGGCGAGGTGTATGTGCCTGTGCTCAAGGGTGTGTCGCTGACGATCAACAAGGGTGAGATGGTGGCGCTCATGGGGGCGTCGGGGTCGGGCAAGAGCACGCTGATGAACATTCTGGGGTGCCTGGATCGGCCGACGGGCGGGGAGTATTGGTTTGACGGGAAGGAAGTGTCCAACCTGAGCAAGGATCAGCGGGCGCAGGTGCGAAGCGAGAAGATCGGGTTCGTGTTTCAGAGCTTTAACCTGCTGGCCAGGACGAGTGCGCTGGACAATGTGTTGATGCCGATGACGTATGCGCCGGGGTTTTTCGCGGGCGTGCGTGCGGGGACGCGGGCGAGGCTGCTGTTGGAGAAGGTGGGGTTGGGCGGGCGGTTTGACCATACGCCGGCGCAGCTTTCGGGCGGGCAGCAGCAGCGCGTGGCGATTGCGCGGGCGTTGATCAACGATCCGCCTCTGTTGTTTGCGGATGAGCCGACGGGGAATCTGGATTCCAAGACGAGTGTTGAGATTTTGAGCATGTTCAAGGAGCTCAACCAGGAGCATGGGCTGACGATTGTTCTGGTGACGCATGACACGAACGTGGCGAAGGTGGCGGGAAGGACGATCAGCATTAAAGACGGGTTGATCGAAGCGGGCGCGTACAACCAGGCGCCGGCGCCCAGCGAAGGGAGGGCCGGCTGATGCGCGCATTAAGAACCATGATGACGGGCCTGCGAGCGCTGCAACGGAACATCACGCGCGCGGTGCTGACGACGCTGGGCATTGTGATCGGCGTGGCAGCGGTGATTGCGATGGTGGAGATCGGGGCCGGGTCGGCCAAGGCGATCAAGGATTCGTTTGCGAGCATGGGGGCCAATACGCTGATGGTGCTGCCGGGGACGGCGGCATCGGGCGGCGTAAGCTTCGGCACGGGCAGCTCCATGACGCTGACGCCCGACGACTTTGAAGCGATCATCCGGGATGTGCAGAACGTGAAAGCTGTGGCGCCCATCGTGCGCGGGCGCGGGCAGGTGGTGTATGCCAACAAGAACTGGGTGCCGATGAACATCCAGGGGACGACGCCGGAATTCCTGATCGTGCGCGACTGGGAAACCATGTCCG
>CAZIWA010000114.1:15466-18296 GCA_964542875.1 uncultured Phycisphaeraceae bacterium
ATCCAGGGGACGACGCCGGAATTCCTGATCGTGCGCGACTGGGAAACCATGTCCGACGGGGAGATGTTCACCGAACGGGATGTGCGCAATGCCAGCAAGGTGTGCGTGATCGGCCAGACGCTGGTGCGGGAGCTGTTTGACGGGCAATCCCCCATCGGCAAGGAAGTGCGCATCCAGAACGTGGCGTTCAAAGTGGTGGGCGTGCTGGGGAAAAAAGGCGCGAACATGATGGGCATGGACCAGGATGACATCGTGCTGGCGCCGTGGACGACGATCAAATATCGCGTCGCGGGAAGCACGGGCGGGTCCGCCAATGCGACGGCGGCGGCCTCGACAAGCTCGACAGCGGACACGGTGAACACGCTGAGCAACCTTTATCCGGCGACATCGGTGAAGCTGTATCCGGAACGGTCGGCAAGCCAGACGGCCAACAATCCGCTGCCGGTGAAATTCACGACGGTGGACCAGATCCTGGTGAGCGCCAACAGCGCCGAGACCGTGGCGCCGGTGATGAACGAAGTGACATCCCTGCTGCGCCAGCGGCACCGGCTGGGGGTGGGCGAGCCCGACGACTTTAACGTCCGGGATATGTCGGACATCATTCGGAGCATGACCAAGACGTCGGAAATGATGACGGGCCTGCTGTTGTGCGTGGCGCTTATCTCGCTGGTGGTGGGCGGGGTGGGGATCATGAACATCATGCTGGTTTCGGTGACGGAACGGACGCGGGAGATCGGCCTGCGCATGGCGGTGGGGGCGCGGTCGCGAGACATCCTGCTGCAGTTCCTGGTGGAGGCGATCACACTTTGCCTGCTGGGCGGGGCCATCGGCATCGCACTGGGCCGGGGAAGCTCACTGCTGGTGAGCAGTCTCATGAAATGGCCGGTGAGCGCGTCGTTTGGCGCGATGGCGGCGGCGGTGATCGTGTCGGGCACGGTGGGCGTGCTGTTTGGGTTTTACCCCGCGTGGAAGGCTTCACGGCTGGACCCGATCGAGGCGCTGCGCTACGAGTGATTCGGGGAGCAGAGCCGTGGGAGATTGAAGAGAAGAAGGGTTTGGATATGAAGACGATCAAGAAAAAAGCGATGGCCGGTGCGGTGGTGGCGCTCATGCTGATGGGCCACGGGTGCCTTGTCGGGCCGGACTATAAAGAGCCGCAAACGGAAATGCCCGGGGGCTTTGCCGACCTGGCGGCGACCCGGCCTGCGGACGGCCCCGCGGCAAGCCAGCCGAGCAAGCTGACCAATGGCCCTGCAGACCTGAAAAAGTGGTGGGAGAGGCTCAACGACCCGATCCTGACGGGGCTGATGCAGCAGGCGATCGACGCGAACATCGATGTGAAGCTGGCTGAAGCGAGACTGCGGCAGTCGCGTGCGGAACGTGGTGTGGTGGCTTCGGGGCTGTGGCCCAGCGTGGATGCCAACGCGAACTACCAGCGCTTCAAAAATGGCGGCGGGCCCAGCGGCGGACAGGACCAGTATCAGGCCGGCTTTGACGCGGTGTGGGAGATCGACGTTTTCGGCGGGGTGAGAAGAAACATCGAGGCGTCGGAAGCGGATATCACAGCAGCGGTGGAAGACCGGCGGGACGTGATGGTTTCCGTCACGGCGGAAGTGGCGCTGAATTACATCTCACTGCGCACGTTTCAACGGCAACTGGAGATCGCCCGGGAAAACCTCAAGAGCCAGGAACGCAGCGTCAACCTGACGGAGATCAAACGGGCAGCGGGGTTGATCAGCGCGTTGGACGTGGCCAATGCGCAATCGCTGGTGGCGTCGACCAAGGCACAGATCCCGACGTTTGAAACACAGGTTCGCCAGAGCATTCATGCGCTGGGCGTGCTGCTTGGCAAGGACCCGCAAGCATTGGCGGGCGAACTGGTGACTGCCGGACCGATTCCCAACGTGCCGATGGAGGTGGCGGTGGGTTTACCGTCGGAGCTGCTTAAGCGCCGCCCGGATATCCGGCGCAGCGAGGCGCAGTTTCATGCGGCGACGGCAAGGATCGGGGTGGCGACGGCGGATTACTTTCCCAAGTTCACCCTGACGGGAAGCCTGGGGCTTGAAGCCAATCGACTGGCCTCCATGGGGAACCTGGCGTCGAGTTTCTGGTCGGTGGGCCCGGCGGCGACGTGGAATATCTTCAGCGCCGGCAAGGTGCAATCCAATGTCGAGGCCAACAAGGCACTCGCCGAGCAAAGCTATCTGACCTATCGCCAGACCGTGCTGACAAGCCTGCAGGAAGTGGGCGATGCACTGGTGGCATATGCCAACGAACAAGACCGGCGCACGGCGCTGGCCCAGGCTGTGACCGCCAATCAGAAGGCCGTCGACCTTTCGACGATTCTTTATGCCAACGGCGAGACGGACTTTTTGAATGTGCTTAACGCGCAACGGTCTCTGCTGTCATCGCAGGATCAACTGGCGCAGAGCGACCGGACAGTGGCGACGAACCTGGTGGCGCTTTACAAGGCGCTGGGCGGCGGGTGGGAAGACGTGGGTGAGGATGCGCCTCAGAAGTGATGTTTAGATGTAAGAAGTGGGATGCTGGATGTTTTCAGAAAATGCGTCTTACATCAGGCTTTCCAGATGATGGGGTTTTGTTCGTTGTTGTCGAGTCTGTCGCCGAGTTTGTAGGACTCGAAGAGTTCCAGGGGGAGGATGTTGCGTTGTCCGTTGAAGGTGGCGCCGTCGGGCATGAAGGCGCAGGTCATGGCGCGGCGCCAGCCTGGGGTCATGTTGGCGGTGGCGCCGTGCGCGGTCCAGCCGTTGTGGAATGAGCAGGAGCCGGCGCGCATGGGGACTGCGGTGGATTTGATGTTGGACCACTG
>CAZIWA010000115.1:0-18236 GCA_964542875.1 uncultured Phycisphaeraceae bacterium
ATAAGGATGATCCGGTGCTTGTCGAGAAGCTGAGAGTGATTGAGGGAAAGATGCCGCCGATGAGTGGGCATTGATGTTGGTGTGTGATTTTTGTGGGTTGAGCGGGAGGTCGGGCTGGCGCCCGAATACCCTCGTTTGCACGTCGGGCTAACGTATTTTTGGCGGGAGGTGGGGGCGGGTTTTTCGTTGGCGCGAGCAAGACACAGCACTGCTTCGGGCCGTGCTGTGCCACCCGGAGTGGTTGGGGCGAGTGTGCAGCGGAAGGTTAGAGGGTGGACGGGCTGGCGAGGTTGGTTTGGATGATGACAGCGCCGGCGGCGTCTGATGCTTTGAAGGCCAGGCCGTCGAATGAGAACTCGATGGCGTCGACGGGGCTGGTGATCCGGGTGCCGGTTTTGGTTTGGGAGAACTGGATGTCGGCGGGCTGGGGGGTGCGGGCAAAGAGGGTGAGGAAGATGGCTTTACGGCCCTGGAGCGAGGCCTGGAGCCAGGCTTCGTTTTTCTGGGTGATGGGGGTGTCGATGCGGGTTTTATCAAACGGGGCTTTGTTTGCGTGGGTGCCCTGTGTGAAGGTGGGCGCAACGGCGGTGGGGCATGAAACATGGCAGGCCAGGCCGTGGGCGGCAGGACCGGGGATGTCGAAGCGGCCTGCGGAATTCACGGTGACCGGGGAGGCGGTGTGCCAGCGGACGCCGAGGTCTTTGGCATTATCCGCGGCGGTGATGCTGTCGAGCACGGCGACGTAGTTGCCGGCGTGGATGACGGCGCGATGGACAGCAACGGCGGGGACGTACAGCGGCGTAAGGTCCAAGGACCAGGCCGCGGTGGGGCCGGCGACGGGATGGGTGAACTGGGAGAAGTCGATGATTTTGGCTTGATCGTCCCCGCGGCGGGAAACTTCCCGCGCATCGATCTGGGGCACGTTGTGGCCGGTGGAAGAGGCCTGGTAATACCTGTAGCGGTTGGCCCCCCAGAAGTCTTTGGGATACATGGGAACGATGATGCCGGGATCGATGATGAGCGGATGGTTGTCGACGTAGAGGCAGACTGAGCCGATGTCGTGGTGGCCGTGGATTTCGTTGCCCATGCCTGCTTTGGAGAAGACGGTGAGCGGGTTCTGGCCTGGGGCCTGCGACCAGCTGGAGCGGCTGACAATGCATGCGGAATAGGCCTTGAAAGCCGCTGCGAGGGGGAGGCCGGATTGTTCGGGGGCGACGGGCTCCAGTGCCTGGTTATAGGTGAGGAGCTCAAACCAGGCGTGGGCGGCTTTGTCCTGGGGGAAAGACTGGAAGGCGAGGTAGGCCCATTGGATGAGAGCGTCGCCGGAAGCGTCGGCGATGGCGGCGTACTGGCAGACGTTTAGCGGCCTGCCGGGATGGGTGTCGCCAAAAGGGGCGGGGAGGGCGCCGGGGAGGAGGAATTGCATCTGCCATCGGCAGTTCTGGACGAAGGGCCATTGGGCGAGGCGGTTGGCCGTGCCGGCCGTCCAGCAGCGATGGATGGCGAAGAACATGGCGGGCATGCGGGTGGCGGCGGAGTAGCCCATGGATTCATTGCTTTCGCCGTCGGGCCCGTAACAGTTCATGTAACGGTTCATCCGGTCGGCGGAATCGTTGGCGAGGTCTTCCCATTTTTTGTCGAGATGGGAAAGGGCCATGGCGCAGACGCCGTAACCGGCGACGACGACGGCGAGCCAGTTGTTGGCGCGGTCGGTGTCGGGGTTGAGGAAGCCGACTTTCTGTTCGATGGAGAGGATGCAGGGGTCGAGCCCGCGTTTGACGGCGCCTTCGATGATGGCGTTGAGGTCGGGGCCGGGGATTTTGTCGCCGACCCAATTGAGCATGAGGCCAAGGCCCATGAGGAGCTGGCCGGTGCGAAGGTCGACGGGGTTTTGGAGGTGGGCGAGGTCGCGCCAGTCGGGCCAGAGGGTTTCATCCATGATGGCCTTGGCCTGGGCGATGGCGTCCAGCAGGAAGGCGCGGTCCTGGGTGATCAGATAGGCCAGGGAGTTTGTGATGAGGCGTTCCTGGACGGCGAGGACGACGAGGTAGTCCCGGTTGGCGACTTTGGCCTGCTCCGGGTCGCGGCCGGGCGTGAGCGTGGCGGGCGTGATGACGGGCTGGCCCTGCCAGTGCCTGGCCTGGGCGAGGGTGTGCTGCCAGAGCTCAGCCGGCAGGCCGGACTGGATGCTGACGCGCAGAAGCGCGATGGAGCGCGAATACGGGGTGGGCTCGCTGGAGATGAGAAAGGTGGGCATAGATGGATACTTTAACTGGGGAAGGAATTTAAAAGCATGTGGAATATACGACGGCGTTCCATTGGATGGGTTGAAGGATGGGCGATGTTGACGGTGGTATTAAAGCACGGGTCAACATGGACGCTTAGATGTGGAATCCGGAAAATGGACTGCGGCAGTTGGAATGGGAGATTGCAGTTTAGATCGTGAGATAGAGATAGAAAAAGGCCTAGGTTAGATTTAGATTGCGTTGTATACTCACCGCTTCCTCATGAAGGGGTCATTTCTTTAAAGGATGATGTACATGCATCAAAAGAACAAGACTGGCGGATTTACGTTGGTGGAACTGCTGGTGGTGATTTCAGTGGTGGCGGTGCTGCTGGCGATTCTGATGCCGGGGATTTCGGCGGCGCGCGAGCAGGCACGCAAGATTCAGTGCGCGACCAATGCACGGCAGTTGATGCTTGCGTCGCTGGTGTATTCCGAGGCGCATAAAAACGTGGTGCCGTATGGGTTCTACTACGATCAGGGCGGGGCGAACCAGTATTCGTTCTACGGCGTGGTGCGGCGTGAACTGTATTTGAATTACGGGGTGAACCGGCCGACGCTGTGGTGGTGCCCCAATGCGCGGATGAGGCAAGACCCGCCGATGAGCCCGTTGTATTTCCAGGAGGGGTGGTTCACCGGGTCAACGACGCTGCCGGGGACGCCGGCGGCGGGCGGGCTGGTGAATATCGGCGGGGTGGACGTGGAATACGGGGCCAACCGTGATCAGACGGGTTACGGGTACTTCGCGGGGCCGCAACGCGGATTCACGGGGGCGGCGGCAGAGACATACAGCATGCCGATCATGCTGCGGTTTGCCGATGCGCGAGACCCGGCCAACCGGATCGTCTGGGGTGATAACCTGAATTTGCCCGGGGTGGCCAATGGCGGCGCGGGGCTGTGGAAGCAGCCAACCAACACGCATGACACCCGGGGCGACTGCGTTGCGACGGGGGGAAATTTTGCTTTCGCCGATGGACATGCGGCGTGGAGGCAGTACCGCAATGGCGGCATTGACAACAACGTGGGGCAGTTTGGCACGTCCGGGCATTGGCAGTATTTTTTGTACAAGCCATGAGAGGCTGTCCGGTGTCATAAGAGAAATCAAAGAGGTCCGGAGTCATCGACTCCGGACTTCTTTTTTGAGTTCTGATTCTTCAGGCGCGGGACACGCGCGGTGCTTTAGAACTGCTTGAGGAAGCGGATGTCGTTTTCGAAGAGGAGGCGGATGTCCTGGATGCCGTATTTGCGCATGGCGAGGCGTTCGATGCCGAGGCCGAAGGCGAAGCCGGTCCAGATTTCGGGGTCGTAGCCGACGGCCTGGAAGACGGAGGGGTCGACCATGCCGCAGCCGCCTACTTCGACCCAGCGGGTCTGGCCGCGGATGGTCATCTTGACGTCGATTTCAGCGGAGCATTCGGTGAAGGGGAAGAAGCTGGGGCGCAGGCGGATTTCAGCGTCGGCGCCGAAGTAGGCGTGGACGAACTGAATGAGCGTGGTTTTGAGGTCGGACATGCTGACGTCTTTGTCGACGTAGAGGCCTTCGACCTGGTGGAACATGGAGTAGTGGGTGGCGTCGTGTTCGTCGGGGCGGTAGACGCGGCCGGTGGCGACGACCCGGATGGGGGGCTGGGTGTTTTCCATGACCCGGATCTGAATGGTGCTGGTCTGTGAGCGGAGCATGCGCAGGGCGCCGCCGCCGGAGGAGCCGGGTTTGGGGACGTCGATGTAGAAGTTATCGAGGGGGTCGCGGGCGGGGTGGGATTCGGGGATGTTCAAGGCGATGAAGTTGTGGAATTCATCTTCCACTTCGGGGCCTGTGGCGACATCAAAACCCATGCGGCCGAAAACTTCGACAAGGTCGCCGATGGTCTGGCTGATGACGTGGGCGCGGCCCATGCCGGCGGGGAGGCCGGGTTCGGTGACGTCGACGACGGGCCCGGCTGACTTGGCGGTTTGAGCAGCGGAAGAGCCGACGTGGCCGAGGGCTTGTTTGACGTTCTCGACGGCGGCGGCGAGCTCGGCTTCGATTTCGCCCCGGGTTTTGCCGAACTGGGCGCGCACGTCCTGCTGGACGTCTTTGATGGCGGATTTTAAGCCGGGGATGACGCCGGTTTTGCCGAGCCACTGCTTGGTGAACGCATCGACGGACTCAGGGCTGGTGGCCTGTTTGAGGTCCGCAAGGGCTTTGTCGCGGAGGGCTTTGAGTTCGTCGAGTGTTTTGGCCATGGATGGGGTCTAGGGGCTGGGGTCTAGGGTCTTGTCAGAGACTGCGGAGGTATTGTCGTCTTTGGGCGGGGTTTTGTCATGGGCAGGGCAACGGGATGTCGGCTTACGCATCGGAATGCTAAGCCGACCTACGTGAAGCCCTCGGACTTTTGGGGTTACTTCATGACGCGGAAGCCGATGTCTTTGCGGTACTGGGCGCCCTGGAAGTGGATTTGGGCGCAGGCTTTGTTGGCCAGGTCGCGTGCTTCCTTGAGGGAGTTGCCCAGGGCGGTGACGTTGAGGACGCGGCCGCCGGCGGTGACGAGCTCTTTGTCTTTTTTGGAGGTGCCGGCGTGGAAGACTTTGATGAGGCCGGGTGCGATGGCTTCGGCGTCGGCGATGCCGGAGATGGGGAGGCCCTTGCGGTATTCGCCGGGGTATCCGCCTGAGGCCATGACGACGCATGCGGCGTGCTTGGTGTCCCAGTGGAGGTCGACTTTATCAAGCTCGCCTTTGCAGACGGCGAGGATGACTTCGAGCATGTCGCCTTTGAGGCGCATCATGAGTGCCTGGGTTTCGGGGTCGCCGAAGCGGGCGTTGAATTCGATGACTTTGGGGCCGCCTGCGGTGAGCATGAGGCCGGCGTACATGACGCCCTGGTAGACGACGCCTTCAGAGCGGCGAAGGACATCGACCATGGGGACGAGGATGAGCCGGTGGATGTCGTTCATCACGGCTTCGGAGACGATGGGTGTGGGGCAGTAGGTGCCCATGCCGCCTGTGTTGGGGCCTTTATCGCCTTCGTAGGCTTGTTTGTGGTCCTGCACGGGGTCAAGGACGAAGATGTTGCGGCCGTCGACGAGCGCGAGGATGGAGACTTCCTGGCCGGTGAGCTTTTCTTCGATGAGGACGGTGGAGCCGGCGTCGCCGAACACCTTGTCCTTCATGATGAGCTTGAGGGCTTCGAGGGCTTCCGCGGAGCCGGAGCAGACGGTGACGCCTTTGCCTTTGGCGAGGCCGGAGGCCTTGATGACCATGGGCTGGTCTTTGGCGCTGGCGTAGATGACCGCGGTTTCGTAGTCGGTGAAGGCCTTGGCGTCGCCGGTGGGGATGCCGGCGGCGCGCATGAGCTGCTTGGCGTAGGCCTTGTCGGCCTCGATGCGGGCGGCGGCGGCGGTGGGGCCAAAGACGTAGCGGCCGGGGCGGGCGAGCTTGTCGGCCATGCCTTCGGCGAGGGGGTCTTCGGGGCCGATGATGATGAGCTCGACATTGTTCTGGCGGCAGAAGTAGTCGATCTGATCGCAGGTTTTGGTGTCTGCCTTGTCGGCGTTGATGGGCACGTTGGTGCCTAGTTCGGCCGTACCGCCGTTGCCTGGGGCAAAGTAGAGCTTGCCGCACTTTTTGGATTGTTTGATTTTCCAACCCAGGGCGTGTTCACGCCCGCCGCTACCAATGATCAAAACGTTCATAGGGGGGGTATTGTAACGGAGGATGAGAAGGGGTGAGATTTATGAGGTATGAATTTATGAAGTAAAGAGGCCGGGGAGAGGCAGGGTATGGGCATTTGCCGACTTCCCACGTGGCCGGGTTATCGGGTGACGGGTTGTCGGGTGTCCATGAGGAACCCAAAGGGGAATCATGCCGCAAATGGCATTTACCCTGGGTGGCATGCACTTGATCGAAACCCACGACAGCTCAAATGCTTTTACCTTGATGGAAGAGGGATTTGGGTGGTGGCGTGAATGGGGGCGCAACGGAAGGGGGACAGGTCCCTTGAAGAAAGGGGACCAGTCCCCGGAAAGGGTTTTGGGGAGCGGGGTTGGGCGGAGGATTTGGATGTTGACGGCGTGATTTTTGGAGAGCTAACGGGAGGTCGGGCTTTGCCCGAAGACCCTCGTTTGCACGTCGGGCTAACGTGTTTTTGGTGTGGGTGGGTGAGGGGGTTGTGGGTGGCGTGTGGCCCAGACACAGCACGCCTTCGGGGCGTGTTGTGCCACCCGGAATTGGGGTGGTCAGGCTTTTTTGCCTTCTTCGCCGTAGGCTTCGACGATTTTCTGGACGAGGCTGTGGCGGACGATGTCGGTTTTTTCGAGGGTGACGAAGGAGATGCCGGGAACGTTTTTGAGGCGGCGCGCGGCGTCGACGAGGCCGGAGTCGCGCGGGTCTTCCAGGTCAACCTGGGAGACGTCGCCGGTGATGATCATTTTGCTGCCCTGGCCCAGGCGGGTGAGGAACATGAGCATCTGGGATTTTGTGGTGTTCTGGGCTTCGTCGAGGATGATGATGGCGTCGTTCAAGGTGCGGCCTCGCATGAAGGCCAGGGGGCAGATTTCGATGATGTCGCAGGAGATGAAGCGCTGGACCTGGTCGTAGTCCATCATGTCGTGGAGGGCGTCCAGGAGGGGGCGCAGGTAGGGGTTGACCTTTTCCTGGAGGTCGCCGGGGAGGAAGCCGAGTTTTTCGCCTGCTTCGACGGCGGGGCGGACGAGGACGAGCTTACGGATTTCGCCTCGGCGGAGCATGGAGGTGGCGGCGGCGACGGCGAGGTAGGTTTTGCCGGTGCCGGCGGGGCCGGAGCAGAAGGTCATGTCGTGCTCCTGCATGGCCTTGAGGTAGCGGAGCTGGCCCTTGGTGAGAGCCCGGACCTGGCGGCCGCGGTGGTAGACATCGACGATGAGGTCTTCGGAGCCTTCGACGGGCTGCTGGCCCTGAGGGGCGCGGACGACGGTGCGGGGGGCGCGGTCGTAGTTCACGAGGGGGCGCGGGCCGACGGCGCGGCTGTTGCGGATGAGTTTGGGGTCGGAGAAGTCCATGGCGCCGCCATCGGGCACGGTGTGGCCCAGGGCTTTGTTTCCGTGGGAGCTTTGGCTGATGGCGTCCAGGAGCTGTTCGCGGGTCATGGGGCGCTTCTGGTGGGCGGCGGCGGTGAGGGATTCAAGGACTTCCGCGGCCTGGCCGACGAGGGCGCTTTCGCCGGTGAGGCGGATGGAGCTTTCGCGCGCAGTGACAGTGACCCCGAGGGATTCCCGGATGATTTTGAGGTTGCGTTCATTGGCCCCGGTGATGGCAAGGCGTTCCTGGGCAGAGCTGGGGAGCGTGATGGTGATTTCCATATGCCAGAAGTTTAGGAGTGTTGGGGCGGAAAGGGAAGGGAGGCATGAATTCCGAGTTATGAATTATGAGTTGAAAAGGTGGGGAATGAAGGGGTTTTACGGGTGGGTTGGCGTTGATGGGAGTGCAACGGGAAGGGGGACAGGTCCCTGAAGAAAGGGAACCTGTCCCCGGGGAGGTTTTGGGCGTGAGGTGGGAGAGAGAGCGGTGAGTTACTGGAGGCCTTTTTGGGCCCAGATGCCGGCGAGCTCGCTGGGGTCGGCGAGCTTGATGGACTGGCCGTTGGGGAGGTCGCGCTGGACGAGGCGGCCGAGTTCGTCGTATCGGCTGACGATTTCGCGCTGTTCGGGCGAGGCGCGGGTGTAGATGGTGACGCCTTTGCCGGTGGGATGAGGAACGACGCGTTCGGTTCTGAAGAAGATGTTGCCGGCCTGGGGGCTGTAGCAGTAGAAGCCGTAAACGCCGGGTTTATCGACCGGGAGTAGCCGCTGAATGACCAGGGACTGGACCTGGGTGAGATAGCCGACGGCGGGGGCGGTCCATTCGACGGAGTCTTCGCCGACGTTTGAGCGGCGGCTGACGAGGATGTTTTTGTTTTTGTTGTCGAAGGTGCCAGTTTCGGTCCAGTTGAGGGCCGGGGGTGGGGCGTCGTTGGTGGTGGTGGGGCGCACGACGCCCACGGGTTGGCGTGCGGGAGGCGTTGTGGGCGCGGAGCGGTTGGCAGGGTTGGAGGAGCGGGTCTGGCCCAGGCCGGGCGTGGCGGCGGTGGAGGTGATGGTTTTGGCGCGCTGTTCGGCGAGCTTGATGGACCAGGTTTCCTGGTTTTGATCGATGGGGTAGAAGAAGTCACTTTCGCTGACGAAGGGGATCTTGTCGCGGTAGGTGCGGGTTTCGATCTTGACGCGGACGCCTTTTTGCTTGTTCTGCTCGTCAACGCCGTCGATCATGAGCATGTAGCCCACATCTTTGTCGCCTTCGAGGATGCGGAACCATTGCTTGCCGGGGTAGGCGAGGGGATCGGAGGGAAGCTTGCGGTTGGTGAGGACATCATCGCCGGCTTCGATGAGCTTTTTGCGCATCTGGGTCATCTGCGCTTCGCTCATGCATTTGAAGCTGGCGAGGAGGGATTCAAAGACGGGTTTGGTGGTGGTGAAGTCTTCCGCGGTGGTGCGGAGCTTGATGGAGAGGAAGGTTTTGGGAGAGAGGAGGATGATGGCTTCGCCGAGGATCATGGGCTGGAGGTTGTCTTTGCCGGCCTCGATGGTCTTTTTGGCGTTGACTTGTTTTTCGCCGTAGTAGTAGTAGGTGACGTAGGCGGGGAAGCCTTTTTCTTTGGGGACTTTAAGGGTGGGCTGGGTGGCCGCGGGCTGCGTGGCCGGCTGAGTGGCTGCGATGGGGGAGTTGTCGAGGTCTTTGAACATCCGGACGGAAGAGCAGGAGTAGCTGGCGGATTTTAAGAAGCGGACCTGCTGGTTGACGGCGACCTGGTTGACTTGTTTAACGGTGACGAATTCTTCGCCGTCCAGGAGGGGGATGCTGACGGTTTTTTCGACTTTGCGGGTGCCGCGGCCCATTTTGTCGTAGGCGTTGCGGGCGGAATCGTAGCGGTTGAGGTCGTACTCGTTGATGCCGCTGTATTTTTCATCCTGAGATTGGTCGGCGATGCGTGCTTTGGATTCCTGGGTGGAGCCTTGGACGGGGAGGATGGCGACGGTGATTTCGTATTTTTCAGGGAGGATGACGGCAGCGACGCGCTGGGGCGAGACGGTGGGGTCCAGGGTGCCGCCTGCGGGGACCTGAAAGCTGAGGCCGTAGGAGTATTCCTGCCAGATTTCGTTGGTGAGGAGCCTGGGGTTGCTTTCCAGTTCGCGCGGCGTGGCGAGGACGGGGGTGTCGAGATTGGGGTCGCCGAGTTCATTTTCGACGGGGGCTTTGGAGGCCGGGTCGTTTGGGTTGGGTTTGGCGGGGGCGGGGGTGTTTGGATTGGTGCGGGGCTTGGGCGCGGTTTGGTTGGGGTTTGCGCCGGGCTGAACGGGATTGGCCCCGGGCTGCGGACGGTACTGCGCCCAAAGCGTTGCAGGATAAAGAGTTAACGAGACAATAAGCGCCCAGGCGAGCGGGGTGCGGCTGGGGCGGGCTGAATGTCTGGCGGGAATTGAGTGTGGCATCGTCCTGGATTTTACGCCAATGCGGGGGGATTGGTTCAGGTGGGAGCTGCGGCGGGGGTTGGCATGGGCCGGGCTGAGGCGGGCTTGAGGGTGAGGCCGGGGATGAAGTGGAGGCCCTGGGCTTTGCGCTTTTGGTACCACTTGACGGAGAGCATGCCGATGAGGAGGCACAGGAGGAAGGCCAGGATAGGGGCGAGGATGACCAGCGCGGCCAGCAGGAAGGCGGCGATGGATTCAAGGGCGGAGATGAAGGGATTGGCGATGCCGGCGGTGGCTGCGCTGGAGATGGAGCGGACGGTGAGGGAGCCGGCCTGGACGACGCCTGCGGCACCGCCGCCGGCGACGATGGCGAGGGTCCATTTGAGCATGGGGTCCATGCCGGTGATGAAGGAGGCGCTGAGGACGGAACCGGCGATGACGGCGCTGGGGGTGGTGAGGACGTCCAGAGCGTGATCAACCCAGGGGATGAGGTAGCCAAAAACCTCAACGATGGTGGCGATGGCGAAGACGGCCAGAGCGATATCCGACCCGAGCCAGGCGAAACTGGGGGCGACGGAGATGAGGCCGGCTTTAACGGCGATGGAGGAGAGGAGCATGGGAACGAAGACGCGGAAGCCGCAGGCGGCGCCGAGCCCGATGCCCAGGAAGAGTGCGATGGCGAGTTGATATGGAGTCATGGCGGTTTTACCGGAAGATTTTTCAAGATCGATGGTAGGCCAGAGAGGGGGGAGGGGCAAGGGTAAAAGGGGTGGATTCGCAGGTTTGGCAAAGGTGGAGGGAATGTTCGCGGGGATGGGGGTGGGCAAAGCATGGAAATATTAAATGTTGCGGCGCTGGGGTGCTCGGGTGACGGGGCTTAGAGAGAGTTCATACGAGTCAAGGCTGCCGCCGGATCATGCATGAATTCGCAGGATGGACACCGATATCTCGTTGCCGGGCATCCGACGCGGAGGAAAGACAAATGCTTGCGCTGAGGATGATTGGAGACTTTGGTCGTAAATAGTAGGGTTTTGATGGCAATAAATTGTCAAAATTTAATTATTTGACATCGTGGGATTCGGGTTCATCCTTCAGTTTAGGTCTTGGGGGATGTTCGAGTCAGGCCTTGAGGGATCGTTGAAAACAAAAGCATGGGTGCCATGACGCGCCGCGGGAAACCGAGGGCATTTCGTTTTGCCATTGCTTAATGAGCGAAATACTTACAGGAGTACGTGTATGGACTTCACGAAGCGTGTTGCTGCTGTCATTGGGTTTGCGGGCCGGACAATCAAGCGCATGGGGGAGAAGAAGCGCTTGGGGGCGGGGGCTTCGCGGCCGGCAGTGGTGGAGGCGCTGGAGTCTCGCGAGATGATGTCCGCACCGGATCTGATGATCACGGCGATGACGGGCATTACGGGCGTGCTGGTGCCGGGGCAGACGATCACGGGAACGCTGACTGCACGCAACATTGCGCTGGCTGACGCGGCGGGGCCGACGGAAGCGCAGATCGTGCTTTCGGGCGACAAGATTTTCGGAAACGCCGATGACATTCTGATCGCCAATGTGGCGACGACGGGGCTGGGCGCGGGGAAGATGAGCATCAATCCCTTTTCGGCGAAGCTGGGGGAATTCGTGCCGGATGGGAAGTATTACGTGATCGCGCGGGCGGACATCCACACGGGGGTGGTGGAGTTCAATGAAGAGAACAATGTGTTTGTCGGCGGCCAGGTGACCGTGGCGCGGTCGTCGATCACTGTTTCGGGGCCGGTGACGAAGATCGCCGAGACGGGCGGGAAGGGATCGTTTGTGATCACCCGGGCGGGCGCACCGCTGACGGTGGATCTGGCTGTGCATTTTGAGATGACGGGCACGGCGACGCGCGGATCGGACTATGTGCTGAAGGTGGGAGATGTGACGTTTGAGGGGGACGTGGTGACGATTCCGGCGAAGGCCGGGTCCGTGACGGTGCAGGTGTACACGATCGGGGATACGAGCATCGAGGGGGCGGAGACGATCGGGCTGGGAGTGCTGGGGAGCATGGCGACGCCGCCGACGTATACGGTGAGCGAGACGAAGGGGAGCGCGTCGATCACGATCACCGACGATGAGCCGACGGTGAAGATGACGGCTTCGGCCACGAAGATGGGGGAAGACGGTTTTGTGACGTTCACAGTAGCGCGGTCCGGCGGGTCCAACAAAGAAGCGCTGACGGTGTTTTTTGACACGTTTGCGCCTGATGGCGTGGTGCAGGACAAGGACTACAAGCTGGTGGGGGCTGATGGCAAGACGCTGAGTGATTCGATTGTGATCGGGGCGAACCAGGCGCAGGTGACGTTCAAGGCGGTGGCAATCGAAGACTCGGAAATCGAAGGAAATGAAACGTTCGTGGTGCACCTGGCGCCTACGTTGACGTACTCGGTTGATCCCCTGAAGCATGAGGGGAAAGTGACGATCATCGACAACGAGCCGACGGTGAAGCTGACGGCGTCGAGCATGAAGATGAATGAAGATGGATTCGTGACGTTCACGGTGGCGCGGTCCGGCGGGTCCAACAAAGCGGCGCTGGCGGTGTATTTCGACACGGTCGGCAGCGCGACGCTGGGGGTGGACTACAAGTTCGTGGCGATGGACGGCAAGACAGACATCGTCGGCGGCATGGTGACTCTGGGGGCGAACCAGGCGCAGGTGATGTTCAAGGCGGTGGGGATGGATGACCAGGTGATCGAGGGGACCGAAGGGTTTGCGGTGCTGCTGGAGGCTGCGCCGGGAGCACCGACGTACTCGATTGATCCGCTGAACAATCAGACGCATACGTCAATCGCCGATAATGAACCGACTGTGAAGATTTCCGTGGCACCCAACAAAACCAGCGAAAGCAACGGGTCAGTGACGTTCACCGTGGCGCGAGGAGGGGTGGGCACCTCCAACAAGCTGCCGCTGGCGGTGGCGTTTACGCCATCGGGAAGCGCAATCCAGGGGCTGGACTACAAACTGATGGCGGCCGACGGAAAAACGGAATTGACCAACACCGTGACGATCCCGGCCAATGCGGCGCAGGTGACGTTTAAAGCGGTGATCAAGGATGATGAGTTCATCGAGGGTGAAGAGAACTTCACATTGACGCTGGCGACGGCGATTGAAAATCCATCGTATGTGGTGGATACGGGCAAGTTCTCGGCGAGCGTGGTGATCGCAGACAACGAGCCGGTGATTTCGCTCACGAGCACGACCACCAAGACTACGGAAACCAAGGGGTTTGCGACGTTCACGGTGATGCGCACGGGGGGATCGACCAAATCGCCCTTGACGGTGTTCCTGGAGGAGATGGGGAGCGCGACGCTGGACGCGGATTATTCACTGGTGTCCAACGACGGGAAAGTGCCGCTGGGGAACACGGTGACGATTCCCGCAGGCGCGGCGCAGGTGATGTTCAAGGCGCTGATCACGGATGACTCGAAGATCGAAGGGACGGAGAATTTCACGCTGAAAGTGGTGACCGGCGAAGGTGAGCCGACGTACACCGTGAACCCGACGAAGAACGAGGCCACGGTGACGATTGCGGACAACGAGCCGACGGTGAGCGTGGTGGCGGTGAAGAACGCGTCGGAGACGTCCCCAACGGCCAACAAGGGGCAGTTTAAGTTCACGCGCACGGGCGGGAATACCGGCAGTGCGCTGACATTGAGCTTCAACATCCTGAACTCAGGCGTCGGGGTGGCGCTGCTTGGCACGGACTACACGCTGAGCGCGACGCCGGCGAGCGCGAAGCTGACGACGGAAGGGAGCGGACCGATCACGGGAACGATCACCTTCGCCGCGGGTGTTTCGTCGGTGATGGTGGATGTGACGGCGATCAGCGATTCGGTGCTGGGAGAAGGAACGGAGACGGTGGGGGTGGGCATCCTGGGCAGCGAAGCATTTGCACTGGAGGCGGGTAAGGCGACGGCGACGTTGACGATTTCGGATGGGAAGGCACCGCCGCCTGCGCCGGGGTCGCCGATGAGCGTGGGTCGGTTTGGGACTTCGGTCACGCTCACTTCCCACAGGACGGTTTCATCTTTTAGCGTGCCGATCCCGGGGCACCCGAACTTCAACCAAAGCGCGTACGACGGGAAGATTTCCTCCGATGGGCATACAGGCACTTTTGCCTACGCGGCGAGCACCGATACCGGTGTAAAGACGGATAAGCAGTTCTTGTTTTCGGCGTTCATCCTGGATGCGAAAGACGGGTTTTTAGGCGATTTTGGTGAAGATGGCTTGATCCTGACGTTCACCGGATCGCGGCCGCCTTCGCTGGAGGGGAAGACGATTCAGTTCTTCCCGTCAGGGACGGCGGGAACGCTGGGAACGTTTGAGATCACGCCGATTTCAACGGATGTGAAAGTGACAGGGTCATTCAAACTCGTGTGAGGCTGAATTCGGATTAAGGGTTAAGGCGGCGCCGGAAGTGATTCCGGCGCCGCTGTTTTTTGGGGGGGATGAGGGTTTTGTGGGGTGGTTGGCGTTGGCGCGAGCAAGACACAGCATTGCTTCGGGCCGTGCTGTGCCACCCCGGGTTGATTTGAATCGTTGTGTTGAGAGCGGACATGGCTTGCCAGCGTATACTGGCGCGGGCATCATTTTTGAGGATGAGAGCGTATGAAGATCGAACCCTTTCTGGCTGAGCTGAACCGGCTGCGTAAAGATGTGGATGAAGACCCCACCGATGTGGAGTGGCTGGCGCTGCACCATGCGTTCGTCTTCATCAGCTACAAGATGTCCGACTTCCAGAAATATCTTGACGAAGCGGAAAAACGCGGGGAGTTTGACGCGTTTAAAGAAGAAATGAAATGACGCATGACGGGCACATCCCCGATGGCTCCATGAAGCGGGCCCATTGGATCGCCCTGGCGGTGATCCTGCTGGCCACGGTGGCTGTGTACATGCAGATGAAGGGGCATGCCTTCATCTATTTCGACGATAACGAGTATGTGTTTGAGAACCCGCATGTGGCGGGAGGGCTGACGGCGGAGAACATGCGCTGGGCGCTGACTTCGACGGAACTGGCCAATTGGCATCCGCTAACGTTCTGGTCGCACCAGTTGGACGGCACGCTGTTTGGGCTTAATGCCGGCGCACACCGGATGATGAACCTGGCATGGCACCTGGGGTGCGTGGGGCTGGTGTTTGAGCTGTTTCGGCGGATGACCAAGAGCGCCTGGGCGGGGTTGTTTATCGCGGGGGCGTTTGCGCTGCATCCGGTGAATGTGGAAGTGGTGGCGTGGGTGGCGCAGCGAAAGACGCTGATCTCGACTTTTTTCACGCTGCTGTCGCTGATTGCCTACCTGGAGTACGCCAAGGCGCGCACGGCGAGGGGGTATGCGCTGGTGTGCCTGTGGCTGGGGCTGAGCCTGATGGCCAAGCCGATGGCGGTAAGCACGCCGGTGCTGTTTTTGATTCTGGATTACTGGCCGGGCGGGCGGCTTAAGGGGTGCGTGGACCCGACCTCGCGCGAAGCTTATGAACCGCAAGACCCGACCAAGCCGGTGGTGGTGCTGGAGAATGCAGACAGCATTGTGCCGGGGTTTGACTGGAAAGCATTGCCGAGGCTGGTGATCGAAAAGCTGCCGATGTTTTTGATGGTGGCAGTGGTGGCGGGGGTGACGCTGCTGGCGCAGCGAGGCGCGGCATCGGGCGTGGAGGTGGTGGGGATCGGGCATCGCGCGGCCAATGCGTGCGTGAGCTATGGCCGCTATCTGGTGGCGATGGTGTGGCCGGAGAACCTGGCGATTTTTTATCCGCTGACATATCCGACGGCGATGCAGGTGATCGGCGCGGGGCTGATGCTGGCGGGGATCACGTGGATGGTGGCGCGGCTGAGCGCGCGGTACCCGTACATGCTGACGGGCTGGCTGTGGTACGTGGTGACGCTGCTGCCGGTGATCGGGCTGGTGCAGGTGGGGGCGCAATCGCACGCGGACAGGTACGCGTATACGCCTCTCCTGGGTATCTGGCTGATGCTGGCGATGGGTGTGCCGGATCTGCTGGCGTTTCGGGTGCCGCATTGGAAGAGCCTGCTGGCGGTGGGGACACTGGTGCTGTTTATGGCCATGGGTATCAATACCTGGGGGCAAACGGCGTTCTGGGTGAATACGCGCGCGTTGTTTCAACGGGCACTGGATGTAACGCCGTACAACGCGATGGCCGCGGCGCAGGTGGGCCGGGCGGCGCTGGAGGAGAAGGACTACTCCAATGCCGCAGAGGCGCTGGATTTATCGCTGAGGATCAACCCCAAGCAGCCGGATGTGTGGGCATCGCTGGCGACGTGCGTGCTGCGAGGCGGGCGGCCTGACATTGCATTGCAGATATTGAATGAACCGCTGGTGAATTACCCCAGTGATGCGAGCCTGCTGTATGTGAGCGCGCTGGCCAAGGCGCAGGTGGGGGCCAGCCAGGATGCGCTGGATACGGTGAATAAGATCGCCAAGCCGGATGCGGCGGCGCTGCAGGTGAAGGGGATGGCGCTGCTTTCCCTGGGTAAGCCAGGCGAGGCGCTGGTTGTGCTGGATGAAAGCGAGAAGCTGAGCCCGGGGAAGCCGGATACGGCGTACATGCGGGCGACGGCGCTGCTTGCGCTGGGGAAAGATGCCCAGGCGCTGGAGCCGCTTATCTACGCTGCGGATCACCGGGGCGACCGGGGGAGCCTTTATAAACTCGGCATGCTGTACGATTCACTTGGCCAGCAAGCCAAGGCGCTGGAAGTGCTCGGCAAAGTGGCCAAGCAATGGCCGGATTTTTTTGAGGGCAGGCTTGGGCTGGCGGGTGTGTATTTGAAGATGGGCGACAAGGAACGCGCGGGGCTTTTGATTGATGATGTGCTGCGGCGTGAGCCGGGGAATGCCCAGGCGGCACAGATGAAGGGCAAGTTGTAGGGTTTTATTCAGGGGAACGGGATGACCAAGAAACGACGTGTGGCGATGTGGTGCGCGGTGAGTGCGGTGCTGGCGCTGCTGCTGGCTGGGTGTTTGATTTTTATGGTGCAGCCGACGCGAGTGGTGTTTGATAAGCAACTGAGTTTCAACTTTTCGGTGCAGATGGAGTTTTTAGATAACCGGGATCCGGACTTTGATGTAGTGGTTCATGATGGGGCGTTTATGTCGGAGACTTTTGAGTTGCAGTGGGTGGACCCCGCAGTGGTATTGCGGTTGATTGCGGTGTCGGCGTCGGGGTCGGATCTGGTTCTGGTGATTGACCGGAAGAATTTGCAGGATGTGTATGTGGTGTACGACCGGAAGACACGGATGGTGCAGCCGTGGACCGCGGAATCGAATTTGCTGGAGCGGTTTGAGGGGGAGAGTGGAGTGAAGGGGTTGAAGATGGTGGGAAAGAGTTAACCGCGGGAGAGGGGGCAGGAACGGGTTTAGTTTTGGGGTGTCAGGCGGGGGTGACGTGGGGAAAGAGTTCGGAGTAGGTGGGGCGCAGGCCAAAGCGAAGGGCGAAGTCCACGATGGCGGCGGTGGCGACATTGCCTGAGGCAAGGATGCGGTCGTGGGTGTAGGGGCAGCGGGTGATGCCCTGGGGGAGTTCAAAGAGGAGAGGGAGCGCGCCGGTGGCCTGGTAGACGTAGGTTTGAAAGGTGAAGCACCAGGCCGGGGGGGAGCATTGGTCGGGGTGGAGGGCGTCGAAGCCGGCGTCGATGAGGCGGGCGAGGCCGAAGGAGGCGATTTGTTCCTGGCGGCGGAAGGCCGCGGGGGGGACCATGGCTTCGGGCTGGTAGAAGCAGGGGTGGGTGCCGTGGGCGTGGAGGCTGAAGATGGCGTCGGGGAGCTCGCGGGTGAGGTAGTCGATGACGGCGCGGTTTTCAGGGGCAAGTCTGGGGCCAAAGAAGTTGTCGTGCTGGAGGTTGACGCCGGCGTCGTTGTAGTAGCCGCCCAGGTATTGGACCTGGTCGGGGGGGAAGGGTTGGGTTTCTTTTACGACGCGGCCTTTGGGGATGTTGCCGTCAGACCAGATGCCCTGCTGGACGAGGTAGAGGTCGTCGAGCTCCGCGCCGACGAGGTGATCGACGAGTGCGCGGGCGCGGCCGTCGGGGTTGAGGCAGGGGATGAGGGTGAGGCGGATTTTCTGGAGGAGTGCACGGAGGGAGGATTGGTCGTTACCGGCGGTGTCTTTACCGGTTTCGAGGATGTGGATGAGGTTGAGGGCGACGGCGACGCCTTCGGTTTCGCCGCCATGCATGCAGGCGATGATGCAGAGGGAGGGTTTGGTGCGTTTTTTGGGGTCGAAGAAGGAGGAGGGGTGGTCGGAGGAGTTGGCGCTGGAGATGGTGGTTTTAGGGGATTGGGGTTCGAAGACGCCGTATTCAAAGGCGTGGATGGGTTTGTTGCCCTGGGAGTGGCCGATGACGTGGACGTTGGCGATTTTCGCGGTGGCTGCGGCGTCGTGGATGTCGGAGAGCCTGGATTTGTAGAAAGCGGGGGAGGTGAAGAGGTGGGATTTTTTCTGGAGGG
>CAZIWA010000116.1:0-18029 GCA_964542875.1 uncultured Phycisphaeraceae bacterium
CACTCTTTCTCTGCTCTTACCCGATCCCCGAAACCCGTACCCCGACACCCGAAAAGGCCGCAGGCCTCTTCCAACCGCACCCCGCACCCCTCTACTCATTCTGCGGATCACCCACACGCTTGATCGGCAAAATCGCCGGCTGTGTCATCTCCACCGTCTCTGTTGGCCGCCAAACCTGGTCAACGTACTTCGTCTCCGTGCGCACAATCCGGTTGTTCCAGCCGTCTTCCCAGTTAAACCAGGCATTGCCGTACTGCACCGACCAAAGCCCCTTGGCGTTCGCCGGCAGCGACTTCTTGGCCGTCCCATCCGAAAATACCGCGATATAAAGCGTCTTGCCCGTTTCCCGTTCCGGCGTCTCCCACACACCCACAAACCGCGCCCGCGGCTCCGTTACACGAATCACCCGGCACGTATTCATCGGCAGCGCGTTCTTCGTCCCCGGGCCATACCCTTCCTGCATAAACCCCGTCCCGGACCGCTTAAACACATCGCGCCAGCCATCGGGGAACTTGATCTCAATCCCCTCCGCAGTCGCGGTCCACTTACCCAATTGCCCCTTGGCGCCGTCGGGCCCCTTGCTCCAGTTGGTTACTGCGGTCCCATTGGGATAAACCACGATGTCAAACAAATCCCCATCATGGTCCACTGCGGCCCACACGCCCAGCGCATCATGTGCCGCCACCGAATCCGGCACCTTGTTGCCTGAGCAGCCGGTCAACGTGAAAAGCGCTACGACAACGCATGCCAGCAGAGTCATGTAGTTTGGCATCAGCTCGCCTTCGCCAGGGGATGGGGAAACGGTCTACGCCCCGCCAGTACCTTTTTAAGTCTTTGAGCGCCAGAGAGATAAGCAAGATATCGACGCCCTTCTCAAGGCCGATACTCACCCGCCTCAGACAACACTTTCCAAAAAGGGATCACCAGCCAGAGCACGCTTAAGGCTCAAAACGCCCCACGCCTCACCGGCAGGGTCTTCACCCCCGCGTTCAGGTCAGGCTTCATCCCCGGAAGCCAGGTGCGCATTTCATACCCGTCGCCCAATTCAATGATGGATTCCACCGTTCCATCGGGCCATTTGATCATCGCCGTGGTGTCATTGGTCACGGTCCAGGAGCCCAGCACATCCTTCATGTCGCTCCGGGTTGCCTTCCCATTGGAAGCCAGGTGCATGATGTACTGCCGGGGCTTGGCCTTCTTGTTGGTTTCCACGTCCAGGGCATTAGCGCAGTACCACACACCCACAAACCGGGCGCGCATGCTCTTGACCATCCAGCCGTATTCATAACGGTTGGCGGTCGTCGTCACCTGCCGCGTCGGGTAGTACTCCTGCCGACGGATCGTCCCGTCGTAATACACAAATGCTTCCTTGCTGCCGTCTTCATACGTAATGAAGACCGTCTCCGGCGTCGCCTCCCAACGGCCCAGCACGCCGTGCTCGCCACCCTCCCGGGACTTGGTCGTCGTCGCAAAGGCATTCCCGTTGGGAAACAAAATCAGGTCGTAAGGGTCGCCGTCTGAGTCAAACACACCCAGCACTTCACCCACCATGGGGTTGCCGTTGCTCGGTGGGTAAACCGTCCCCGAGGTGCTTTGGCACCCGGAAAACAGGCCCAGAACAAGGCTCAAGGCAAGGATCATTGCACCGAACTTAAGGGCTTGGCTCTTTGGCATGACGACAATGTATCAAGCTCTTGTCACATTTTTCAACCCGACCATCATCTAAATGAGAAAACTACGTGGATTGTTCCGTCATCAACCCACAATCCTCCATCGCTATTCAGCTTCCCAGCAAGCTTAGGAATCAAATCCGGCAAATTCCCCCCGCCCGTCAAGCCAACGTCCGATAATTCAAAAACAAGCCCTCCCCGGCAATAACATCCCCGAAACCCTCCGACAACCCGGACGAACATGCCACCGAATCTTCCCAATGCGGTCGTCCCGTCCACTTGCCCCCCCTCACAATAACGCTGTACCTTATCACCCTCCTCTCCTCCTCCACCTGAGACCCCCCATGACCCACAAAGCACGTCCCTACATCGTCCACGAAGCCACCTATAAGCAACTTCGCGAATTCAAGCCCAACGTCGCCGTACAGCCCTGGGGCGCCACCGAAGCCCACAACTACCACCTCCCCCACGGCACCGATAACTACGAAGCCACCGCCATGGGCGAGCTCGCCGTCACCCAGGCCGTCGCAAGAGGCGCAAAAGTCTGCCTTCTGCCCACCCTCCCCTACGGCAATGACAACATGCAGCTCGACCAGACCGCCACCATCACCATGCGGTCCTCCACCCAGCAACTGGTCCTTAAAGACATCTGCGACAGCCTCGTCAAACAGGGCATCGACCGCCTGGTCATCCTCAACTTCCACGGCGGAAACGAATTCAAACAAATGATCCGCGACATCATGTTCGATGTCCCCATCTTCATCGTCCAGGTCCACGGACACCTCACCGCCTCCTACAAAGACCTCGTCCACGACGCAGGCGGCGACCACGCCAACGAATTTGAAACCAGCCTCCTCCTCCACATCGCACCCGAAACCGTCGACATGCCAAGCGCCGGCGACGGCGCCGAAACCCCCTTTAAACTCAAAACCCTCCGCGGCCCCGGCGTCTGGTGCCCCCGTGACTGGAAAGCCCTCAGCAAAGACACCGGCACCGGCAACCCGCGCCAAGCCACCGCCGAGGCGGGCAAAAAAATCCTCCAGCGCCTGGCCGACCCCCTCACCGAACTCCTCGTCGAGCTCTCCGCCGGCCAAAACGGAGACTTCCCCTACATCGTCCGTAAACAGTAAACGTCCTGGTAACTCTCGTACGACGGTTTCGCCCAGGCTATCGGGCGCGCTAAAACCACCCATCTTCAAAATGCTCATGGAGCCTCAGTCATGACCACGCAATCCGGCACCATCCGCGTCACCCTCGGCAAATCCGGCCTCAAGGTTTCCCCCATCTGCTACGGCTCCTGGCAGCTCTCTCCGCTCTTTTGGGGCGATCAGCCGCAGGACGTGCTGGAACGCGCCATGGTTCACGCCTTTGAAGTCGGGGTGAACTTCTACGACACCGCGGACGCCTACGGCAACGGCCTTTCCGAAACCGTCATGGGCCGCGCCTTAAAACCCATCCCGCGCGACCGGATCATCATCGCCACCAAGGGCTTCTTTAACTGGCAGCCGGACTTAAGACGTTTTGGCGACATGTCCCGCGCCCACCTGCTCTCGGCTTGTGAAGCCAGCTTGAAACGCCTCCAGATGGACTACATCGACCTTTACCAGGTCCATGCCTACGACCAGCTCACCCCGGTGGAGGAAACCGTCGACGCCCTGGAAACCCTTAAACGTCAGGGCAAAATCCGCCACTACGGTCACAGCAACTGGAGCGTCGAACAAATGCGCCTGGGCGAACGCTACGGCAAATTTGAAACCACCCAGCCCCCCTACAGCCTCATCAAACGCGATATCGAGCACGACCTCCTCCCCTTTTGCCAAACCCACGACATCGGCACCCTCGTCTACAGTCCGCTGCAAAAAGGCATTCTCTCCGGCAAATACACCGGCGCCGAAACCTTCACCGACAACCGCAAAGGCGATCCGGACTTCACCGGCGAACGCTTCAAAACCATCTGCGCCCGCGTCCAGCAGTGCAAACCCATCGCCGAAAAGTACGGCCTCACCCTCATCCAGCTCTTCTTCACCGTCTCTCTCATGCACCCCGGCGTCACCACCGTCATCGCCGGCATCAAGACCCCCGCCCACATCCAGGAAGCCGCAGGCGCCATGGGTAAACGCATCTCGGCACAGGACTACCACGAAGTCCGTACGCTCCTCACAGTGCCCAGATAAGACGGTGTATTTATTGAGTCTGCCGCAGCAACACAGGGCCACATCTGTTTTTGAAGCTTGGCGTTGGACCTTTTCTGCACCCCAGCGGGGGCGACCGCACATAGCCGGTGGGTCAGCGAGTCTTCGAGCGCAGCCCCCGGACAACCATCATTTAAGTATTTCTTGTTCTTCAGCATCCTCGACGGGTGCTGAAAAACTTCCATGCACTCAGGGACAATTGCATTTGCCTGATTTGTTGTTGCCCCCTCGCCTCAAATTAAATCAATCTGGTACGTTTAACGGTTCTATTCCCGTTTCTGCTTCATCCCCCTCAAACCTCCTTTCATGAAAGCGTTCGTGATGACACAAATGACAGTACCCAGCCCGTTTTCCCAATCAGGCAAAGGCCTCTCCTCGACGTGGCGGCACGCCCTGATCGCCTCTCTCATTCTGGGCGTACTGTGGTTTTCCGGCTGCTGCAACGCACCCAAAGAAGATGCCGCCACGCAGCCCGTCGTCTCGCAAGAGGGTGTGACCTATCGATTCATCGAACGCTGGGATGTCGCAAAGCTCAATCAGATCCTGACCGTGGACACCCCCAAATTCTCCGGCACCAATGTCACCTATACCCCGGCCACCAACGCCGTCGATCTCTACAGCGTCAGCTACCAATCCGTCGTTCCTGAAAAGGGCAACAAGCCCATCGCCGCCAGCGGCTTGATCGCACTGCCGGTGGTGCAGGGCAAGCGCCTCCCCGTGGTCTCGTATCAGCACGGCACCGTTTACCACAAGGCTCAGGTGCCCTCGATTCCCAAGGAATCTTCCGAGACCCAACTCATGATCGCGCAGTTTGCCGGTCAGGGCTACGTCGTCATCGGCGCCGATTATTTCGGCATGGGTTCAAGCAAAGACCCCCAAGGCTATCTCGTTAAAGCCAGCCAGCAGCGCGCCTGCTTCGACATGCTCCAGGCCGCCCGCCATGTGATGAAAACCCGCGGCCTCACCGAAACCAACCTCTATCTCGCCGGCTGGTCGCAAGGCGGCTTCGTCACCCTGGCCTTCACTCAGTTCATGGAAGAAAACGGCGGCGGGCCCACCGCCGCCACCACCGCCTCAGCCCCCTCCGAAGGCTTCACCACCCTCGCCGGCTTCATGCTCTTCCCCCGCTCCATCGACCCCACCTGGGCCAACTGCCTCTTCATCCTCACCGCCTTTTCTTTTGAGGAATACTACGGCGTCCCGGGCCTGGCCAGGTCGGTCATTCAGGATGAGCACTACCAGCTCTGCCGCGACTTCTACGACGACAAGGAAATCGACTACGCCAAGATTCCCACAGACCTGAAAAAACTCATCCGCCCCGAATATTTTGATGCCGCCTATTTCGAAAAATCCACCTACGGCAAACTGCTCAAGAACACCGAAGCCAACCGCGGCATCTACCAGACCCCCATCCGCACCTACTACGGCGGCGCTGACGAAATCGTCACCGTCGGAATGGGACGCCTCGTCGAAACCTATCAAAAGGCAAGCGGCTCCGGCAACACAAAAGTGCAAGCCGTCTCCGCTGGCGAAGACGCCACCCACCGTTACACCTTCGCCCGCGCTGTCCCCGAGTGGAAAAAGTGGTTCGACTCCCTGAACAAGAAATAATCCACCCGATTGAAGTTATTCTGCTTAAGCGCCACGGCGGACCCTCCGCCGTGGCGCTTTGTGCATCAACTGTTCATACTCCCCCAAACCTCACCTCCCTCCTCTCCTCCGGAGCAACACCATGACAATCGGCATGACCCAATGCGCCATGTGGGGCAAACCCCTGGACGAATTCCTCTCCGCCACCTCCAAGGCGGGCTTCGACTGCGTCGAGCTCATGGTCGGCACCCCCAACGACATCCCCCTCGACGCCACGCCCGAGCAAATTAAAGCCGTTCAGGACAAGCTCCAGGCCAACAACCTCAGGCTCAACTCCGTTGCCCTCTTTTGCCAGGCCGGCAATCTCCTGGACCCTCTCCCCGCCCGTCAACCGGCCATCGACGGCTTTAAAAAAGGCCTCCACACCGCCAAGGCTCTGGGTGTGAAAATGGTCCTCATGACCGCCGGCCGCCTCCGGCCCGATCTCTTTTACGAAGACGCCTACAACAACGGCGTCGCTGCTTTCAAAGAGCTCGCCAAAACCGCCGAGGCCCTGGACATCGACATCGCCGTCGAATTCGTCTGGAACGGCTTCCTGTTTAGCCCCATCGAATTCCGCCGCTTCCTGGAAGCCATCAGCTCCCCCAGGATCGGCTTCTACTTCGATCCCGGCAACATGATCGTCTTCCAGCAGCCCACCCACTGGGCACGCGCCCTCAAAAACCACATCAAGGGCGTCCACTTCAAAGACTGGACAGGCGGCCCCCTCGACGGCAAATGGACCGGCCTTCTGGAAGGCAAAGTCGACTACCCCGCCGTCATGCAGGAAATCAAAAACTCATCCTTCAAAGGCACCTGCATCAGCGAAGTGGATCCCGCCCTGCAAGACCTCTCCAAAACCGTCGAAGCCGCCAAAAAAGTTCTTCAGATGTAACCCATCCCCCTTATTTCCTGACCGGCATGGCACGACCCACGACAGTGCCGTACTTGCACGCCCCCCACACAAAAAAACATCCACTCCACCCCAATAACCGTCTTACCTCTTACTTCACACTTCGTAACTCCGCCTCACTTCCAAACCACCTGCCCAGCCGCAAACACCGGCCCATCCGTGCAAGCCAGCTTGTACCGCCAGGGCCGTCCTTCGGCATTGCGCCCGTGTTCGGCCTCAGGCTTGGCCAGTGTCGTCGGGTCCACCTTGATGATGCACGACTGGCACGTCCCCATCCCGCAGGCCATCGCCTGCTCCATGCACACCTGGCATTCGATTCCCGCCGCCGCGGCCAATGTCGCCACCGCATGCATCATCGGCTCAGGCCCGCACGTGTAGATCACCGTCTTGGCTTTCTCCGCATCGCTCATGCCTGCGATCAGCTTTTCCAGCCCCGCGGTGATCCGGCCCTTGAGCCCAAGGCTGCCGTCGTCGGTCGTTACCACCGACCGGTGCCCATTGATGGCGAACTGCGCCACTGAACTCCCCGGCTTGCCATCCCCGTCGGGCAGTTGCCCCGGTTGAAACGTCACCGCTAAAAGATCCTGCGTCAGCGCGCCCACAAAGGCCACCGCATCCCAGCCCTGCCGTGCCAAAGCCTGCGACAGATAAAACATCGGCGGCAGCCCCACGCCCCCCCCCACCATGAGCGCCAGCCCCTTCCCCTGCGTCGCCGCAAAGCTATTCCCCAGCGGCCCGATCAAATCCACCGCATCGCCGGTCTTGAGCTTCGAAAGCCAATCCGTCCCCACGCCCACCACACGATGCACAATCTCAATCCACGACCCGTTGGCATCATCCCCGCGCCCGCTCAAGCTAAACGGCCGGCGCAGCAGCGCCAGCCGATCCGTTAATTCCGCCTGGCACAGTTTCAGCGGCACGCCTGATTCAGGATTCCACTCGATATCCCCACCCAGCAGGCTCTCATACGCCTGTCCATCCCCCGTAGGCGGGCGACACCCGATTTGAATGAACTGCCCGGGCAGCGTCGCCGGAAAACCGCCGGCAATCCGTACCCGCAGCAGATAATGCTCCCGGCACATCGGCCGGTTCACTTCCACCACGCCATCAAAACGCGCACGCGCACCGGCGGGGGAAAGGTTCTTGGAAGAAACAGCTTGATCGGAGGTCAAATGGGCCATCCGAAAATAATAACACAGACACACCTCCAAACGCTCGTTACGAGAGTGGCGCAGCACGGCCCTGCGCAGTGCTGCGTCTTGCACACGCCAACTTCAACCCAATCGTCTCGCCCAGGGCACCCTGACCATCCCACCTGTGTGTTACCTTAAACCCCATCATGAGCCCTTTTAATCCATGGAAACTCATCACCTCCTGGTTTGGCAAAGAACCCAGTCCCGCGGCTCAGGGCTGTGACGTCTACATCCGCCCCGATGGAACCTGGATATTCCCGCTCAACGCATTCGACGGCTTGAGCTTCATGGACAGCCCATTCGCCCACCTCCCGCCTGACGCTTCCCCTCAAGACCTCGGCGCGCAAATCATCCGCACCCTGGCGGCGTCGGGCATCCCAAAGCCTGCCCTTCCCAGAAACCACGCCAGCCCGGCCCAGCAAGCCGGCTTCAAAAGCCTGACCGATCTCCAACTCGGCGCGGTGTTCTTTCTCGTCCTGGCCGTCCCGGAAGGCGTCTCAATCGTTCCATTCTCCGCCGACGACGCCGGGCAATACGTCCTCGCCACAAAAGACAAAATCACCTGCGCCCTTGAACCCATTGCCATCGGCCAGGCCATCGCCGGGGCGCTCCCCCTCTGCATCCCTCGCCCAGCCCCGCCGCCAATCCACAACGGCAACATCAGCGACCCCGCTGACAGAACGCCAGACCCCAAAGACCTCCCCGTCTCTTTCGGTTACAAAACCACATGGCTCGCGCTCCCCACCTCCAACGGCCCTGCTGTCGCCGCAGCCCTTGGCCTCACGCAAACATCCTTCTGCGCCTGGGATGACGGTATTCACCAGGTCTACAACAGCAACGCGATATTCATCACCCCACCCATTTCCGGCTGGACGCTGGTCATCGGCCACCTCCCCGAACCCGGCCCTCAAGGAGCCCAATTCCTCGCCATGCTGAAAAAACTCAGCACCCGGTTCGGCAAGGCCTATTACTTCGGCACCCACCGCGTCTCCGACTACCACGCTTGGGCCATCGCCGATAACGGAAAAATCATCCGCGCCTTCGGCTTCTGCGGCGACACCCTCATCAACCAAGGCGGCATCACCCCCGACGAAAACGAGCTAAACATCGGCACACCCGACTCCGATAATCCCCCCGACGAAGAACACGTCCTCCAACTCGCTTCCCGCTGGGTGCTGGACCCAAGAGAGCTCGACCAACGCCTCGACGCCACCGGCCCGGGTTGGCTCAGCAAAACTCCGCCACCCCCTCACCTCTGAAACACCACCACATCCTCCTGGTGTTTAATGCACCCTTGCCTCACCTGCATGCATAAATTGTCCGCCGTAAACGCATACACCGGCGTCACCGGCAACCCCGCTTCGCGCAGCCCGTCCGCCGCCCAGTGATTGCACGTGTGCAAAATGCTGTAGTACCCCTTGGCCCGATAAAACCGACTGAACCCATACAACCCCGGCTCCACTTCAATCAATCCGCCACTCCCATCACGCTCCAGCGAATCAAACACGTATTTCACCAGCGCGTCATACCCCGGCCTGCTCAGCCGAATCCGATAAAGCTCCCCCCGATGTCTCGCATAATTCGACTCCACCTCCGGTCCCACACCCACCATATGCATCACCCCGCGAGGCGAAAAAAAAGCCGCACACACCCCCGTCCACACCGTCGGCGTCTTCGCCCTGTAGAACAAATCACTCCCCCACCCCACCTCTATAAACCGATATCCCTCAAACGGCTTCAATTCCTTCTGATGCCCGACCGGCAAATCCTCCATCCCAAGCACAAACCCTGCATGCCAGTGATTGCTTGTCAGATAGACCACTTTGTCCGACGGTTCCCCAATCGCCGGGTACACGCCTGCCACCGGCGCATTGCACCCCATCAATGCGATCACGCACATCATCAAAGCCAGTAACCGGCACACCATCGCCACCCCCTCACAGGTTCACGCCTTCAAGACATTGATACAGACGTGCCTGTCCCCCGTTTGTCCAAACCAGCCTCATTTCCTTTTGCCGGACTCTTCCTTCGCCGCACGGATCAGCGCCTTCACCGCCCAGCTTTTGATCTCCCTGGCCCGTCGCTCATGAATGTCCAGAACATCGCTGAACACCACCAGCGATTCGATGCCGAAATAAAGCGCCAGCGCAGGGCAAAGCTTCTCATACGCCTCGTCGGTGAACTCCTCGCGCGCGGGTTCCAGCGCCGCATGGATCAACCCTGACCGCCTGTTTTGCCGAAGCGGAATCCCCGCAGGCCGCGCGCCTTTGGTCGTGCGCTCGAGACTGGCCGCCAGCATCACCCTTAGTTGCGCCTCATTCCGATACGTCACCTCATGCAGCACGCTCTGCGCCTTCTCCATCCGTGCCACAGGGTCCTTTGTCCGGTCCCCCTCGAACATTTGCACCGGATCGGGCACGGCACCGTCGATCGGCGCTTCCACCAGCAAAGCCTCGATGCTGGGAAAGTACCGGTACACCGTCGCGCGAGACACCATCGCCTCCGCGGCCACTTCATCCATCCCTGGCGTCTTACCCTGTTTCAGCAGCCGGCCCGCCGCCGCCAGAAGGTCCTTGCGCGTGCGCATCCGCTGATTAAGCCGTCCTGTTTCTTGACCGCTGGCCATCTCAAGCCTCCTTTAATTGCTGCATGATCGCCGGCATGTCCAGCCACACGTTCTCACGCGAAATCTGCCCTGCGTCGTTGAACTCCAGCACATGCAGCAGCCGAAACGAAAGCGCTCGATTACGCCCCTCCACCCCAAACGGGCGCCCCGGCGCACGCCCGCGCCACACCGATTCATCGATCACGAAATTCTCGCCGTACAACCGCTTCACCACTTTCACCGACCCCTCTGCCAGATCCGAAAAAAGCTGTTCATAAAACCCGCGCGCCTTTTCTCGTCCGGTCGAAACACCGCCCGGCCAGCCCACCACGTCATGCGTCGCCTCCGGCGAAAGCGTGCCAAGCACCCCGTCGACGTCATCCGCCGCCTCCAGGCGAAAGTGCTCGTCGATCACCCGATCCATTTGTTCACGTGTCAGTGGCATGTCTTTTCCTTTCCTTGAATTATTGGACTATAGTATCTTAATAAGACAAGTGTCTCATTTCAAGTCTTGAGCCGCTTGCGTGTTTCAGCGATAAATACTCCATGCCCACCTCCACCCCCGATCGGCTTGATTCTCATAACCTCCTCCTCTACCAATCCGCCGACGGCCAGGCTCACCCCGTCACCACCCCGGAGGATTGGCGCCGCCGCAGAGAGCAGATCCTCGCCGGCATGCAGGCAGTCATGGGCCCGCTGCCGGGGCCACAAAAGCGCTGCCCGGTCAACATGCGCGTCATACAAGACACCGCCTGCGATGGCTACGTGCGCAAGCTCATCCATTACCAGTCCGAGCCCAACGGCTGGGTTCCTGCGTACCTCCTCATTCCTAATCATCTGTTTGCGTCAAACGCCCGGCCCGCGCCCGCCGTCCTCGCGCTCCATCCCACCCATGCCGAGCTGGGCCATAAAACCATCGTCTTCCCGGAGATCACCGTTTATCAGCCCTACGCCCATGAGCTTGCCCAACGCGGCTTTGTCACCCTCGCCCCTGCATATCCCCTCTTGGGTCAATACGCGCCGGACCTCGCCGGCCTGGGCTACGTCTCCGGCACCATGAAGGCCGTCTGGGACAACATCCGCGGGCTCGATCTTCTGGATTCCCTCCCCTTTGTCCGCAAAGGCCACTTCGCCGCCGTCGGCCACTCCCTGGGCGGGCACAACTCCGTCTACACCAGCGTTTTCGACGACCGCATCAAAGCCGTCGTCTCCAGTTGCGGGCTGGATTCCTTTGTCGATTACTACCGCGGCAGGCCCGAAGTCTGGTCTCCCGGCCGAGGCTGGACATCCACCCGTTACATGCCCCGCCTCAGCGCCTACGCCGGCCGGCAAAGCCAAATCCCTTTCGACTTTCCCGAGCTCATTGCCGCCCTTGCCCCGCGCCCGTGCCTCATCAGCGCCCCCATTTCCGACGAGAACTTCAATTGGCAAAGTGTTGACAGAGTCGCCGCCGCCGCCCGCCCCATCTATCAGTTGCTCGGCGTGCCAAACAACCTACAGGTCATCCATCCCCAGGCCGATCACGACTTCCCTCTTCCCACCCGGTTGCAGGCCTATGAGTTGCTTGAGCGGCATTTAAAAATTTGATCGCGCCTCAAAAATTGACCTAGGTGAAATTCACCCCCCGCCGTATGCTGGCCTTAGAGGGTCACACACATTTCGGTTCTCCAAGGGGATGGGTCATGAAACGCACCTACGGCTTTACTCTCATTGAGCTTCTGGTTGTCATCACCATCATTTCGATCCTGATCGCAATGCTGCTTCCATCGCTCAGCCAAGCCCGGGAAGTGGCCATCAATTCCTCCTGTTTATCCAACCAGCGTCAGATGGCCATGGCCAGCGCCGCCTATCAAGCGGACTTCAAAGGCGTCAGCACCCCCACCTGGAAAGTCAGCAAAGACGCCGCCACCGTTGCAGGCACCCTTGCCTATCGAAAGAAGGTCGAGCCCAACCTCGGCACCAACGACACGTTGAACGGCCTGCCGCCCATCTACAAAGGCGTCGCCAACACCGAAGGATGGACTTGGGGCGCCTACCTTGTCGGCCACATGGGCAGCACAGGCCCGCTCTTTTGCCCCAGCAAGCAAACCGCCTGGCAAAAGCCCGCCATGCTTGCCAACCAGATTTCCATGCCCGGCGACGGTCGCGGCTACGTCCCTTTAAACGGCAGCTACGGCATCAATATGTACCTTTACGACGGCATCACCAACGGCTTTTGGGTTCAGCCCTACAAACTCATCGCCCCTTCCACCACCTCTTACGTCTTTGACTTCAGCGTCTACGGCGGCGGCCTCGCCCTCAGCAACGCCTCCACCTCCGCCTTCTTCCCCGGCCAGTTCAACATGAAGTTCACCGGCACCATCCACTCCGCGGTCACCGGCAACAACGACAACTACATCATGGCCACCACCAACCGCCACCCCAACCGAACCATCAACGCTGCCTTCCACGACGGCCACGCCCAGAACATCCCCATCTCCGACATCTACAATCCCAACCTCGGCGGCACCAACGGCTACAACGCCATGACCATCAACACCCTCCCCCTGGGCGACAAGTTCTGGGGCCTCACCAGTCCCGAATCCGTCTCCCGCGCCCGCTTCTCCGCCAGATAACCCCCCATTTCTCCGACGCTTCTTCCTCCCTCTCCTCCACGGAGATGGCTGCGGTGTGGGCCGTCCCGCCTGCCCTTTGCGCATCGACTTGCCTTCTTAAATCTCCCCGCCCATCCTCTTCCCGCACCCCAAATCTCTGATATGTTAGCCCTGCGTCCCTCCACGCCGAGCGGTTCCACATCTCCATCCTCTGGCACATCAGGAGCGTTCCATGAAAACTTCGCGCACCAAAAAGCTTCCCCCGTTCTATACCCATGTCATCGGCTCGCTCCCCAGGCCCGCCATGGTCAAGGAACTCCTCGCCAGGCGCGAAACCATGAGCCCCAAGGAATACAACGCAAACCTGGATGATGTCGTCCGCTTCGCCATCCGCCTTCAGGAGCTCGCCGGACTTGATGTCGTCAGCGATGGCGAATGGCGCCGTCGGCATTACGTAGGTGAATTCCTCAAGCGCATCGGTGGATTCGAAAAAATCCGCCCCTTCCACCACCAGGGTGAAACCAAGAAAACCGATGTCGTCGTCCGCAAGATCTCCGCACCCCGGCCCGTCTGGAACAAGGACGCCGAATTCCTCGTTAAAAACACCAAACGCGTCACCAAGTTCGCCATCCCCAGCCCATTCCTCATCGCCATCCGCTACTGGCATGAAGACTTCTCCAAAAAGGCTTACCCCACCCTCCAGCACTTCACCGACCACCTCACCAAGGTGCTTCGCCAGGAAGCCCTCGCCCTCGTCGACGCCGGCATCGACATCATCCAGATCGACGACCCCGCTCTCACCTACTTCTGCGACCACCGCCTCATGGATTCCGGCGACACCCACGACGACCGCCTCCGCAGGCACTGGGACATCGAAAAGCAATTCCCCGAAGCCGTCAACGCCATTAACGCCATCACCGACGGCCTCAAGGCTGAAGTCCACCTCCACTGCTGTCACAGCGTCTACAAACGCCAGTCCGACGTGCACGGCGATTACAAGCCCATCCTCCCCCGCCTGGAAACCTGCAAAATCGACCGCGTGAACATTGAGTTCGCCTACCACGGCACCGGCGCGCCAGATGACCTCAAGCTCCTCCCCGCCAACCTCGGCGTCGGCATGGGCGTCGTCGACGTCCGTGGCGAAACCCTCCAGACCGTCGATGAAATCGAAGCCATCGGCGCAGCAGGCGCGCAGATGATCGACATCAACCGCATTGCCTTGAACCCCGATTGCGGCTTCGCCCCCGATGCCGGCGAACCCCCCACCATCGACGAAGCCTTCACCAAGCTCAGCCGCATGTGCGAAGCCGCCCAGCGCCTCCGCGCCAGATTTGCTAAAAAGACACCCGGCAAAACCAAGGCGCCAGCCAAAGCCAAGCCCTCCAAAAAGTAGTAACCCCAGGCCCATCATGGCACGCGATAAAAAAGCCGCTAAAGAGCGTTACAACCAGATCCGCAAGCAGCAGCTTGCCTCCTCCCCTAAGCTCCAGGCCGCTGAAGGGTCCAAGTGGCCCATCACCCGCTGCCTGCTCGCCGGGAACTGGCAAAACTCCGGCCAGCTCATGGCTGGCCTCATTCTGCGCACCCATCCCACGTCCGGCCAGATGTGCGCCGGCATCTTCCTTGTCGACCTGGCCTGCCTGGGCGTTAAATCCGCCATTGGCCGGTTTACCGATGTGTCGGATCTCAAAATCATCGAAGGAAACTTTGAGCAAATGCCTCCGGTGCGCACTGTGGCGCCCGGCACTCTGCTCATGTTCATCAACGCCGCCATTGAATACGCCAGAAGCAACGGGATCGATCCCGATCCAGACTACGCATCCGCCAGGCTTCTCTTCAAAGACGTCACACCCGAGCCCCAGGCCCCCGACATCCATTTCGGCGGCGAAGACGGCAAACCCTTCTACATCTCCGGCCCAGGCGACAACGTCGACGCCATCCTCCGCAACCTCACCAACAAGCACGGCCCCGATGGCTTCAAGTACATCCTCGGCGGCCCCCGCGGCGCTTTCTAATTCTCCACAAACTTCGGTTCTGCGTGCCATGATCTCATCCGCGTGAGCATGTTCTGCATTTTCCGTCACCCCCCTGACCAGCCCCAGACCCTTCGTCCTCACCACTTCACCCGATTCAACAGCCAATGCGCCCCCTCGTCATGCCACCACGCCTGGCTGGAGTGCCCCGGTGTCGATGTCACATGCAGATCAATCGCCAGCCCGGCATTGCGCGTCTTATTATTGGCCAGCAGCCGCTGCATCACCTCCACCGTCTTGGCGGTATCCACCCGGTCATCATCACTGCCGATGATCGTCCACACCGGGCACGTGATTTTGTCTGCCCAATTGATCAGCGCCGTGCTGCGCACCAATTTGTTGTCGCGCATCTGTGCGAACTCCCGCACCACGCCCCAGTCCATCACCGGCGCAAGCGCACACACCGCGCCGATCCTCGCATTGCCCGCCGCCACATGAAACGCCAGAAAACCGCCCCGTGAAATCCCCATCATCGCGACGCTCCCCGGCTTTGCCGCCCCATCTTTGACCAATTGATCGATCACATCATTGGTCCGGCGCACAAAATCCGCCACCGCGTCTTCATCTTTTTGAAACCGCGCCGCCCACCCCAGAATCTCCTGCGCCTCACCAGGCCTCAAATCATCCCCATGGCAAGGCGCATCCAGCGCCACCACGTTCCAGCCCTTGGCGTGCATCAGCAAGCCCTGACGCGAAAAGTCCGGATGCGTCAGATTCGTATGCGCGCTGGCGCCAAGCAAAACCATCGTCGGCGCAGGCCCGCCGAACTGAGCCGGATACATCGCATACTTCGTCCCCGCGGCAGTCGCCTTGGCCAATGGATTGGGCATGGTGTTTCTCAAGTTGAAATGAGGTACTTGTCTGAATCTACATAAACATACGAACAAGAACAACCACCGCCGTCACCACCATGGCCAGCACCACCAGCACCGTCACCATGCACCCGCAACTGCAGGGCAGTTTCGGCATGCCCGGCCCCGGCCCCCCTTTCATCACCATGTCCATAAACGCCTGTTGCATCTTGTCATGGTCAAAGCGTTGCCCCGGGTCTTCATCGTCATACTTGGTCAGTTCCACAGGCTTCTCGCCTCGCTCCGGGTCAAACTGCGCCGTCACCACGCCCAGCGCGTCCGGGAAGAATTTCGCCGCATCCCCCCACTCGTCTTTGGACCCCAGGTTCGAGTGCCCATTCCCCTCAAACAACCCCATGAAATGCGACCCGCCCCCGAACTTCGCCATCGTGTTGCTTTCAGACGCCACAAAATAAACCGGCTGAAGGTCTTCGTTGGAAAACACCCCCAAGATGAATTTGTATTGAATCCCCCCGCCTGATTCCACCTGATCAAACAACAGCACCGTGTGCTTTTCCCCCAAGCGCCCACCGGACATGCGCTTGACCGACTTCACCACCGGCACGTAGTTCATGTTTGTCCCCAGACTTAAAAGAAATCAGAAGCCGGGCGTGCCCGCGCACGCCCGGCTTCTGTCATGAAAGCCTAACAAACCAGGCGAACTAAATCACTGGATGGAGTCGATCACCCGGTCCCCCGCATTGCGCGTGGTCAGCGCGGTGAGTGTCTCGGGCCCCAGGTTCTCCCTCAGGAACCTGACCGACCCATCGATGCACAGCGCATTGGCCCCGCCCTGATGGTCGCTGCCGATGCCCCAAGTTCCGCCGCTGCCTTTGCCCGGCCCTTTAGACCCGCCGGAACCATCGGGATACACCGTGCCCGCCCCGTTGTTGTAGCCGTTCTTGGAGTTCACCGCGTACGCGGACTGGTTGTAGTGAGGCCGCCCGTGGATCCACACCCCACGCCCGAAATCCACCGTCTCGGAAACATAAATCGTCTCCGAGTGCGCATCGGTGAAGTCCGTCAGCCGCAACGCCTTGCGCTCGGAGAATCCGCCCATGTTCTGGATCACCCCAGACCCCGGCGCATTGGTCCACAGGCGAGCCGATCCATTTAGTCCGTTGTAATCCGTAACCGCCGGCTCCCAGGTCGTATCAGCCGCCGGCAGCGAGTGAGGCGCCTTCCTCACCCCGTACTTATGTTTGGCCGCCGGGCACAAATACAGATTCACCAGCGTCTTGCTCAGCTCCTTATTGTTCCCCTGGTCGATCGCGCCATCCATCTCCAGCCCCCGGTAAAGCTCTTCCTGTCCGATGTACGGCAGAATCATTGCAAACGCCCCCGGCCGGTATGGCCCGCTGTTGAGCTTCGAAATGGGAATCGCCGCTTCCGGCAGATTGCTTGGATATCCCACCAGCGCCGTGCCGATGGGAAAGGCTTTGTTGTCGTTCTGAAACGCATACATCCCCAGTCCGATCTGCTTCTCGTTATTCGCGCATTTGAGCCGGTTGGTGGTCTCGCGCACCTTGCTCAGCCCTGGCAGCGTAATCGCCAGCAGCACCGTCACAATGCCGATCACGACCAGCAACTCAATGATCGAAAACCCCCTCTTCTCCCCTCTCCTTTTGCGAGAAGGCTCAGGGGAGGGCCATCCCCGAATACCCTCGGTCAATCGGCTTTTCAGCCTCGCGCCAAAGGCCTTTTCGCCTCTTGCAATATGACCCTTGAACAAACCACGCGAACGATAAATCGACGTAACCACAGCGGCACTCCTTTTTCGCCGGATCGGGCGAATAAGGGCGCATCGGTTTTTCAAACGTCGGTACCGCCAGGGGTTGTGCACGCGCACAAAAAGGCAAATCAGACCTGCCGGTCCGATCGCCTGAGTCCGAGGCGCCGAACAACCGCTGGCAGGCAGGTCTTCTGGCTTACGGCTTTTAGCGGTTTTGAGCGGCCTTCCCGTGGCAATCCCACAGTGGCTTTAAAGTGCTCAATCCCTCACCGAATACAGCAGCGGCCCTGCGCCGGAGTCTCACCGGCTTCCCTTTTCATCACCCGTCCATCAATGGCACGGGCAAACCTGTCAGCAAGACAAACAAGATACCAAAAATCACAACCCCACATCCGTTCTTACCCCCACTCCCTTTGGGCTGATCATGACCCAGGTTTCTGCAAGACATGGCAAGCGACCTCGGGAATCAACAGCCACGTCTTGTCTATTCGCCCAAAGCGATAAACAAGGAAGCCCAGGGTAAGCATGTATTCATGCGCCACCCTGGGTTTAACCCATTTTTAAAAGCTCTTGCACGCGCCCACGTCCACGCCAGCCACCCCGTAACGACCTAACTC
>CAZIWA010000117.1:0-17860 GCA_964542875.1 uncultured Phycisphaeraceae bacterium
CAGATTCGGCGCCGGCTCAAGCTGGCCGTACACCGGCGAATACCACCCCTCCCGCGGTTCGCTCTGCCCGCAATACACCTTCACCTGATCAAACGCCACGCTCGGCAGCGCCATCAGCAGCAGATTCGCATCCGCATATCCCGTCACCGCCCGCGCGCCCTGCCCATGCCGCTCCGCCGCCACCGCGCCCGGCGCGTATTGAAACCGCATATCCACGCTGTGTTCCCCGTCCCCTTCCACCCGGTCAAACACCAGCCAGAACCGCTGATCCACGAACACGATCTCCCGCCGATGGACCGCTTTCACTTTTCCTTCCGGCCCGTATCCCAGATCATAAAACCCGCCGGCCCGCGTCAGGGTCGGCGTCGTGCTCCACGTCACCGGGCACGGCTTGCGGGAGATCCATGTCTCCCGGTGCCCCACGCTGTTCTGGCCCAGGTCATCGATCAAGATCGTGCTGTGCGCCCGCGTGTGCTTAAAGTGCATCCGGAACGACACCGCCGAGTTGTCGTACAAATGCCTCCCCGGGTCCACGATGAAGTCCCGCCCATACGCATGAAGCACGAAGGAAAGCTTGTCCTCATGCTGGTGCGAACGGCCGTACGGCCCCATGTCAAAGGCCAGGTACAGGTCCCCATCACGCGCCCTCTGCCGCAGGAATGCCATGCCCGCGTATTCATAAAGCGCAGGCCCGATTTCCGCCGGATCCGCATTCAAATGCCCCAGCCCCAGCCGCGTCGCCGTCTCCCAATGTTTCCCCACCACGATCGGGTCTGAGTCATTGGTGGCGATGTGCGTCTTCCCGCCCGGCGTCACTGCGGCCTGCCAATAGCGAAGCATCTTCCCAAACGTCTCCAGCGTCTCCGGCGTAAGCGACTTGCCCAACTGCTTGAGCCCGGGAATGCAGTCAAAAAGATTGTCGATCACCACCGAGTGGTAATGCGAGGTCAGTTCATCCTGCACGCCGTCGGGCAGCACCTGGTCGGCGATCTGCTCATGCAGCAGCTTCACCGCGTAGTCTGCAAAACGATTCGTATCGCGAAGCGGAAACCCCGTGATCGTCGGCAGCATCCCCCGCATGCCGATCGTCGGCCAGTTCCCCGCATGTCCCGCCGTCACGATCTCCAGATACGCGCACTGGTCATGCAGCGACTTCACAACCGTCGCCAGTTCCACCGGCGAAACCACCCCATGAGGCAACAGCGCATGCACCGTCCGCGTCCAGATGGCAACATGCAGCGCCTCATTCAGGTAAGACCCAAACACATACGGCGTACCCGTGAACATGCGTGAAAAATCCGCCTTGGCGATCCAATCCAGAATCAGCCCCACCGCCTTCTTCGCATACCGCTCTTCTCCCGTCGCCAAATACGCCGCCGTCAGAGGCGAAAGAAACGTAAACCGATTCAGGTCATGTCCCCAATGCGCCGTACCGGGGTTAAAGTCCCAATCGATTGATTCCGGCAACTCATGCGCCTCCCCGTAAAACGTGAACTTGTGTGCCAGAATCTCATCGGCTTCTTGAAGCTGCTCCGGCGAAATAACCTTTCTCGCCGCCGCATTAGGCGCGCTCGAAGCAACACAGGCGCCATACAGCGCGCTTAACACGCCGTTGCCATCGCCCGCAGCCGTAGCGGCCGCCAGCCCAGGCACCTTTGCGCGATCCAAAAGCCCGGCCACCTCAAGCCCCAGGGCATTCGCATCCATCCCCGATGCATCAAACGACCTCAGCGCTTCATAAACCTGCGGCTTGGTGAATGTTTTTAAAACAGGCAAATCCGCGCGCGTGTAGGCCTTGGTCATATAAAACCCCAGCCGGTCGCTCGGTGACCGGGTGCGGCCAGTGTAACCAGCCATGAGCAAGCCGCGTCATCGCCGGTGCCACGGGTCGACTTGTCCGCCAGCGTCCCGTTGGGCCCTCAAACACACGTGGGAACCTGCATTCATCATCGGTATCGACGGATGAACATCACAACGCTAGACCCCGCGATTCTGGCGGCATGCTCTCGTCCGCGTGAGCATGTCTTGCTCTTTAATAATCCGTCTGACCCCCACCATCAACCAATACCCCCACGCCCCTATGAAAGCCAGGGCGAGCACGTGATCGCGCTCAACCCTGGGCCCACTCCCCTGTCATACATCTGGGCGTTAGCGCCGCAGCACCAGAACAATAATCACAATCAAAATGATCAGGCCCAGCGTACCGCCGCCGATGTACACATAGTCAGCAAGCATGGGGGTAATGAGGTGAGACATGGTGTGCTCCTTATAAGCGTGATGGACAAGTCGGACTCTCAACTGACTGTAGGCGATGATTAGGAGAACACCAGCGCCAAGCCCGCCCGGAACAATCTGTGGAGAAGAACACGCCTCACAAAAACCCCTTGAAACAAGGCACGTAACACCCCCCAGGGGACTTCCCCTTGGGGTTCAACGAGGCCTTTTTGATTTACGTCTCAGGCGAATCCCGATGCGCCATCGTGGCGCACGCTCGTTTCTGGATGGCCCACTGTAGACCGTCTGCGGGCTACAGTGTGTCTTGCACGGACTTTCGTTGATTCAAACATCCTCCAACCTTAGAGCTTCTCTTTAACTCTCCCTCCATTCCTTCTGGCCAGACCCTAAACCCCAGACCCCAGACCCTTCTTCGTCTTTTTTTTCCATCCCCATTTTTCCATACCCCGCCGCGCCTCTCCATGCCATGATCATCAAAACCTCCAAGGCCGGATTTCAACATTCAATGTCCATCCCGCCCATTGATCTCCCCGCCTCTGAGCATTACGTTCAATGGGTCACGCTCAAACGAGGAGTTCCAAATGGCGACGCTCCAATCCACCGGCAACCACACCCGCCCCTGCAACGACTGGGCAGACTTCAAAGCCCGCTGGGGCGGCCTCCACAACTTCCTCATGCACCCCGGCATCGCCGGCCCGCTCCCCTTTCAAGTCCCCTCCATGGAAGAGCTCATTGAGCGCGTCCGTGCCGATGATCACACCCTTTTCCGCACCGGCGAAAAGAAACCCACCTTCGACGTCACCGGCATTCCCGACGCCAAAACCATGCCCGTCCACAAGCTGCTCCAGCGCCCGTTTGTCATGGCCAACTTCGAACTCGCCCGAAAACTCTGCGACAAAGGCGAAATCTTCGAAGGCCTCGAAGAACGCTGGGTCCAGCCCTGGCGGCAAAAACTCATCTCCCAGGGCTTCACCTTCGACAAGGTCTTCTCCATCATCTTCGCTTCCGGCGCCAACAGCGCCTCCAACTACCACTGGGACTTCACCCACCAGATGGCCTGGCAGATCATCGGCACAAAGCACTTCCACGGGCTGTCGGACCCCGACCGCTGGACCAATGAAAAACTCCGCTGCGACACCGTCCTTAAAGACATGGCCCGGCCCGAAGAAGTCACCGACGCCGACACTTACACCATCGCCCAGCCCCCCGGCACGGTGCTCTGGAACGCCATCACCACCCCCCACTGGGTGGAAACCTTCGACACCCCCGCCGCCACCCTCACCCTCGTGCACACCAACCTCCGCCTCCACGGCAAGCTCTGCCCGCACGGCGAAGAACTCGTCAACTACCGCGCCCGCAAAGCCACCATCACCAGTACCTATTAACCTCTGTCCCAATTGACTTTCAGATTCGCAGACAAATCCTCCCCACACCCACTCCCGGGGTGCCATGCTCTCGTCCACGTAAGCATGTCTTGCCCACGCCAATAAAAATCCCTCAACCACCATCAACCCAAAACACGTTAGCCCGACGTGCAAACGAGGGTATTCGGGCACTAGCCCGACCTCCCGCTCAACACACAAAAAACCCCACCACTCACCTCATCCCTCAACCCCCTCTGATCTTGCTCACGCCTGAACCACCTCCCCCAACATCCCTCCCCACCAGGGTAAAAGCATTTGGGGTATTTGTCGGCACATGCACCCGGGGTATCGGGTTTTCGGGGGGCTTCGATAAGTTCATGTCGCCTAAGGTGAATGCCATTTTGTGGCATGATCCGCCTTTGGGTTCCTCATGGACACCCGGCAACCCGTTACCCCGTCACCCGGGCGCGTGGGAAATCGACAAATGCTTTGACCCTGCCCTCCCCACCCCCACCTCAAAAAATTTCTCGGCCATACCATTCCAGCTAACAAATCCACATTGGAATGACTTTTGCATCACTTTTCAGAAACCGCCACAAACCGCGTTAGAATAAGCGCATGGCGTTTGGCACCCACACTTCCGCGATGAACCAGCTCATTCAAAGGCTGACAAAACTGCCCGGCATCGGCAGGCGGTCCGCCGAACGTTTGGCATACCACTTGCTCAAGCAGCCCGCCGCCGAGTCCGAAGCCCTCGCAGAAGCCATCCTCCAGCTCAAACACAACGTCAAAACCTGCCGCGTCTGCTTCAACCTCGCAGAGTCAGACCCCTGCCCCATCTGTTCCGACGCCAGGCGGGATCAATCCCTCGTCATGGTCGTCGAACAGCCCGGCGATGTCGTCGCCCTGGAGACCGCGGGCCTCTATCACGGCGTCTATCACGTCCTCATGGGCCGCCTCTCGCCTCTGGATGGCGTCGGCCCCGGGGAAATCAACGCCCAGGCCCTCTTCGCCCGCGCCAAGTCCGGTCAGGTCCGCGAAGTCATCCTCGGCACCCAGCCCACCCTCGAAGGCGACGGCACCGCCCTCTATCTCACCGACAAACTAAAACCCCTGGGCGTCAAAGTCACCCGTCTGGCCCGCGGCCTCCCCACCGGCGTCAACCTCGACGTCGTCAGCAAAGCCGTCCTCGCGGACGCCATCGAAGGCCGCCAAAACGTCTCTTCCAACGAGTAATCAACCCATGTTTCCGCACGCCGCACAAACCCCAGCAGAAAGGCCCTGATTTAAAACTTGAGATTTATGATTTGAATTTGGTAGGCCCGCAAACGCACCCAGCCCCCGCCTCTTTAAATCACAAATAACAAATTTTAAATCATAAATTCCCCTCATGCGTTTGGACACCGGACAACATCTGCGCATCGACCAACGCCTGAAACTTGCCCCGCGCATGATTCAGGCGATGGAAATCCTGCAGATGCCCACCGTCGCCCTTGAGGAACGCATCAACCAGGAGCTCGCCTCCAACCCCACCCTGGAGCTGCGCGAAGAAGAGCCCGACAAACGCGCCCTGCGCGAACTCAAGCACGACAACCGCCGCGACGCCAGCGAAGGCGAGCGCACCATGGTTGCCGGCGACGCCCAGAAAGACCCCGGTCAAAGCGCCGATTTTGAACGCCTCACCAACTTCTCCCAGGACCAGCCCGAGGCCGCAGGCAACCAGTACGACGACGACCGCCCCTTCCGCCGCCGCACCTCCGACGATGACCGCGACGCCAAGCAGGAAGCGCTTCTCAACCACGCCTCCCGGCCCGAAAGCCTGCTGGACCAGCTCGACCACCAATGGGCGCTCCTGGAGCTTGAGCACCCCGAAGACCGTCCCGTCGGCCTCTATCTCGCCGGCCTCGTTGATCCCGCCGGCTATCTGCGCTTGAGCGATGAGGAAATGCTCAAGGACGCCCCGCGAAACACCACCCTCGCACAGCTCCACCGCACCATCAAAACAATGCAGGACAACCTGGAGCCCGCCGGCATCTGCGCGCGTAATCTGCGCGAATGCCTGCTCATCCAGCTTGATGCCAGGCTGCAGGAGCTCCGCGACGAACTGGGCCTCGCGCCCGACGCCACGCTCGACGAGATCGACGAAGACCTCGCCCGTGCGCGCGTCATCGTCGATAAATACCTCCCCGAGGTGGAAACCAACCGGCTCCCCAGGATCGCCAAGGCGCTCGGCGTCGATGTCGAAGACATCAACAAGGCCATCATGGCACTCCGGCACTTCTCCCCTCACCCCGGCCGCGGCCTGGTGCAGGAGGCCAACCGGGCCATCGTGCCCGATGTCCAGGTGGATTACGACCCCGACGAGGACCGCTACACCGTCCGGCTCAACGACAGCCGCCTGCCCGGCCTCACGCTCAACCCGACTTACCAGCAGATGTCGCGCGACAAGACCGCGGACAAAAAAACCCGCGAGTTCGTCACCAACAACCTCCGCTCCGCATCCTGGCTCATGGACGCCATCAAGCAGCGCCAGCAGACGCTCCTGAAAGTCGCCACCATCGTCGTAAACGCCCAGCGGGAATTCCTCGACCGCGGCCCCCAGGCCCTCAAACCCCTCCCCATGGCACAGGTCGCCGAAGAAGTCGGCGTCCATGTCGCCACCATCTCCCGCGCCGTCCACGAAAAATACCTCCAGACCCCCATTGGCATCTTCCCCCTGCGCGACTTCTTCTCAGGCGGCACCGAAACCCAGGCCGGCGAATCCATGAGCTGGACCGCCGTCCAGGCCAAGCTCAAAGAACTCATCGACGGCGAAGACAAATCCAACCCCCTCAGCGACGACGAACTGGTCGACAAGCTCAAGGCCGCCGGCATCGAAATCGCCCGCCGCACCGTCGCCAAGTACCGCAAGGAAATGAACATCCCCACCGGCCGCATGCGCCGCCTCTATTAAAAAAACACATCGCAACCGACCTCTCCTCCTGCGGCGTGTTAGACGAAAAATACAACCTAGGCTATAAACGTCATTTCCCCTCGCCCTCCCCCCTCTGGAGATGCCAGTGAAATACGAGATCCTTTCCCACAGCGTCGTCGCCAAAACCCCCGGCAAATTCCTCGGCTGGCCCACCATCGCCTCCACCCCCTGGGGAGAGCTCTTGGTCACCTTTTCCGGCGACCGCGACTCCCACATCTGCCCCTTTGGCAAAACCCAGATGGTCCGCTCCCGCGACAACGGCAAAACCTGGTCTGACATCCAGACCATCAATGATTCTCCCCTCGACGACCGCGACGCCGGCCTCCTCTGCACCAAGGCGGGCAAGCTGGTCCTCACCTGGTTCACCCTCGACTACTCCGTGGGAAACTACCTCTCCACCCTCTCCACCGAGCGCCAGGAAAAGTACCGCCCGTATTATGAAAAGGTAACCCCCGAAATCCGCCAGATGTGGACCGCCCCAGGCCTCATCGACAACGACCAATGGCTCCGCGGCCACTTCTCCCGCACCTCTGACGACCAGGGCAAAACCTGGAATCCCCCGGTGCGGACCGCCGCCTCCGCGCCCCACGGTACCGTCGAGCTTTCCGACGGCAGGCTGATGTATCTGGGCAACCAGTCCCACGAACGCAAGCACCAGACCAGTTGGATCGCTTGCGAGGAATCCCGTGACGCCGGCAAATCCTGGCAGATCATCTCCTTCATCCCCATGTTCACCAACCGCCCCGACGGTTGCAGCCCCAGCTACCTCTGCGAGCCCCACCTTGTGGAAGCCGCCGACGGCACCCTCGTCGCCGCCTTCCGGCACGAGATCCAGAAAAAGGGCAAAACCCACGAAATCAACATCCGCGAAGGCGTGCTCTACTTCGCCCGCTCCTCCGACGGCGGCAAAACCTGGACCACCCCCCAAGCTTCCCAAATCGTCGGCAAACCACCTCACTTGATCAAACTTAAAGACGGCCGCCTCATGGTCAGCTACGGCTACCGCTTCCAACCCGCCGGCGAGCGCGTCTGCATCTCCGAAGACAACGGCAAAACCTGGCCCGTCGAAAACACCATCATCCTCTGCGAAGGCGCACCCAACAGCGATCTTGGCTACGCCGCTTCGGCCCAATTACCCGACGGCTCCATCTACACCGTTTACTACCAAATGCAGCCGGGCGACGAAAAACACGGCATTCTCGCCACCCACTGGCGGCTGCTGTAAAGCCCGGGGGTCTTGCGCAAATCGGTTTAATGGCGGAGAATTATTTACCCCATTAACCGGTTTCTACAGCGAGTCCCCCATGACAACCCAGACCTCTCCCACCGGCCCCGTCACCGTTGTCGCCATCGGCGCCGGCACGCGCACCAGCGCTTACTGTCACTACTCCAAGAAGCACCCGGACAAAATGAAGGTGCTCGCCGTCGCCGAACCCGTTAAACACAAGCGCGAGGAGTTTGGCCGGATTCACAACATCCCCGCTTCCATGCAATTCGCCTCTTGGGAAGAAGTCGCCGCCAGGCCCGGCATCGCCGAGGCCGCCATCAACGGCACCATGGACCGCATGCACCACCCCTCGGGCATGGCCCTGCTCAGCGCCGGGTACCACATGCTGCTTGAAAAACCCATCGCCCCCACCGAGCGCGAGGTGATGGAGCTCGTCGACAACGCCACCGTCAACAAGCGCCTGGTCCTCATCGGCCACGTCCTGCGCTACACCAAGTTCTATCAAACCATCAAGCGCATCATCGACTCCGGCGAGATCGGCAAGATCACCGGCATCCACACGCAGGAAAACGTCGGCTACCTGCTCATGCCCTCGGCCTTCATCCGCGGTCAGTGGAACAAGGAAGCCACCTCCGGCCCCATGCTTCTCTCCAAGTGCTGCCACGACATGGACATCATCATCTGGCTCATGAGCGGCAACCAGCCCAAGCGCGTCGCCAGCTTCGGTTCCCTCTCATTCTTTAACCGGGCAAACGCGCCCGAAGGTTCCGCCGACCGGTGCTTGAATGGCTGCACCATCGAAGCCACCTGCGATTACTCCGCCAAGCTCCATTACATCACCAAGGGCTTCGGCACCGCATGGGCTTTTGGCCACGTGCCCAGCTACCCGAACCTTACCTTGGACGAAAAAATCGAGGCTCTCAAAACCACCAGCCCGCACGGCCGGTGCGTATGGCGATGCGATAACGATGTCGTCGACCGGCAAACCGTCATCGTGGAATTCGCCGACGGCGTCACCGTCAGCCATGACATGTTCTGCACCAACTCCCGCGATGGCCGCAGCGCCCACATCATCGGCACCAAGGGTGAAATCGAAGCCGACGGCAACACCGGCATCATCAAGGTTCGCCACCCCGCCCACCGCGCCGGCATGAAAGTGGAAAATCGCTTCGACGAACAGTCCATCGACATCGCAGCCCAACTGGCCAGCGACACCTCCGGCCACGGCGGCGGCGATGACGGCCTCGCCGGAGACTTTGTCGCGCTCCTGCGAGGTCAACAAGGCTCCTCAGGCCTCACACGCATTCAAGACTCCGTCGACGGCCACCGGCTCACCTTCGCCGCAGACGTCGCGCGCAGGCAGCGCCGCGTCGTCGAACTCTAATCACAAGGCCAGTACGCTCTCCAGAAACCCATCGGGCACTCGGGCCGCATACACCTGTCCGATGCCCGTGACGATGGAGTTAAACACCACGTGCCTGTTGTCCGGCGTCAGGTACGGGTGCACGTGGCTGTATTGGCATTGCCCCTGCCGCGTGTGGGACTCACACAACCGCAGGTATCTGCCGGTGGTCATGCTGCCGATATAGATGGCCCCCGTGACGTGGTCATCACCGATGAAAAACCGGCCGTCGTCTGACGCACCGATGTGGTTGAAAAGCTTGCCCTGCGCCACGACCCTCGCCTTGGCATCCCCGGGCCGCACGCCCCAGATCGCTGCCAGCGGCATTCCCTTTTCCGCTTCAGGCGGCTTGCCGTAGGTCACAAATGAACTCGGCGATACGTTGTACTGAGCCGCACTGAAAATGATCTCACCCGTCGCGCCCACCCAGCATTCGTGCCCGGAAATCAGCGGTGTATGCGGCCGCCCAGCCGGCAATGGCGTGAGCTGCCCCGTCACCACATCCACCACGCTCAGGGTGGAACCGATTCGCCCGGGCACATTGGGGTAGCTGGGGTGCGCATTGGCGGGCCCCGTCCGGTTGATCTGGACGATGCTCAGCGTCCCACCCATCGGTTCAAACTGCAGGTGCGGATTGGACATGTCTTGAATTTCGCAAAGCGTCTCCACCTTCCCGGTGGGAATGTGCGCCTTGCACAGGCTGAAAATATTGTCTTTCACATGAATCGGCCCGCCGATGTACCACTGCTCGTCAAAAGAAATCGCACCCGTCGCCGGCGCCAGGCCGCCTGGCAGCCGAAACATTTCCCGGCTCGAAAGGTCCGTCAGGTCCAGTCGCATCATCCGGCCAAGCGGGTCGCCGTCCTGGCGATAGTAGACGGCGTTCTTCGGCGCGTTGCACCCTTGAGGAATCCCCACCGCCGCCTTGGCCACCTTGTAATTGCGCATATCGCACACCCAGATTTCGATGGGCTGGCCAAATGGGGTGCGCGTAATGGCCACTCGCCCGCCGTCTGCGGTGGTGTGCCGTTTCTCCTGGCTGATGTTGTAGCTGGTCACCGGCTGGCTGGTGAGTTGTTCCACCACGGCCCCGGTTTCAGAATCAATAGAAAATTGAATGGCTTCGGGAATCCATTGAATGGAAGTAGACAATGCATGCTCCAATCAAATGTTAAAAGAATGTTTAGCGATAAAAGACTAGCAGATTCAGCCCTTGGGACACCCTGAAGCAATCCGGTAAATGAGAAATCGTTTGACTCGTTAACCCCAAAGCAACTAACATATTGCGTCAAATTTCTCGCATCGTTTGGATCGAAAGCCCGTCCCTGTTTTCATAGATGCCGGGCTTTATTCTTTAATCCGAAAAGGACAGCGCATGTTCGACCTCAAAGCCCTGATCGATTCCCACGAGGGCAAATCACTGGAACTCCTCGAAGAGCACATCAATCCGCAGTTCGCGCGCGTTCTGAAAATCATCGGGTTTGATCAGCGCTACGTGAAAGGCCAGGGGCAATACCTCTGGGACGACAAAGGCAACAAATATCTCGACTGCCTGGCCGGCTACGGCGTATTTGCCTGCGGCCGCAACCACCCCACCATCCGCGATGGCCTTAAGCAGGCCATGGACATGGACCTGCCCAACCTCATCAAGATGGGCGCCTACCGGCTCTCGGGCATGCTCGCCAAGGAACTCATCAAGCTCGCCCCTCCCGGCCTGGACACCGTCTACTTCGGCAACTCCGGCGCGGAAGCCGTTGAGACCGCCATCAAGTACGCACGCGCCGCCACCGGCAAAAAACGCATCATCTTCTGCAAAAAGGGCTACCACGGGTTGACCATGGGCGCCCTCTCCGTCAACGGCGGACCGGAATTCCGCACCGGCTTTGGCGACCTCCTCGATGGCTGCGTCGAAATTCCCTTTAACGACCTCACCGCCCTTGAAAAAGAGCTGTCCAAGAAAGACGTCGCCGGCTTCATCGTCGAGCCCATCCAGGGCAAAGGCGTCTTCATCGCCGGTGCCGACTACCTCCCCGGCGTGCGCCAGCTTTGCACCAAATACGGCGCCATCATGATCGCCGATGAAGTCCAGACCGGCGTTGGCCGGACCGGCAAGTTCTTCGCCGTCGAACACTGGAACGTCGAGCCGGACATCATCTGCCTCTCCAAGGCCCTCTCGGGCGGCTACATCCCCGTCTCCGCAGTCCTCAGCCGCCGCGAGATCCACAACAAGGTTTTCTCCAGCCTCGAACGCTCCGTGGTGCACTCCAACACCTTCGGCCAAAACGACATGGCCATGGCCGCAGGCCTGGTGACCCTCCACGTGTTCAAGGAAGAAAAAGTCATCGAGAACTGCGCCCGCATCGGCGCGCTGGCCCTCGAAAAGCTCAAGGCCCTGGCCGGCAAGCACGAACTCATCAAGGAAGCCCGCGGCAAGGGTTTGATGCTCGCGGTGGAGTTTGGCTCGCCTTCGGGCTTCTCCCCCCGTGCGCTGGCGCTCAAGGCCACCTGGATGGCCGTACACACCATGGATAAGAACCTGTTCCCTCAGGTCATCACCATGCCCCTGATGCGTGACCACAAAGTGCTCACCCAGGTCGCCGGGCACAACCTCGACGTGATCAAAATGATTCCCCCGCTCATCATCAACGAGAGCGATGTGGACTGGCTCGTCAATGCGCTCGACAAGGTCATCGGCGATGCGCACAACCCTGTCGGCCCCCACTACGACACCGTCAAGCACCTTGCCTCACAGACCTTCAAGACCGGCCGCGAACCCGTCGGAGCCAAATAAACGGCATTCTTGGCTGTCCGATAACCCATTGGGAGCCCCACCCCTGTGGCGTTCTGTCAGCCGGCGATTTGCCAACTTCGCTTTGTTTTCACCCCTTGACCGGCTAGAATAGCGGTAAGACGCAGGCCTTGCGTTCCCTTAAGAAATGAGCAATCAGATGTTTACTCTGGCATTTTTCGGCAGCATGGGACCCATGGAAGTGGTTGTGCTGCTTGTTCTTGGCCTCCTGATTTTCGGCAAACGCCTTCCGGACATCGGCCGGAACGTTGGCAAGAGCATCGTCGAGTTCAAGAAGGGTCTCGCTGGCGTGGATGATGACGTCAACGCCGCTGCCAACGCCCCCCGCGGCGGCAACATGGCCCCCCCGCCCCAGCAATACCAACAGCCTCCCGCACAGCAATATCAGCAGTACCAGCAGCCTCAGCAATACGCTCAGCCTCAGGCTCAGCAGTATCAGCAGCCCCAGCAGCAGATTCCTGCTCAACCCCAGCAGCAGGCTGAAGCCCGCCCGGCCAACCAGCCGGACCAAGTCAACCGTCAAGCCTGAACCCAGGCAACAACCCCATGACCACAGATCAAGGCGGACGTCTCCCAAAACGTCCGCCTTGCTCGTTTAGCAGAACTTGGAAGGAGCCAACGGATGCAAGGGGATTACGAAAAACTTAAAGCCTTGGTGCTTTCCATCGAGGATGAAGTAAAAAAAGCGGGCGCAGGGAACAAATCCGCGGGTACCCGGGTCCGAAAAGCGATGCAGGAGATTAAGAATCTCGCCCAGGCGGTTCGTGTGGACGTCTTGGAAAAACGCGAAGATGGCGATTCGGCATCTGGCTCAGGCCAGAATTCCGCAGCCAAACCCCAGTCAACATCTGGTCTGGAAAAGCCCGAAACAACATGAAATTAAATTCACGAAACAGTGGCATAACACCATCTTTCCCTTTACAATCTGAAACAAATTGAATACATTTAGTGGGACCAGACAACTTTAATGAGTTTCATTTAAGACAGTTTTGTCGGCAAAGTAACTCGACTGGTTGATCAGCCCTTTAATTTGTCTGTTTTTTTCCGGCGAGCTGGGGTGGCACTCCAGACTCTCCCAATTCACTTCTGGACCATCGTTTATTGACGGGGTCGCCTCAGGAGGAAACCATGAGCAGCCAAGACGTTGCAATTCAAGAGACCAAGAAGCGCGCACCAGCCCGGTTGCAGGGGAAGCAGCGCCAGAACCTTAACATCGAGCTCGCTGACGGCAGCAAAGAGCAGCTTGAGAGCATCCGTTCCTGGAACGGCATGACTCAAAAAGAGCTCGTTGGCCGACTCATCACCTGGTTCTGCACGCAGGACCGCGTGATTCAACAGGTCATCCTGGGACAGATCCCCGATGAAATCGCTCCCGATGTCGCCGCCCTGGTGCTTGAGCGCCTGGCAGCCCAGCGTGATGGCGATGCCAGCGAAGAGCCCGCCTCTCCGCAGGCCTGAGCCTCTCAGCCCATCTTCACTGTTGTGAGATGTGCCATATGACAGGGCCTTTTCAGGCGCTGCGCTTTCGTTGTACCCGCATTGTTCCTTAAAATATTCCACCCTACTTCAATTGGGGTGAAAAAAGCAGGCCCACGCGCGCCAGAAATGGCTCACTCGGGCCTGCTTTTTTTATTCCCAGTCGCAGGACTTGAAACCAGGATCAACGCCTGGGATATTTTCGTCTCGCTTGTCCTCGCCCATGCCCATGGGTTACCCTACCGCACATGACCAATTCCGGATCAAGCAAAGACATACTTCTTCTTTCCCAACTGGCCATCGCCGGCATGTGCGTGCTGTTTCTCGGCACCTTCACTGCGTACAAGGTGTCGACCCTTCCCCCCGCGGTCGCGCTGCCCGTCACGCAGGCCAAGCCATCGGGGTCTTCGTCCTCAGGCAATTGGTTCACGGACTTGTTCAGCCAGACTTCCACTGCGGGCTCCACCCCTGTTACCTCCAGGGCCACCACATCGGAACTCTCCCTCAGGAGCGCGACAGGCAACCTCTCCTCCGAACCCTCCTCCATCGGCTCAAAACTCGCCCTCGCCCGTCAAAGCCATCGGACCAATCTTAAAATCCAGCACTCGGCCCGTGAAAAAATCGACCTCCCATTCCCCGGCTCCATGTACAAGATCGTCACCTACACGTCCCAGGCCGGGGACCTCAGCGCATACCTCGCCACGCCCCCTGGGCTCGGCAATAAACGGCCCGCCGTCATCTGGATCACCGGCGGCGACTGCAACACCATCGGCGATGTCTGGTCCCCCGACCGCAACGGACGCCAAAGCACCGAATACCTCATCGACCGCGGAATCGTCGTCATGTTCCCCTCCCTCCGAGGCGGCAACCAGAACCCCGGCTATCAGGAAAATATGTACGGCGAAGTCAACGACATCATCGCCGCTCACCAATACCTCACCCAGCTCCCCGACATCGACCCCGATCGTATCTACCTCGCCGGCCACAGCACTGGCGGCACCCTCGTCCTCCTCACCAGCGAAGTCACCAACAAATTCCGCGCCGTCTTCTCCTTCGGTCCCGTCTCCAGAATCCTCGACTACGACGCCCCAGGCGGCCCCTTCCCCCTTGTGTTTGACCGATCCGACTCCAACGAAGCCAAACTCCGCTCCCCCATCGAATGGCTGGAATCCATCTCCACCCCCACCTTCGTCATCGAAGGCGATAAGGCCGGCCAGGGCAACGCGTCGTCACTCCGGGAAATGGCCAAGGCGCCCAGCTCACCCTTTGTCCGGTTCGTGGAAACCCCCAGTTACGACCACTTCTCCATCCTCACGCCCGCATGCAGAATGCTGGCGCAGAAAATCCTCATGGACGTCGGCCCCACGTGTCAGATCTCCATCGATAAGAACGACCTCAGATAAGCGCGCTTCTCACGCCTTGACTGTCGGCTGAGGCACCGGCAGCACCACTGCACGGTTCGCGTCGGCCGTCACCTGCAGCATCCGGTTCAGCGACACCAGCGACCACTTCTTCACCGTGGGGTGCACCTTGATCTGGTTCACCACCTTGCCTTGCGCCAGATTATCCAGCACCCACAGAAGGTGCGGCATATCGATCCGGTACATCGTGGTGCACAGGCATTGGCACTCTGACAACATCTTTACGTGCACGCCGCGCTTGGCGGCGGCATTGGCCAGGCGATTCACAAGGTGAACCTCCGTGCCCACGGCCCATCGGCTGCCGGGCTTGGCCTGCTCAATGGCTTTAATGATGCCTTCGGTCGAGCCGGCCAGATCAGCCCGCAAAATCACTTCGTGCGCGCACTCGGGGTGAACCATCACGGTCACATCCGGCCATTGGTCGCGCGCCTGCTGCACGTGTTCAGGCCGGAAAAGCTTGTGGACCGAGCAATGCCCCTTCCAAAGCAGGAAGGTGGCGCGTTGAATATCTTCCACGCTGTTGCCGCCGTAGCCTTCGGGTGACTTGGGGTTCCACACCACCATGTCGCGATCCACGTCGTATCCCAATGCGGCGGCGGTATTGCGCCCCAGGTGCTGATCGGGAATGAAAATGATCTTCACGCTCTCGCCCGGAGCCAGCGGCGTATCTCCCCCCGTCAGTGCCCACCGGAGAATTTTGTCTGCGTTGGAGCTGGTGCACACCGCTCCGCCATGCTCACCCACAAACGACTTGATCGCCGCCGAAGAGTTCATGTAGCACACGGGCACCACACGCACCTTCATGCCTTGGCAGGCCTGCGCCACTTCCTGCCATGCCGTAACAGTGTCTTCATATTCGGCCATGTCCGCCATGGAGCAACCCGCGCTCATGTCCGGCAGAATCACCTGCACGCCCTCTGGCGCCAGGATGTCTGCCGACTCTGCCATGAAGTGCACACCCTCAAAGATCACGTACTGCGCACCAGTCTTCTTCACCTGGTCCGCGGCCAACTGGCTGAGCTTGAAGCTGTCGCCGGTGAAGTCTGCAAATTGAATCACTTCGTCCTGCTGGTAGTGATGTCCCAGAATCACCAGCTTCGAGCCCAGTTCGCGCTTGCGGTCCCAGATTGCCTGGGTCAGCTGGGCTTCGGTCATCTTCGTGTATCGATCAGGCAGCGGGGGTTGCCAGAGCATTCAAATCTCCTAAAGGCGGTCCAGCGCGCATTGATCGCGCCTTTGCCGTCCATGCATCAATTATAGGAGATTAAACGTGCCCCAAAGCACGCCAAAAACAGGAACCAGCAACCTGGATTCGCAAAACCGGATGATGCATCGCGCAAGCCCGGGGCACACCGCGGTTCAAAATTGAAAATAAAAAACGCCCGGCAGGCCGAAGCCATACCGGGCGCTTCCGGGGGCGAATTGATGCACAAATATTACCACCGTTAATACAGATGTCCAACGCGTTTCGAAAGAAAAATAAAAAAAGCCACAAGAATCTCATTTTCTCCGGCATTTCGGACGAAAATTCAAGAAATCCAGCCGTGGAAAACTAGCGTCGCCTCAATCGCGCGCTGAAACAACTCGCTGTCAACAGGCCGCCCGGAATTTGCAACACCAATCACCATCCCAAACCACTGGCCTGGAGAAAACCTTCAATGGGCCGGACAGGACTTGAACCTGCACGTCCTTACGGACAACGACACCTAAAATCGTTGCGTCTGCCGATTTCGCCACCGGCCCATGAGCCCGCATTTTACCCCAAAAACCAAGCCGCGGCTGGCGTGCATGTCTGAGCGGATTTTCCACGCCGACCGCACCCCGCTTCACCCCCCAGGCCATCCTCCTTCCCGCTATAATTCCCGCACTCACAAGGGGTCAGGCAATGAAAACCATCGGCTTTATCGACTACTTCATCGACGAATGGCACGCTCAGAACTACCCTGCCTTCATTGCCAAAAGCAAATACGCAGACCAGTTCAAAGTCACGCTCGCCTGGGAAAAGTTCACCCCGCCGGGCAAAATGAGCCTCGACAAATTCTGCGCCACCCATGGCATCGACAAGGCCGCATCCATCCAGCAAATCATCGACCAGTGCGACTGCCTCATCGTCCTCTCCCCCGACAATGCCGAGATGCACGAAGAGCTGGCCGACCTCCCCCTCAAATCCGGCAAACCCGTCTACATTGATAAGCCCATCGCGCCGGACCTGGCCGCAGCCAAGCGCCTCTTCGCCAAGGCCCACGCCCACAAAACTCCCATGATGTCCTGCTCCTCCCTCCGCTTTGGCTCCGAGCTCGTCCAGGCCGCAAACTTCATCGGCGATCCGGACAACCTGCTCCAGTTCACCACCCGCGGGCCCGGCAAGTACAGCGTCTACGCCATCCACCAGTATGAAATGCTCGTCACCATGTTCGGCGCCGGCGCCAAACGCATTCAACAACTCGGCACCGCCGAAGCCCCCCTCCTCATCATCGACTACGGCGGCGGTCGCACCGGTTCCATCAACCTCACCCCCGGCGCCCCCTTCCAATTCACCGGCGCAAAGAAAAATCCCGACGGCTCCCTGGCCGGCATCCACGCCGCCCAGATGGGCGACTTCTTCGACCGCTTCATCGAAGCCATGTGCGACTTCTTCAACACCACCCAATCGCTCATTCCAGAGTCCCAGACACTGGAAATCGCCGCCTTGATCGAAGCCGGCGCAAAGGCCATTGCCCTCCCCGGCATCTGGGTTGATGTGCCCAGGTAAGAAAAAGCCGCGCGTCCCGCGTCCGGTGTCTTGCGTCAAAAATCAACAAAGAGGTCCGGAGCAGGAAAAACTCCGGACCTCTTTATTTTTGACTTTTCTTCTTCTCCGACGCGGGACACCGGACCTCTCGTCCCTCGCGACAAAAAAAAAAACGCCCGGCTGGCCGTAGCCGAGCCGGACGCTTTCGGGGGCAAGATTT
>CAZIWA010000118.1:0-17624 GCA_964542875.1 uncultured Phycisphaeraceae bacterium
GGGATGACGCTGGATCTGCAGGTGGTGCAGGGCTTGTCGGACAATGCGGATTCCGAGCACCATGCGTATCAGGCGGTGAGCCGTCACATCGGGCAGCGTACCGGGGTGACGGCGTATTTCATGAACAACGATGAATGCGCGATCGGCGCGCTGGCGGCGGTGCGCGATGCGGGGCTGGTGGTGCCGCGGGACTTGAGCGTGGCGGGGTTCAACGACATTGCGGGGGCTAGGTACGCCAAGCCGAAGCTGACGACCGTGCGGGAATGCCGGGAAGAGGCGGGGGGGCAGGCGGTGGAGATGCTGATCCGGCGGATCAAGAACCCTAAGGGGCCGGCGGAGCGGGTGACGATGACGTTTGACGTGGTGTACCGGGAAAGCACGGGGCCGGCGCCGAGAGGGTAAGAACTCGGGGCCATTGCATTTGGATAATACGAAGGCACATGCACCCGGGTGTGCGCTTTGGTTGAATGCGATTGCCGTGGGCAAGAACTGGCCTGGGTTGAATGTGGATGGAGGGGATCATATTTTTCGTGACATTTAACGGGTTGTTAATGTATGATTCCTAGGTTGAAATATGTAAACCCGTGTCGGTGTTGACTCATAGAAACAGACATTTTTTTTGGTTTAAAAATCATGACCCGAGTAAATCAGGCGGTGTTGAGCGCGCGTGCCATCCGGGGGCAGCGCAAAGGCTTCACGATTGTGGAACTGCTGGTGGTGATAGCGATCATCGCGGTTTTGATTTCGCTGGTGATGCCTTCATTTTTGATGGCGCGGGAGATTTCGACACAGCTTAAGTGCCTGAGCACGATGCGTGCGGTGGTGCAGGCGGCGCATTTTTATGCGACGGACAATGCGAGGTTCGGCCCGCCTACGACGCAGAATGCGCCTTACCAATGGCATCGCGCGACGACGTCGTCATATGTCGATACGCGCGGGAAATATTGTCCGCCGGTGCAGGGGATGGCGTCTTATTTCGGGTACGACGACACGATGCCGATCAACCGGCGTGCGTATTACGGCAGCCGCGGTTGCCCGCAGTACAAGGCGGGCGGGGCGACGGGCAACAGCGCGGGCAATGCGTTTGGCGGGAACCATTACATCCTGGGCATCGGCGACACCAAGGCCGACCCGACGGTGAGGGATTTCTGGGTTCGGCTGGATGATCCGAGGATCAAGCCCAACCAGCATTTCCTGTTTTTTGAAACCTATAACGCCAATACGAAAGACATGTCGTTTTCGCTCAACGGGCGGCCGGCGGGGGCGTACGAATGGGCGCCCAGGCATGCGGCGCTGGACGGGCTGAACTTTGCGTATGTGGACGGCAGCGGGCGGTTCGTGAAATTGACCGCGGCGGGCTGGACGGACACGCTGACGGTGGTGAGCGGGGTTTCGTGGTGAGCGGCTTTTTGGTGTGGTGTGGGGTCAGCGCCATTCGTGGCGGGGGTAGCGGCGGGCGTATTCTTTTTTGAGCGTGGGGTAGAGGTTTTTCCAGAAGCCGTCGAGGTCGTCTGTGACCTGGACGGGTTTGTAGTTGGGGGCGAGGATTTCCAGCAGGACTTTCTGGCGGCCGTTGGCGACGGTGGGGGTTTGGGTGAGGCCGTAAAAGTCCTGGATGCGGGCGTTGCCGCGGGGCCGCTGCCCGGGCTGGTAGGTGATGCGCAGGAACTTGCCTGAGGGCATCTGGAGGCGCACGGGCGTGGCTTTTTCGACGAGCTGCTGCTCATCCCAGGAAAGGGCGTTTTTGACGAAGTCCAGCGCGGGCTTGTCGCGGATCTGGGCAAAGCGGGTGGCGCCGGTGCAGAGCTCCATGAGGATGAGCTTCAGGTCGTCTTCGGCGTAACGGATGAGGCCTTTTTCGGGGAACCAGTCGGCGCAGCAGCGGGTGCGGTCGATCCAGGCGAGGACGTTTTCATCCCAGGAATCGATCTTGAGGTGGCCGGAGAGGATGAGGTCGGCGAGCATTTCGGCGGCACGGTCAGGGTCGACTTTGTCGGTGCGTTCCTCAGTGAGGGCCAGGCCGCGGTAGGAGAGCTGGTCGACCGCTTCAATCTGCCGCTGCTGGTCGTTAAAACGGTGGACGAGATGGCTGTGGACCTGGGTGGGGAAGAGCTCGATGAGCCATTGAGGGTCTAGACGGCTGACGAGTGAGCAGACGGTGCGGACCGAGGCATTTACGCCGGAACCGGAGCCGACTTCCTGCACTTCAACGGTGAGGAGGAGGGGGGCGTTTTTGACGGCGGATTCGGGGTCGAGCTCGCCTTTCCTGTTATCGGCGAGCTGGCAGGCGAGGTTTGAGCCGGAGGACTTGCGGAGGGCGACGTGGTCCGGGAAGCCGGCGAGGAGGGCCTTGATGACGGCGAGGGCTTCGCCGGGTTTTGCGGGGCCGAGGTTTTCGGGGTTGCGGATGCCGAGGCTGTCGAGGTAGAGCCGGTGGGTGCGCTGGAGCTCCCGGCAGGCGATGGCGTGGACGCCGATGTTCTGGCAGCGGCCGGGATCGAAATTGTGGGCCAGGGCGGCGAAGTAGGCGGTTTCCAGGACGTCGAAGTCCGAAGGGGTGTCGGGGCCGAGTTCTTCGGCGTAGCGTTTGGCGGCGCCTTTTAAGAGGATGTCGCGCTCGGAGATCATGGCGGCCCAGAGTGCGGCGCGGACGGAGCAGTTCTGGAGGCGTGCCTGGACCATGACGCGCGAGAGGCGCGGGTGCATGGGGAGGGCGGCCATTTCGCCGCCTACGGGGGTGAGGTGGCCGGTGGGGGAGATGGCGCCGAGGTCTTTGAGAAGGGCGTCGGCGCGGGCGAGGGAGCCGGCGTCCGGGGGCTCGAGCCAGGGGAAGGCGGCGGGGTCATTCATGCCCATGGAGCGAAGCTGGAGGACGACTTCGGCGAGGTCGAGGCGTTTGACTTCGGGGTCGTCGTGGAGCGGGCGGGATTTGTGTTCGTTTGCGGGCCAGAGCCGCCAGCATGTGCCGGGGGCGGTGCGGCCGGCGCGGCCCTGGCGCTGCTGGGCGGAGGACTGGCTGATGGGCTCGACCATGAGGACGTTGATGCCGCGACGGGGATCAAAACGGTTCTGACGGGCGAGGCCGGAATCGATGACGTGGCGGACGCCTTCGATGGTGATGGAGGTCTCGGCGATGTTGGTGGAGACGATGACCTTGCGGTTCATGCAGGGGCCAAGGGCGGCGTCCTGCTGAGGGATGGGAAGCTCACTGTAAAGCGGGAAGAACGAGAGGGGCATGGGCCCGCGGACCGAGGCGCAGGTTTCAATGGTGCGGCGGATTTCATAAGCGCCGGGCATGAAGATGAGTACATCGCCCTCGGGCTCCTCATTCACCAGGTGGGAGAGAGCATCGGCGGCAGTTTCCCAGACCGGGCGGGTGCTGCGCGAGGAGAGGTAGTGGAGGTTGACGGGGAACATTTTTCCCTGGGACTCCACCGCGGGCGCATTGAGGTAGGCGGAGACCTTGGCGACATCCAGCGTGGCGGACATGACGATGAGCTTCAGGTCCGGACGTTTGGCTTCCTGAAGCTGTTTGACCAGGGCGAGGACGGTGTCGGTGGCGAGGTGGCGTTCGTGGAATTCATCCAGCACAACGGCGCCGACCCTGGCGATGCCGGGGTCATTGGAAAGCTGGCGGAGAAAAAGGCCCTCGGTGACGAAACGGATTTTGGTGTCCGGGCCGATGCGGGTGTCGTGACGGGTTTGATAACCCACGAGGCCAGCGACGGGGGAGTTCATCTCCTGCGCGACGCGGGTGGCGACCAGGCGCGCGGCCAGGCGGCGGGGCTGGAGGACGACGATCTGGCCTTTGATGAGGTTGTGCGCGTGGAGGATCTGCGGGAGCTGCGTGGTTTTACCCGAGCCGGTGGGGGCGCTGAGCACCAGGCGGTTGGAGCCGGTGAGGGCCTTGAGGATGTCGGGTTGTACCTGATAGATCGGGAGCATGGGGGAGGTATTGTAGGGGAGAAGAAGCAGATTTTTGACTACGGTTGAGAGGATTGAAGATGATTAAGAGGATTTCAGGATTGGGAGGCAAGGCATTGCCGGGGGTGATGCGAGAGAAATTTTTTAACAGGATGTGCGCTTGATGCTCTTCTCACGGATGTCGCATGTCCGGGGTGATATGAGGTGAATAGACGCAGGGTTCGGCTGGTGGATGGCGCGTAGGATGTGCTGGAATGCATTTCTCCCTTTTATCGGGGAGCAGGAAAGAAGAGGCCGGTATGACTCATCGGATTGTGGTTTTAGGCGCAGGGTTCGGGGGGCTGGAGTTTTGCAAGCGTGTGAGCGCGGCGGGGTGCCAGGTGACATTGGTGGACCGGCAGAACCATCATTTGTTTCAGCCGCTTTTGTATCAGGTGGCGACGGCGGGGCTGAGCGCGCCGGAGATTGCGCAGCCGATCCGGTCGATATTGCGGGACCGGGCGAATGTGCGCGTGCTGATGGACGAAGTGGTGAGGATCGATCCGGCGGCGAAGGTGGTGGAATGCAAGATGCACCGGTTGGAGTACGACACGCTGGTGGTAGCGCTGGGGGCCCGGTCGGCGTATTTCGGGAACGACAAATGGGCGGCGAACTCGCTGGGCCTCAAGACCCTGAGCGAAGCGGTGAAGATACGCACGCGGGCGCTGGAGGCGTTTGAAGAAGCCGAGAGCATTGATGACCCGGTGCGGCGCGAAACTTTGATGACACTGGTGGTGATCGGCGGGGGGCCTACCGGCGTGGAGATGGCCGGCGCGTTTGCGGAACTGACGCGCGTGGTGCTCAAACGGGACTTTAGATCCATCGATCCTTCGAAGGCGAAAGTGATTTTGATTGAGGGGGGCGACCGGGTGCTGGGAGGCATGGACCCGGGGTTGTCGGAGAAGGCACGGCTGCAACTGGTGAAGATGGGGGTGGATGTGCGGCTGAACACGCGGGTGACGGACATACAACCCGAGAAGGTGGTGCTGGGGGCGACTGAGATTCCCGCGCACACGATCGTGTGGGCTGCGGGCGTGTCGGCGAGCCCGATCACGGCGGGCATCGGCGCGCCGATGGACCGGGGCGGCCGGGTTCAGGTGCTGCCGGATTTATCGGTGCCGGGGCGACCGGAAATCTTTTGCCTGGGGGACCTGGTGAGCGTGGCCGGGCCCGACGGCAAGCCGGTGCCGGGCGTGGCGCCGGCGGCGATCCAGATGGGTCAGCATGTGGCGAAGCTGGTGAATGAGCAGCTTAAGAGTGGTGTGAAGCCGGCTGAGCAAAGGCCGGCGTTCAAGTACTTCGACAAGGGGACGATGGCGACGATCGGGCGATCCGCAGCGGTGGCGCAGACGGGGAGCCTGAAGATGACGGGGTTTTTCGCGTGGATGGGGTGGCTGTTTGTGCATCTGCTGTTCCTGGTGGGGTTCAGGAACAAGATCGCGGTGATCTGGCAGTGGATGTACGGGTACTTCACGTATAAGCGGGGGGCGCGGATTATCTGGAAGAAGGTGGAAGAGGCGGGGCATTAATACAACGCTTTATTGAAGAAGGGTCTAGGGTCTGGTCAGAGGGAAGATGTCAGATGTATGAGGTTAGATGTTTTTCGGAGAAGAATAGAAGAGTGGATCGTTACGGGTTGGTTGGCATGAACGTGGCGGGGCTACATGCTCGTACTTCCTCCGGGGGGAGGGACGCGAGCGTTTGAGGCTTTATCGCCGATAGGTCTAATCAAGGCTTGGGGAATGATCAGCCCAAAGGGAGAGGTGGTTTACCACAGGTCGGATTTTTTGGGGTCGAGGCCGTCGAGGTATTGCTGGTAGACGGGTGGGGTGAGGAGCTGTTTGAAGTTTTTCTCGAACTGGGCGATGGCGGCATCTTGCTGGGGTTTAAGGACGGCGAGGCGTTTTTCCAAGTCCTGGATCGCGGTTTGATCCTCAGCACGGCGGGCTTTGAGAAGGTCGCGCGTGAGGGGGATGATCTGGTTGTTGCTTTCCTTGAGGCTGGCGATGTGGGCTTGAAGGGCTTTTTCCGCACGGGCGTAGAGATCGGGGGAGAGGTTGAGGGCTTCGAGCGCGCGCCTGGGCTTCATGCGGACGTTGGTGGGGGGAGGGGGCCCGTCGGTGGCGGGAAATGCAATCGTGTCGCCGGGCTCACCATTGAAGGATTGCCTGAAGAGGAGTTGTTTTTGAGACGGGGTTAGGGTGTCGAGGATGGTGGCTAAAGCCTGGGATGCCGCAACTGCGGCGGAAACGCCTTCGGGCTGATTCCTGATCTGGGCGGCGGTATGACTGATTTTGGCGGCCTGGTCGTCGGTGAGGCAGAAGTAGGGAGATGTTCCTGAAGTGGAATACCATTGGTTGAGGCCCAACTGCTGGCCAGGGGGGAAGAGGCGCAACGTGGTGAGCAGGGCTTTCTGGATGGCCAGATCGCGGTCGACGGAGGTGTTTTTATCCGGAGGCGGATCATTGAGCATTTCAGCAAACGCGGCGTAGATGGCGCGGACGCGCTCGGGAGAGAAATTGGGTTTGTCCACCCGAATGGTGTAAGAATAGAGGGGCCTTGGGGCGGGAAGCCATGGGGTGGTTAAGGCTGTGAACTTTCTGAATTCGTCGGGAGTGAGGAGTTTTTGCGCAGCGTTGGTGAAGTCGGCGTTGATTGCATCCCGCGAGGCTTGCAGCTCAGCGAAGCGGATGATCGTTTCGCGGGTGGGCTTAGGGGCGTCCTTGTCATGAATGTTGCTGAAAAGGCGCCCGAGCGCACTGCTCTCCTCTAAATGGTTTTTGTTCCACTGGGCCATCTGCTGGTTGCGCTCGGTGACCGCTTTGAGAAGCGCGGCCTTTTTCTCCGGGGGCAGAGCCAGGGCTTCGACGGCCTGGGCGTGGCTGAGCGTGCGAGGCGAAGTGGAGGGGGCCGCATCGGGGGAGGGAGAGACGGTGGTGAGGGTGACGAAGCGCTTGTGGTCTGAGGCGGTGAGGAGGGTGCTGAGCTGATCACCAAGTCCGGCGTAAAACTTGCGATATGCCCTGTCGGCTTTCATGATGTTTTTGATTGCGGCATCCAGGGCGGGCCGGTCGTTGCTTTCTCTGGCGATGCGTTCTTCTTCGTAGAGGGATTTGAGTTGGACGCTTGTTTTTTCAAAGACCGGTTTGGCGGTGATATCAAAGTCAGCAATGATTTTGAGGGCCTGGGCTTTTTGTTCGGCGGCAAGGCTTAAGACTTCAATGGCCTGGTCAGGGCGCAGGGGAGGGTTGGCCCCGTTGATGAATGGGGTGCCCTTGGTTGTGGAGAAGGAAAGAGCGTTCGCCTGCTGGGGCGTGAGGGTGGCGATGACATGGCGGAGAAGTTTCTCGGTGTCGGCGGGGTCCGGGGTGGCCTGGGGCGGGATGGAGGTGACGATGTTGTTGATGCTGGTGACTTGCTGGGCGGTGAGGTTGAGGGGGGTGTTGAGCCAGAGCACGCCTTCCTGCCATTTGACGAGGTCGTTGATTTCGCCGTCGGAGAAGGAAGTGAGGATTTTCTTGAGGCTGGCTTCGATGGATTTTTGTTGGTCGGAGAGTGAGACATCGGGCTGGGTTAATGATTTGGCTAAATCGATCAACGTGTTGTGGACGCTGAGGGTGATCTGCGGGGTGAATTCGGGCTTTTCGAAACTGATCGTGATGCGCCTTGCGCCGGAGCCGTCCAGCGGCGGCGGAGAGGTGCGCATGAGGGAATCGATGGCTTTGGTTTCGTTTTCAGTCAGAACCTGGGCGATGTCTTTGCGGAGCTGATTGCGGATGGCTTCCTGCTGCTTGTCGAGTTCGGCGAGGCGTTTTTGGGCCTGGGCGAGGGCTGCGGTGTCGTTGGCCTGGCCGGCGGATTTGGCGGCCTCGTGCTGGGTGGTGAGGTCCTGCTTGTTTTGCTCGTACCAGGCCTCAATGGCGGCGTCGCGTTTTTTGAAAGCCTGGAGGAGGGTGGCTTTTTGCTGTGGGGTGAAGTCGACGGTTTCCAGGGCCTGGGTGTAGGTGAGCGGGTTGGTGGGCTTGAGAGCGGCCGATGGCGCGACGGATTGGGACGCCGGGGCCTGGGCGAAGGCGGGTGCGGCGAAGAGAAGTACGGCGAGAAGGGCGGTGGTGGTGAAGCGCATGGAACAAGTGTCGGATTTTTGGCAGGTGAATGCAAGGGATGTTAGGTGTGAGATGTCAGATGTTAGATGTGGAAGAGGGGAGGGGGTGGGTGGCGTTGAGCGGGGGCGGTGGGGTTGTTGTTGGTTGAGCGAGAGGTCGGGCTGTGCCCGAATACCCTTGCTGGCGCGTCGGGCTAACGCGGTTTTGGTGTGAGGTGGCGTGTGGTGTTTTGTTGGCGCGGACGCAGCACTGCTTCGGGCCGTGCTGTGCTGTGTCACCGGGAAATGGGGGTCAGGGCTTGGATTCTTCGCCGGTGTCCTGGGCTTCGAGGCCGCGAATAATGTGGTCGTAGCGGTTGGCCATTTCGATGAGCTTGGAGCGGATTTCGGCGATGTGTTCGTCCTGGCGCTGGTTGACCTTGGTGAGGGGGTCGAGCCAGCCGCGCATGAGATCAAACTGGGCGCGGAGGATGTAGAGGAAGGTGGCGGGGACCTTGTTGACGATCTTGACCTCGATGGCCGAGGTGTTGCTGGTGGCGGGGATGAACTGGGTGGCGCGAAGTTCTTTGTCCCGCTCATCCTTGATGGCGGAGCGGAGCTGGCGCTCGGTGCGCTTGAGCTTCTGGGCTTCGTGTTCGGGATTGACGGGGGGAGTGAATTCCTCTTCGACCAAATCGCCGGAGACGGGCTCGGGCTGGCCGGAAGGGATGGGGGCGGCGAAGCCGGGGCGGGCCTTGGCGGACTCGGCGAGCTTGATGACCTCTTTCATGAGGTTATCGAGCATGGAGATGGCCGCGGGGTCGAGGGTGAGGACGCCGGGCTGGGCTGACGAGGTGGCTTCAGCGGCGGCCGCGGGGCGCGACTGGATGGCCTGGCCGATGAGGTCCGGGAGGGCCTGCATGGGGGCTGCGAGGGACTCTAGATGGCGCGAGAGGGAGCTGAGATCGATCTTCAGGTCCGGCGGCGGGGTTTTGCCCTGGGCGAGCATGGCGGCGCCGGTGGTGCTGACGGCATCGCGCACGTCGGTGAGGGCCTGGCCCATGGCGGAGAGGAGGACGAGGACCTGGGCGGTTTTTTCTTCGCCGCCGAGGGAGCGGACCTGATTGTTGCGCTGAAAGGTGCGCTTGATGTCCGTCCAACGGGCTTGCTGTTCGGGTGTGATGGTGCCGCAGAGCTCGCGGAATTTCAGGAGGTTGGCCTCGGCGCCGGCGGTGAGGGTCTGGGCGTCCTGCTCGTAGGCCATATAGACGGCGGTTTCCAACTCGTGGTCGTTCATGACGGCGACCACGCGCTCGGCGATGCGGTTCATGTTGCGGTAAGAGCCCTGGAGCTGGAAGCGCGGCTCGGTGCGGAACTGGTCTTCCTGGGCGGCGGAGCGGATGTATTCCTGATTGACCTTGAGGATGATGTCGCGCACGTGAAGAAGCTTCTTCATGACGGCGACCATCTCTTCGAGCTGGGCGTCGGGGATGGCGGTTTCGAGCACCGCGCCTTCGCGTGAGCCGGTCTGGGCCATCTTGACGATGGCGAGCACATCGGTGCGGGCGCGGGAGGCGAGGGGGTTCAAAACGGGGTTGGCCCCGACGACGTTTTCGAGATAGCTGAGCTTGAAGGCTTCGCCGTGATCGCCAAGGATGTCGCCGAGGTTGTAGGTGTCGGAGCGGTTGGCGAGCATGTCGGGGATCTGGAAGCGCGCGCCGGATTCGGTGTAGGGGTTGCCGGCCATGACGACGGCGAATTTGCGGCCGCGCAGGTCGTAGGTGCGGGTGCGGCCGCGGTAGACGCCTTCGATGCGGCGGGTGGCGTCGCAGAGGCTGATGAACTTCTGGAGGAATTCAGGGTTGCAGTGCTGGATGTCGTCGACGTAGAGGGCGACGTTGTCGCCCATTTCGAGGGCGAGGCCGATTTTTTCCAGCTCCTGGCGGGCTGCGGCGTTGGTGGCCTCCGCGGGATCGAGCGATTTGACGCTGTGGCCCAGGGCGGGGCCGTTGACCTTGACGAAGACGACGCCCAGGCGGTTGGCGACGTACTCCATGAGGGTGGTTTTGCCGTAGCCGGGGGGGCTGATGAGCAGGAGCATGCCCATGCGGTCGGTGCGGGTGGTTTCGCCGACGGTGCCGAGCTGTTTTGCGAGGTTATCGCCGATGAGGGGGAGGAAGACTTCGTCGATGAGCTTGTTGCGGACGAAGCTGGTGAGGATGCGAGCCTTGAGTTCGTCGATCTTGAGGCGCTTGCGGGCGTCGGCCAGGATGCGGTGCTTGATGGCCTGGAGGCGCAGGTAGCGGGGGACGGTGTGGGTGCGGTGGCGCAGGAGACGGGACTGGAAGTCGTGGTAATCGAGCTTGAGGCCGCCTGCGGTGAGGCGGGGGTGGTTGCCGACGAGGCCGGTGATGTCCGCGTGGGTGGAGGCGTTAATGACGCTGCCGAGCTCGGCGTAGTCGAGGAAAACAAGGACGGCGGCCTCGTCTAAAAAGTCCTGAACGGTGCGGGCGGGGGCCTGCGTGCTTTGGGTGTAGGCCAGCACCCAGGCGCGGGCCTGGCGGTAGCGGTCCAAGGGGCGATCACGCATGGTTTCCAGCGTCTGCATCCACTGGACGGTCTGGCGCGACTGCTGGAGCTGCTGGCGGAAACCATCGCGCAGGGCGACGGCGTCGGGGCTCATGGTGATGCCGGGTGCCTCGGCGGTGGCTTCCTCAAAGAGGTACTGGGCCGCCCCGGGGGCGATGGCGGGATCAAAGAGGCCTGAGGACTGGGCGAAGGCGGTGAGCCGGGTGGTGAGGGAGGCGAGGCTGCCGTCATCGACGAACTTGGTGTGGAAGGCGCGGGCCGCCTTGCCCAGGCCGCGGAGGCGGGCGGCGAGGGCGGGCTTTTCGGTTTCGTCTTCCCAGGTGGACCAGAAGAGGGTGGCCAGGGCGCGGGTGGGGCCGGGGAATTTCAGGAGCCCGAGGGTGGACTCCATGTCCAAAAGGGCGCCGGCGATTTTCAGCGCGTCAAGATCATGCACGCCTTTGGTGTAGCCTTCATCCAGTCGCTCGGACATGAGGCGGTGGATGGTGGCGAGGAGCTTTTCGTCGTCGATGGGGGTTTTGACGTCGGAGGATTTATCGGCCTCGGCGGTGAGGGTGTGGACAGCCTCGGCGGCGAGGAATTCGCCGCGGTAGAAGTCGGAGGATTCGGCCTGGGTCTGGAGGTCCCAGACGTCTTTGAGCTCGGAGAGCTCTTTGTCGTCGATGGGTTCAAAGAACTGGGTGCCGCCGATGTGGAGGGCGGGGCCGGACTCACGGGGGAGGATGGTGACGTCGACGGCCTGGGTGTTGACGGAGAAGTTGTGGCGGCCGAGCTTGATGACGTTCTGGCCGCCGACGAAGAGGTCCTGCTTGTCTTTGAGCTGGCGGACGGATTCTTCTTTGGCGGTTTTGAGTTTGGACTGGATGTCGTCGGCGCGGACGGGCTCTTGAATGGAGCGGAGCTCTTCAATGAGGTCGCGGACCTTTTGGACCATGAGGTCGGCGGCGAAGAAGCCGTTGATTTCGCCGACGGACTTGAAGGACTCAATGCGCGAACGGACGCCTTTTAAGATACGGTCGGCGGCGCCGGAGAGGTTGTTGGCGCGGCGGCTGCGCTGCTCGGCGAGGGCGAGACGGCGGGATTCAAAGGCGTTGTAGACTTCCTGGCGCTTGTCGGAGAGCTTGGTGACGAATTCGTCGAACTCGGCGAATTTGCCGTCGAGCTCTTCGAGCTGGACCATGGTTTTGGTGAGGAAGTCCTGTGCTTTCTGGGCGGAATCGGCAAGGTCGATGTAGTTGGCGACGGCCTGGTCGAGCAGCTTGAGCTGGCTGGCGAACTCGGCTGCGCCTTCTTTTTTGCCAAGCTCCTGCACGCGGGCGCGAAGGCGCGAGCGTGAGCCGTTGACCTGGCTGAAGACGCTGGAGATGGCTTCGACGATGGCGGTGCGCTGGTTGGCGTCGTCGATCTTGAGGTTTGAGACGACCTGGATGAGCATTTCCAGTTCGTCGGCGGATTTCTGGATTTCGCCGCCGAGGGCTTTGGCCTGGGTGACGGTGGTGACCTTCTCGATTTCGCCCGCGTGGCCAGAGGCGCTTTGGCGGTAGGGATCAAGGGCTTCGGGCTTGAGGAGGAATTCGGCGGCGCGCTTGCCGAGGTCTTCGGATTGGCCGGCGACCTTGGCTTCCAGTTCGTCGACGGAGGCGCGGTCGATGTAGCGCAGGTCGCGCAGGCCAATGACATTGCCGCGGACTTCGCGCAGGCCGGCAAGGCCTTCGACGAAGCCGACGATGGTGTCGTAGATGCGGGCGTTGTTTTCACGCAGGACGGTGAGGGCGGCGGCTTCGACGGTTTCGTGCTGTTTGCGGGTGGCGTTACGGATCTGGGTGACGCGCTCAAACTCCGTGACGGTGGCGTTGGCGGTGTCGCGGATGCCGCGGATGGGCTCTGCAAGGTCGAAACACTCGGGGTGGCCGAGCCAGTGGTAGCCGTCGATGACTTCGCCCGCGGAACGGGAGATGTCGGAATAAAGGCCGGTGTAGACCTCCTGGCGGTCGATGAGCTCCAGGATGGCGACGCACTCGGACATGCCGCGGACGATGTCTTTGTTGCCGATCTTGAAGAGGTAGGAGTCTTTTTTACGGTCGGGGCTGAAGTTGTCGCCGACGAAGGGGGTTTGCCAGAGCTGGACGGGGTGGTGCTTGCGGGGTTCGACATCGGCTTTGAAGAAGGCGAGGCCGCCGTTGTCGTAGAGGGAGTAGCCGTTGCAGAGGATGGGCGGGGTGACGGCCATCTCAATGAGGTTGTAGCCAAGGAGGGCGTAGGTGCCGGAGTTTGGTTCGTAGAAGATGAAGAGGCTGTCCTCGCCGTTGGGGGAGGTGATCCGGCGTTCGAAGAACATGCCGGGGGGCCCGTCGGGGAAGGCGTGGTGCTTGCCGGAGGCGAGGACATAGCCGGAACTGTAGATGAGGCCGTGGTCTTCGGGCAGGAGGACGCAGGCGCCGGCGATGCCGTCGCAGCGGAGGACACGCTGGCTCTTGATATGGAAGACGAAGTGGCGGAAGGTTTTTTCCTGAAAGGGTTTGATTTTCAGGAGGATGAGCTGGCCGAGGCGGGCGTAGTGGAACTCTGCGTCGTCGAGGGTCTGGTCGGGATTTTCGACGGGCTCGGAGTAGATGCCCTTGCCGGTGGCGGTGTTGTCTTCGACTTTGATGGTGAGGTCGCCGCCGATGGTTTCGACGAAGACGAGGTCGAGGATGGAGACGTGAGGGTGATCGCCTTTGCGGTGGTTGTCACGGGTGGCGCGGACCCAGACGATTTCCTGCTGAGGGGGGTAGCGCAGCTCGTGGTCCGAGCGGTTGTCGAGGTATTGAAGGCTGTCCTTCTTGATGAGCCATTTGAAGGCTTTGAAGTCTTCGGCGGTGCGGCCGACCTGGAACTTCATGTAAAGGTTAGGGCCGTTGACAAAGAGCTGGGAGAAGCGGGCGCTCTTGTAGTAGCGGTAGAGCTCTTTGAAGTCTTTTTCGAAACGTTCATCCGCGATGAGGGAAAGATCATCGGGGACGAAGTGGCCTTCGGAGAGCCTGTTGACGGCGAAGACGTCGGGCAGGGTGACTTCGGTTTTCAAGCCGAAGTGGACGTTGTAGCCGAAGATGAATTTACCGGCGACGAAGGCGATGTCCTGCGGGATGCAGTTGTGCTCGGTGGCGATGGATTCGCTGGTGAGCAGTTTGGTGGGGATGGTGCCAAAGACCTCCTTGCGGGAGGTGTTGAGCTTGTCCAACCGGGCGCGAAGGTCTTGCCCCTGGCCCAGCAGACGGCGGCGCAGGACTTCGTATGCGCCCTGGTCGATCTGTTCTGTCCCGGCGGGTGGCTGGGCAGGGTCGGGTTGTTTGGCGGGTTGGGCCATTTGGGGGGAAGGGGCTAGGGTCTGGGGTCTGGTCAGAGGGAAAGAGGAATACCCGTAGGCATGCTCATGCTGGGGATGGGGTGTGAGCGGGGAGCGACCCTTACCGTCGGCCCTCTCGCCCCATGTGTTGGGGGAGAGGGGCCGGAGGCTGGTTTAGATGTACTTGGAGACTTTTTCGGAATCCACGCCGGCTTCGCGGGCCTGGACGAGGATGCCGCGGAGTTGGTCGATGATGGATTTGTCCTTGGCCTGGCCGATGAGGCGTGTGAGTGCGCCTGCGACGGAAAGGTCGCGGATGTCGGCCGGGGTGACGTTGAGCATGCCCATGATGCGCTTAACTTCATCGCGGAAGGTGTCAGGGTTACCGGTGAAGAAGGTTTCCTTGACGTCGCGCAGGGCGGGGGAGTGTTCGAGGGCGCGTTCGACGGTTTTGCCGGCGGAGACTGCGGAGACGATTTGTTCGAAGAACTTGCCTTCGCCGCCGATGAGCTCGATCTTGGCGGATTTGAGGGCTTCGCCGACGACGGAGGCCTGGGCCTGCGCGACGGTGCCCTGGATGTTGACCTGAGCGAGTTCGACGGCCTTTTCCTTGTCGAGGCGGATCTTGAACTCTTCGTGGTCCTTGCCGACGCCGTCGAGCTTCTTCATGGCTTCGGCCTTCTGGGTGATGCCTTCGGCCTCGGAAAGGAGCTTGCGGCGGAGGCCTTCGGCTTCTGCTTCGGCGCGCTTTTGAACGACGGTGGCTTCGGACTGGCCGACCTTGAGGATGGCGTCGGCGCGGGCGAGATCGCCTGCGGCGACTGCTTCGGCGCGTTTCTGGACGACGCCTGCTTCGGATTCGCCGACCTTGGTGATGCCGATGGCGCGTGCGATTTCACCTGCCGCTTCGGCTTCCTTTTTCTTCTGGAGGACGGCGGCTTCGGATTCGCCTTGCTTGAGCATGGCGGCGGCGCGTGCGTGGATGACTTCGGCTTCACCCAGGCCGGGTGCGGCGACTTCCGCGGCGGTGGCTTCGGCGAGGATTTTCTTGGCCTGTGCGTTTTTCTCGGCGGCGGCGCGGTTGGCTTCGGCTTCGATGACGACCTGGTCGGCCAGGAACTGTGCGGCTTGTTTGTGGGATTCGGCCGCCTTGGTTTCCGTGACGAGGGCTTCCTGCGCGTCGGTTTCGGCGAGGGTGACATCGACCTTGCGCTTACGTTCGGCGAGGGCGAATTCGCGGGTGTCCTTGATCTTTTCTTCCTGTTCGGCGACGGCGCGTTCGACGATGACGCGTTCGCGGATGACGTCCTGAATGTTCTTCTTTTCCTGCTCGACGGCCTTTTCCTTGGCGATCTGGGCAAGGGTGACGACGCGCTCGCGCTCGGTGGCCTCAAGGGCGCGGTCGCGCTCGACGCGTTCGTTTTCCACCTTGTCGGTGCGTTCCTTGGCGCGCTGGGCGACGATGATCTGGCGGTCCATGTTCTGGCGGGCGACTGCGAGTTCCTCGTCGGTGGCGATCTTGGCTTTTTCAGACTTGAGTCGTTCTTCCTCACCCACTTTCGCGGCCTCGGCACGTTCACGGTTGGTGACGTTGGAGACTTCGCGGCGCTGGCGTTCGGTGGCCTCGGCCTGTTGACGTTCGAGCTCCAGGATGGCTTCCCGGGTTTCGACGTTTTCCTTGGTGATGGTTTTTTCTTTGTGACGGGTGATGCTGTTGGCGAGAATCTGCTGCTTGGCGGTGAGGTCGGTGATCTTCTTGATGCCTTCGGCGTCAAGAATGTTGTTGGTGTCGAGCAGATTCATGGGGGTCTGCTCGAGGTAGTCGATGGCGGCGTCGTCGAGGACATAGCCGTTCAAATCCGTGCCGATGACCTTCAGGATCTGCATCTTGAACTGGTCGCGCTCGGAGTAAAGGTCGGTGAAGTCGAACTGCTTGCCGACGGTCTTGAGGGCTTCGGAGAACTTGGCGTCGAAGAGCTCGACCATGGCGTCCTGGTTGGAGGCGCGCACGCAGCCGATGGATTGGGCGACTTTCAGGACGTCTTCGGCTTCGTTGTTCACGCGGACGAAGAAGCAGACCTTGATATCGGCGCGGATGTTGTCTTTGCAGACGAGGCCTTCAGAGCCGTGCCGGTAGATTTCAATGCGCTTGACGGAGATGTCCATAAGCTCCACGCGATGGAGCATGGGAACGACCCACATGCCCGAGAAGCTCACTTCAGGGGAGCCCTGGCCGGTCTTGACCAGCGCGGTGCCCTGCTGGACTTTGTGAAAGAAAAGCTTGAAGAAGATGGCAATGCCGATCATCGCCAGGACGAGCAGGGCGCAGATGCCCGCTGCGCCAATGATCCATGGCAATGCGGCTTCGATATCGACCGCGAGCAGTGTGAAGTGGCTGGTCATTTGGAATTACCTCCCTCGGAGATGGAACTTTCGGAGCCGGGAAGCCTTACAAGGAATCCGCCGGCGGTTGGATCAACAGAGACGATGATGCCGCGTGCGCCTTTGGGAATGGCTCCCTGGCCTGGCGCGCTGCGGACGGAGACGACCAGAAAGCGGTTGCCGGGTGTTTTTGCTTCGGCCTGGCCTTGCTGGGTTTCGGTGGTGGGGACGGTGATGATGCAGTCGCAGCCGATGAGGTTGGTGCGTTGCGGGCCCTTGGTGTCTTTGCTGTTGAAGAGGTCCTTGAGCGGGGACGTGATGGGCTTGCTGATGAACAGGGCGGCGATGAAGGTGCCCGCGACGATGGCCGCCTGCACCGGGCCGGGAAGGCCTTTGACCGAGGCGTAGAGGACGAGGTTCGACGCCCACATGATGGCGATGATGACCGTCAAAATGATGGTGGCGGGGACTTCGCCGAAGTTGAAGAACCTGAGGGCGCTGGTGAGGAGCGGGACATCCGCGCCGGAGCCGTCGATGTGCGTGTCCAGTCCGGTGGTGGGGTCCGCGTGGCCGTGATCGACAAGGCCGGTGAGGCCGTCAAGAATCTCCACGCCAATGCCCAGGACAATGACGGAGACCCAGTAGAACATGACGAAGAGCATGACCACGGAAAGTGCCGCGTTTTGGGGCGCCAGAAGCGTTTCAAGGATGTTTTGCATTCGCTCAACCCCCTTTCGTTGCGGATCCACCCGTTGTGGGTGAGCTGCATTGTAATGTTGGCTTTGTCGCACAATCGGGGAGAACCCGATAAGTTTTTTATTATTGCGAAAAAATTGGAAGATGAGGAGAAAAGAGGGGTCTGGGGTCTGAGGTCTGGTCAGAGAGGGCAGAGGATTCAGACCTCAAAATCTACGATCACGGGAGCGTGGTCGGAGGGCTGCTGGCCTTTGCGTTCGTCGCGGTCGATGCGGACATCGGTGACTTTGTCTGCGATCGGGGCGGTCATGTAGATGTGGTCGATGCGCAGGCCGTCGCCTTTGGGGAACGCGAGCTGGCGGTAGTCCCACCAGGAGTAGATTTTGCCCTTGGGGTTCTTTTCGCGAAAGACATCGCGAAAGCCCCAGCCCTGGAGGGCGCGCAGCCGATTGCGGGCGGTTTCATGGGTGAGAACGCTGTTGTCCCACATCTCGGGGAAGGCGACGTCCAGGTCGTCGTGGGCGACGTTGAAGTCGCCGCAGAGGAGGGTGGGCCTGGCGGGGTCGCAGGTGGTTTTGACGTGGG
>CAZIWA010000119.1:0-17308 GCA_964542875.1 uncultured Phycisphaeraceae bacterium
GCACACCAACCCACGCGTCAAGCCCACCCCGCTTAACCAGCTCAACCCCGCCATCTCCCAGACCCTCAGCGATCTGGTCATGCGCATGGTTGAAAAAGACCCCACCCAGCGCATCGGCTCTCCCAAGGAGTTGCTTGAGGCCATCCGCCGCCACTTTGCAGGCGGCGAAGCCAAGCCCGAAGCCGCCAAAGCCTCCGCCTCCGCTTCGGTCGTCCCCTCAGCCGAAGCCTTGGGCGACAAGACCGCTCCCATCCAAAAGCGCAGCAAGCTCCCACTGATCCTCGTTGCCGCTCTTCTTGGCGTCTCCGTTATGGGTTTTGGCGCGCTCGCCGTCATCAAGCAAAACCGTGAAGCCGCGGCAGCCGCCGCAGCTCTGGCCCAGGCCACCGATCGCGGCGTCGCCTTAAACACCCGCCTCGCCGCGCTCGACAAGCGCTCCAACGACATGGCCACGGCCAAACAGCTCCCCACCGAGGAGCAAAAGCGTAATCTCGCCAAGGATTACGAACTCCTCTCCGCCGACTACGAAACACTCGCCAAAGCCTGGGCCAGCGGCAAAAATGATGGCATCTACAGGTCTGGCACGGCCAAATCCCAGTTGGCCCTCGGCCGGTCGCTCATGGAGGCCGGTCAGTACAAGGAAGCCCAGGAAGCCTTCGAGCGCGCCGATACTGTCGGCATCTCCTCGCTCAGGGATCAGCTCCTCACACTCCAGGCCGAATCCAAGCGTCGTCTGGCGTTCCAGGAAATCGTGTCTGAAATCAAGGCCATGATCACCCGCCAGGAATTCTCCCAGGCGCGCGTCCAGATCACCGAACAGCGCCGCCGGTCCCTCACTCCCGATGAGTCTCGGGTCATCAACAACCTCGACGCGCAGCTTGAAGACCAGGTCTACCAGTCCCAGATCACTCAGGTGGTCGCCTCGGCAAAGGCCCTGGCCGACGCGGGTAAGCAGACCGAAGCCATCAACGCGCTTAACGCAGCCAAGCAGAAGTTCCGTAGCCAGTCCATTGATCAGCTCTACAAGCAGCTCACCAAAGACCGGGACTACGCCAACGCGCTTGAGTCCGCCAAGGCCGCCGAGCAACGCGGCGACTACGCCAAGGCCATCGAGCACTACAACACCGTGCTGGGCTTCAAATCCGACCCCGCCATCACGGAAAAGATTGCCGGCTACCAAAGCAAAATCGCGTTCCAGGAAGGTCAGGCCGCACGCCAACGCGGCGACAACAACCTCGCCCTCACCCTTTTCCAGAAGTCCATCACCCTCAAAGCCAACGACGAAGCCAAGCGCGCTCTTGATGAAATCAAGAACAACGCAGACCGTGAAAAACTCGTCGCCGACGGCCGCGAGGCCATGAAGAACAAGGACTACAACACCGCCATCCCCAAATTCGAACTCGCACTCCAGATGCGCGACGATGCCGACCTGCGCAACGCCATCCGGACCATGAAAGTCGAAACCTTCCACACCACCGCGGTCGCCCAGCTCCAGCAAGGCAAAATCGAAGCCTGCCGGGCCACCCTGGACGAAGCAGACAAGCTCAGCCCAGGCAACCCCTACACCACCAAGATCCGTGAAGCAGCCAACCTCCGCGGAGATTACGAACGCCTCCGCGATGCCGGCGACAAGTTCCGCGCTGAAAGCAACTTCACCGAAGCCAAGGCCGCATACGCCCGGGCCAAGGACGTCCTCAAAAACGTCGTCGTCCCCGAAACCAAAAAGGAAATCGACGCCCGCCTCGACGACATCGAGTTTGACCACCTCATGGCTCAGGCCCGCGTCCAGATCGCCAACCTCAATTGGGAAGTCGCCAAAGCCCTCCTCGGCAACGCATCTCAGATCCGTCAAAACTCGGACGTGACCGAAATGATCAAAATGGTCAGCGACAAAATCAAGGACAGGGACGCCGCCAAGGATCAGCAGTAACCCTTCTTTGAGCCGAAAAACCAATTCCTGCCCCGGTTTTTCGGCCGCCATTGCCGTATTTCGCGCTCATTGGCCTCGCCGCCAAGCCGCAAAAACGTTCAGATTCAGGCAATCATCGGCCACTTGGATGCGTTGATGCAGTTGAAGCCTCGTGTCATCGGGCCGATTGATTAACCGGAAACACGCCAATGCAACCCCACACCTTTAACTCCGACAGACGCATGAGAAGGCAACTCCGCATCAGGCATCGGGGCGTGGTGCTTGTCATCACCCTGCTGGCCATCCTTCTCATCGCCGGCCTCCTGGCCTACACCATGAACCTGGGCGACCAGGTCAGCAAGAAAATCGAAACCCAGAACGCCGCGGACTCCAGCGCCATCGCCGGCGCCACCCAGATGGCCCGTTCCATGAACGGTGTCGCCATGAACAACACCTCCATGGCGCGCAACATCGCCCTCATCAACGTCATGGACGCCATCCCCCTGGCTGTGGACTTCTCCCTCACCGAAGTTGAGGAATCCAAGCTCGCCGACGTCTCCGCCATCTACCTCGCGCTCAACTACCAGCTCAAGCGCGGCTTTAGCTCCATGCCCCTGCTCAAAACCCCGGAGGAAAACCTCCTCACCCGCGAATTCCAGAAAGCCAAGGAAGCCACCGGCGAGCCAGGCGGCACCAACCAGGACAAGTCCGACGAAGCCATGCTCAAACAGATGGACCGGTACTTCCAGAACAACCCCAGCGTCATCCCCAACCTCACTTTCTACAACGCTCCCAATGGCAACCGCGGCCAGATCTGGGATGCCCTTTTTGCCCTGGACAAATACAACACCACGCTCATCGACTCCATGGGCATGCTTGCGCAAGTCAACGCTGTTGAAGTCGGTGAGGAAAACCTCCCTCAAACCGACGGCTCTGCCGCATTCATCGCCCCCATCATCCCCGCTATCCCCACCCAACGCGGCAAGTTCAACGACTTCCAGCGCCCCGTCCTAAACGGCCTCCTTCCTGAAACCGTTGACAACACACGCACCAACCGCGGCCCCTGGGACACCATCTACGGCTTCCGCCACCGGCAAGGCGGCGGCGGTGGCGGCTCACGCGCCCCCCGCGACGTGCTCGCCGACCCTCCGCGATACGAACCCCCCACCCCTTCCTCACAGGCAACCTATCCCGATAAATACTCCGTCTTTGGCACCCAGGAAGCCCAGATCCGCGTCTTTACCCGCGTTGAAGAACAAAAGTATTACACCCGTCTGGGCAGCCATATCCGCCGCCTTGCAAACATCAAGGCAGGCTACATCTGGCCCAACAAACGCTTAAACGACAACTCCATCGAAACGCTTCAGAAAGTCAATCAGCCTGACTGGGAAGTCGATGTCGAACAAGACGACGAACGCTCCATCGCCCCCAAGCTCGACTTCTTCAAAAACGGTGACCCCGACACCGATCGCGACCGCATGGACGAAAATTTCAACATGGTCCCGCTCGTCCCGGCCGAAACCAAACCCTTCCCCAACACCATCTACACCTTCGCGGAATACAACAAAACACTCCCCAACCGCCAAAGAATCATCAAGGAAACCATGTACCTCGTCCTTGATGTTTACCATGCCGACAAAGAATGCACCTTCGACCCGGATAAACGCTACACCGGCAGCCAGGACAAGAATAAACCCACCAATTGGTTCATCCAGATGCACGGCCGCTTCCATGGCCGCCTGGGTATGAGCATCCAGGGCGGCTGGCGCGATCCCAGCAACAAAACCTCTCCCGTCGGCACACTGCGCAGCAACATCCGTGAAAACCCCCAATCCATCGTCCCTCCGACAGACCCGCTCTATAAACTCATGTATCCCGCCCCAAGGACCAGCGATTACAAGTACGAGCAAATCTCACAGGGCCGCCGCGACCTCTTCCGTGAAACCATCCGCTACGAAACAAACCCCTGGGTTCCCGACGGCAAGTACATCAACGGAGGCTTCCCTGAGCTCGGCTTTGAACCCATCAAGCTCGGCGAAACCTTCGTCGGCGACGGCGACACCAAGCGCCTCGTCGGCGTCTACAAGGCTCAGGAATACTTTCGCACCCGCTACATCTTCCTTGTAGGCATCAACGTCGGTCCCGACGTCCTTGTGCGCGATCCTTACAAAGGCTTTAACCCCGCAGACTCCAGCGCCCCCGCCCCCACGGACTTGAACCACTCGATTTTGGGCGCAGACAGCACCAACAAGCCAAACTATCTCTCCGTCCTCGCCTTCGCCCGGCAACCCGTGGTCACAAATGTCTGGGACAGCAAGTTCAAGCCCGGCCAGCCGCACCAGTTCCTCACCTCAGTCTCACAGGCCAAGGTCTTCAACAACCACTCCTGGGACCTGTGGACCCAGATGTGGCAAGCCCAGCTTGAACCCGTTTCAAACGTCAAGGGCTGGACAGAGCGTATGGGCGCCACCGGCCAATCGGACCTTTCCACCATCGGGCTCGACCCTCAGGTCATCGCCGACACCAAGGAATTCCTCACTAATATCGAAGGCCTCTCCGACGCGATGATCAGCCATTAAAGATCCGCACACCAGACTTTCAGGCGCAACCATGCCCTACAAAACATATTCAAACCGACCCAGGAGCCGCGGCTCCGCCATGACGGAGATGATCCTCGTCATCCCCTTCATCGCCATCGTGCTCTCCTTCCTGCTCTACCTCGGCGGCGCAGTCATCAGGCTCAAGTCCGCCCACGTGGTTGATCGTTACGAAGCCTGGCGTCAGGTCGCAGCAGGCCCCGGCCCGGCGGCCACCGGCGCCCTCGTCGCCCCTCGCAGAAATGAGTGGTACAGCCGGGTTGAAGAAAATGAACCCGGGTCAAACCAGCAACTCAACTCCCTCTTTTTTGATTCAAAAGCCTCTGAATTTGAATACTCCTCCGAACGCTATTTCCCGGATACCGCCTTGAGGGGCCAGGTAGACCTGGCCTACCGGGCATCCAATTCGGTCGGCCGCCTTGCCGCGGGCCAGCTTCAAGCCATCATGGATATGGACGCCCAGGGCAACACCATGATGATCGGTCGCAAAGTCAAGGTGAGAACCAGCTTCCCCACTTCCGGAACCATCTGGAATGAGATGGAAACCCCCTATAAACATCAATACGTCCAAATCGGAAACACCTGGAGCGCCGCCAACGCCTGGCGCGACTACGACCAGCCCCTGGGCAACTACGTTCAAGGCGGCCCCATGGTGGTTGTTGAACCCACCATCCGCGATACTTTCTACACGGATTTTGATGTTAGAATGAAATCGATCAACGGGCCCGGAAAAAGGCTCGCTGACAGCATCCGAACCTTTTACAACCGCAGCTACCGGTACTGCGGACCTGACCTAAGGTATCGCTGCTACTACTGGTGGAATTGATCGAACTTGGCGAAACGGTCAGAGGCAAAAGATTTTGAACCGTCCTATCCCCACCCAGCCCGTCCCTTCCAAGAAACAAGAGCAGCGGCATCCCGCGCTTTTACCCGTCCTGGCCGTTCTTGCCGTGCTGGGGGCAGTCGCCGCCTACATGTTCCTCGAAGATCACTACCTCAAGCCGCGCCGCGATGCCGAAGCCGCGCGCGCCATCGCCGGCATTGACGACCCCATGTACGTCCCCGTCGACCAGTTCATGGACACCATGAGCATCCGGTCCCTGGACTTCGCCAACCCCAGCACACTCGCCGCGGTCGCCAGCACCAGGCACGAATCCCTTGAGCGTGAACCCCTGAACCTCGGCACCCCCAAAGGCAAGGCCGTTCGCGAACTGGGCATCAAACGCGAGGTCCCCCCCTACGAAGAACAAATCTCCATCTGGTTCATCTCCGATAAGACCCCTCTTCAGATCTTTCCTGATTACTACTACAAGATCATCCGCCGCGGGTTCCAGATCCCCGTTTCCTACTCTTCCGGCCCCTCCGCTGGTGTCGCCTACCCCGGCAGCAACATCCCCCAGCCCCCGGCCCCGGCCACCCGCCCCAGCGACAACGACATCCCCGACACCAATCCCGCAGGCCCAAACGCATCGGAACTGCCCCTCCCCCTGCCCGACATGCTCATGCCCACCACTGCTGAAGACGGGGAAGAATCGCCCACCACTCAGCCTGTCGCCTCCTATAACCTGATGTTTTCCCGTAAACTCCGGGAAAATCAGCCCGACAACAGCATCAATCCTTATAAAATCCAGTCTGAAGTCCTCATCTATCGGCTCATCCCGGTTGAAAATGGCACAAGAATGGTGGTTTGGCTGAGAACCCCACTCAAGGACCGTGCGTCAAAGTCTCCAGAGGAACGCAGAATCGCTGACGAGCGTCGAGAAGAACGTCGGGAAGAACGCAACCAGAACCAGCCCACCACACGCCCAGGCAACAATTCCGGCAATAAACAACAAAGGTAATCCAATGGCCGAATCGACAAACCAAGGCTCCGGCAACCAGCAATCCAGTGTTATTTTGTTGATCGTTTCCATGGGCCTCGCGCTTGTCGCGGTCGTCGCGGTCAACCTCTACATCCTCCACATCAAACGCGAAGTCGAAGGCGACAGCTTTCAGGTCTACACCTTGAACCGGACAGTCCGGCCCGGCACACGGCTCTCCCAGGCCGATGTGAATCCTGTCCCCATGCCCCGCAAGTACACCGATACCTTCTTTGGCCCCTCAGGCATCGGCGCCGTCGACAAAATGGACCTCGAAAGCAAGCTCGCCAAAGGTGAAATCTTCCTCCGCGCCGCGGAGCAGAACGAATTCCTCACCCACAAGCTCTTCACCACCGACGACAGCGTCAAGCTCACCGCCAACATCTCCCCGGGCAACCGCCTGGTCTTCCTCCCCATCAACAGCCGTATGGTCCCCGGCACCCTCGCCCCCGGCATGTTCGTCGACATCGAAGCCCCCTTCTCCCGAGGCGGCTCCATCCCCGATGTCCTCACCATCATGGAGCGCGTCCAGGTCAAGGCTGTCGGCAACCGCACCGTCGCCGACGAAGTCGACGCCTCCGGGCGCCCCCGCCCCATCGGCGGCTTCCAGGGCATCAGCATCGAAGTCACCCCCAAGGAAGCCACCCAGCTCTCGGAAATCGAACGCCTCGCCGCCGGCGAATTTGAAATCCACCTGCGCAACCCCATCGACCCCGGCACACCCAAGCTCCTGGGCACCCTGGGCATCAACAAAGAAGTGCTGGATCTGGTCGACAAGGCCATCCACACCGGCTCCCCTTCGCCCAACGTCGCCCGCTGAACACCATTACAGCCACGCAAGCTACCTCGCCTGATCTAAGGCCATCTGGCCCACAGGCACCGCAGGAACCCCACGCGCATGGAATTCTGGCTCTTCGATCAAAGCACCAACACCCGGCAGACCATCAATATCGAGTCTGACCCGATCCTCATCGGGCGAGACTCCGACTGCCACATCGTGCTCAAGGGTGCCTTCATCGGCAAAAAGCACGCCAAGATCTATCGCAAGGGCAACATGCTGATGCTCGAGAATCTCTCTCGAAGCATCACCCGCGTCGCCAACAAAGAAGTCCCCATGGGCAAGCCCATCCGGATCGACTTCGGCGACGAACTCCAGATCGCCCAGTATTCCATCGCCATGATCAGGCCCGGCGCCCGCGGCAAGAAAAACACCGACAAGACCGAGCTCCAGCGTCAGCTCATGCAGTTTGAGCAGTCCGTCCACGCCGACCTCCTTGAACGCCTGAACCTCCGCGTCACCGGCAGCTTCAACAAAAACGACGCCAACTTCGTCACTCAGATCATCTTCACCCTTGAATCCCTGCTGGAAAAGCGCGTCGCCGAGCTTGATGAAACCATCATCGAACACGCCGTCCACCAGCACCTCCACCGGGCCATCGTGGGCGAAGTCGTCCGCCAGAGCCAGGGCAAAGTCCAGACCGAATACCTCAACGCCGACGAACGCCTGATGGACCCCCAGCGGGAAAAAGCCATCGCCGATCTTGTCGCCTCCTTCATCGACATGATGCCCCTCCTCTTTGAACCTAACAGCGTCAATGAGGACCTGGCCATCGCCGAGGAATCCTTCGAAGAGCTCCTCCCGCAGAACTACGGCAACATCCCCCGGGAGCTCCGCCGGTACATGGTCCGTCGGTCGCTCGCCAAAGACCTTCAGGACATCATGTTCGGCCTGGGGCCCATCCAGGACCTTCTGGAAATGGCCAACGTCTCGGAAATCATGGTCGTCGGCCGTGACCGGATCTACATCGAAAAGAACGGTGTCATCCAGGCCACCTCCCGCACCTTCTTCTCCGATGAAATCCTCCTCTCCATCATCGAACGCATCCTCACCCCCGTCGGCCGGCGCGTGGACCACTCCACCCCCCTGGTCGATGCGCGCCTGCTTGATGGCAGCCGTGTCAACGTCATCATCTCCCCGCTGAGCCTGGTGGGCCCCTGCCTCACCATTCGTAAATTCAGCTGGATCCCCTTCACCATCGACGACCTCATCGAACGCGGTTCCCTCAGCGCTCAGTGCGCCCAGTTTCTCCAGGGCTGCGTCATCGGCCGGAAAAACATCGTCATCTCAGGCGGCACCGGTTCAGGTAAAACCACCCTGCTCAACACCCTCTCCTCCTTCGCCCGGCCCAACGAACGCATCATCACCATCGAAGAATCCGCGGAACTGCGCCTCCCTCAGCCTCACGTCGTCGGCCTCGAAGGACGGCCCGCCAACGTCGAAGGCCGCGGCGCCTACACCATCAAGGAACTCGTCAAAAACGCCCTGCGTATGCGCCCCGACCGCATCATCATCGGTGAAGTCCGCGGCCCCGAGGCCATGGACATGCTCCAGGCCATGAACACCGGCCACGACGGCTCCCTCTCCACCCTCCACGCCAACACCCCCGTCGACGCATGCCACCGCCTGGAAACCCTCGTCCTCATGGCGGTTGAAATGCCCATCCGGGCCATTCGTGAACAGATCGTCACCGCCGTCGACCTCGTCGTCCAGGTCACCCGCTTCCCCAACGGCATGCGCCGAGTCACCCACATCACCGAAGTCACCGAAATCGACAAAGACAACGGCGTCGTCCGGCTGGAAGACATCTTCACCCTCAAGGATCCCGCACAGCCTCGGCTGCGCCACACCGGCTACATCCCCACCTTCACCCAGGAACTCTTGAGCAAGAACTTCATCGACATCAACTGCTTCCTGTAAAACCCATGGCACACAACGCTCACATCCCGAATCGATCGCACCCCCGCCCCTGGGTGCCCGTCATCGCCACGGGCCAAGGAGCCTGCCAATGACAACCATGAACATCTGGCTCCTGGTCATCAGCCTGATCGTCTTTTGCGCGGTCTTTTTCTTCGTCAGCTTCGGCTATCACGCCACCCTTGCGTTCGTTAAGCGCCAGGAAGCCTGGTACGACTACACCCTTAATCAAAGACTCCTGCTGGGCGTCGATCCCCGCACCTGCTTTTACATGAGTGTGCTGGGCGTCGTCATCGTCGCCAGCATGGGCTATCTCCTTTTGGACCTCCCCGGCCTGCTTATCGGCGCCATCATCGGCTTCGTCCTTCCCATCGTTTCCATCAAGCACGCCGAAGCCAAGCGTGCCCGCAAGCTTGACGAACAGATCGTAGATGGCGTCATCACCCTTGCCTCCGGCGTGCGCGCAGGCTTGAATCTCGTGCAGTCGATGGAAAACCTTGTTGCAAACTCCTCCGGCCCCATCCGTCAGGAGTTCAACCAGCTTCTGGCCGAATACCAGATGGGCATCGACCTCAACCAGGCCATGCGCAACACCTCCAACCGCATCGGCTCCAGCAACTACCGGCTCCTCTTCACCGCTATCGAAATGCACCGGCTTCGCGGCGGCGACGCCGCGGAAAGCCTCGACCGCATCGCCGAAAGCATCCGTGAAATCCAACGCCTCGAAGGCAAGCTCGACGCCCTCACCGCCCAAGGCCGAACCCAGGCCAACATGATGGCCACCATGCCCGTCGTCATCATCGTCATCATGTATTTCATCGACTCCGAAGGCGTGTCCATGCTCTTCTCAAACCCAGGCGGGCGCATGATCCTTTTCATCGCCGCCTTCATGATCTTCATCGCCTTCATTTGGATCAGAAGAATCATGGACATCGATATCTAACTCATACCCGCCTCGCCCGCTTCACTTGGAACTCTCTCTATGATCATGCTGTTAGACATCTCCAACCTCGCACTGCAAGCGGGCATCTCCCTGCTCCTCTTCGCAGGTGTGGCGTTGTTTGTCTACACCCTCTTCAAAAACCCCGGCACGCCCCCCACCCCCATCGACCGGCAAATCGCCCTCGCCATGGGCAAGGGCCATCGCGCCACCCTCTTCGAACAATCCGCGCTCACTCCCTTCACCAACGCCGCTCTCCATCTGGCCCACAACATCCAGGTTCCCGCTCTGCGCGGCAAGATCAAGTCGCTTCTCAATGCCGTCGGCAACCCCAACGGCTATAGCGTTGATGAATACATGGCGCTCATGATCCTCTCCGGCCTCGGCATGGGGTTCATCGCTGGCATCTTCCTTGGCCTCCTGGGCATGTTTGATCCCTTCGTCGCCCTTGTGGTCATCGCGATCGGCTCTTCCGTCCCATACCTGGCCCTTTCCTCCAGCGCCCACGCCCGCGTGCTGCGCATCGCCAAGCGCCTGCCCTACACGCTTGACCTCATCGCCCTCACCATGGCCTCCGGCAGCACCTTCACCGAAGCCGTCGAAACCATCATCCGTGACGAGCCCACCGACGATCTGAACCAGGAGCTCGCCGTCGTCCTTGCCGAAATCAACTTCGGCACCCCGCGCAACCAGGCCCTGGCCAACATGGCCCAGCGCATCCCGCTGGAGTCCCTCCGATCCATCATCGGAGCCATCAACCAATCCGAGCTTCTGGGTACGCCCCTCTCCACCATTCTTAAAAATCAGTCCGGCATGCTCCGGATGACGCGCAGCGTCCGCGCTGAAAAACTCTCCGCCTCGGCCAGCCTCCGGATCCTCATCCCCTCCATGCTCATCCTGCTGGCGGTCATCGTGGTCATCTTCGGGCCCGCCATCATCAAGTGGCTCTCCAACCGCTGATCAGATCACAATCTACCCTGGGTGATGCCATGCTCTCGTCTTCGTGCGCATGTCTTTAATTTCGCATCCCTCCGGCTAGACCCGAGACCCGAGCCCCCAGACCCTTCTTCCTCCCCCCACTTCTCCTCACTAAAACATTAGCCGTTTATGGTTTACGGCTTTTCTATTATCATTTTGTTTACACCAGCACGCACCGGTTAACTAAAAGCGTTGCTCATTCCGGTGAACCTCCCGTAAACAAAAACAGGCCGTGACGCCCATGCAGCCAAACCCCAAAGCCCAGGAAGCCCAGCCCTACCTGACCCCCGTGGTCGCGTTCGCCAAGCGTGTGCTGGCCGACGGCAAAGACAAGTGGAATGAAACGCCGCTGCTGGCCGACGGCATCAACACCTTCACTGGCGAACCCATCCATTGGACCTGGGGCGGCAAAGACCGCGTTGTCTCCAATCTCGCCTGTCAACAAAACCTCATGCGTGTGCTCGCGGGCCTCACCCACCTCACCGGTGAACACCGCTACCGCCTTGCCGGCATCTCCGCTTCGCGCCACGCCGTGCAGAACTGCCGCGATGATCACGGCCTCCTCTACTGGGGCGGTCACGTCGCCTGGGACCTGATCAACGAAGAACACTTTGGCCACGCCGGCCCCGCCAACTTCCACCACGAACTCAAGACCAACTTCCCCGACTGGCGCTTCATGTACGAGGCCGATCCCGGCAACACCGCGCAATCCATCCGCGCCATCTGGGATGCCCAGGTCAAAGACTGGTCCTGCCTGGACCTCTCCCGCCACGGCCAATACGACCGCCCGCCACGCACCACCTCCATGTGGTCTGATGAATTTAAACCCAAGCCCAATTTCTTTGTCGGCCAGGGCCTGAGCTTCATCAACGCCGGCAGCGACCTCATCCTCGCCGCTGCGGAGCTCGCCATTTTGAATTCCGAGCCGGGCGCACGCGTCTGGTCCCGCAGGCTGGCCGAACGTTACCTTGCCATCCGCGACCCGGAAACCGGTCTGGGCGGCTACCAGTACAGCCAAGTGGCCAAAGACCGCGCCCAGGCTCAATTTGGCCCGGAGCTTGGCGCCCTCGTCCTTGAAGGCACCATCCTGGATTCAGGCCGCACCAACAAGCGCTACGGCACCGTCGCCGTCTGCATGCTGGACCTGGGACAACGCCTCGGTGCCGGCCCCGGCGACTTTTTCACCAAGTGGGCCGTCGACGATCTGCGCGCTCACCAGAAGCACATCATCGACCCTGCCACCGGCTACTGCTTCCCCATGCTTGTCTCAGGCAAAAAACTCTCGCCCGACATCGTCAAGCGCCCCGGCTATTACCAGGCCAAGAACTTCGCCCCCTACCGTCCCGCCCCGCCTGTCATCTGGGCCTACGCCAAAGCCGCCAGGATCACCGGCGACAAGGACTTTGGCCGAACCGCCATCCGCATGCTGGTCGATAAGGGCGTATTGGGCACTGGCTCCACGCTTGAGCGCCCCGTCATGCAGCGCTGCGAAGGCGAACTTGACGGCACCTTGATCTTCATCCTGCTGGACCTTTACCGGATCGCCAACAACACGGTCTTCCTCAGCCAGGCCAAGATCATCGGCTCCAACATCATCAAGGCCCGCTTCCACCGCGATACTTTCCTGCCCAGCGCGAAGCACATCTACACATGCTTTGACTACGTTGAGCCGCTGGCCCTCCTCCACTTGGCAGCCCACATCATGGACAAGGCGGCAGGCCTCTCTTCCTGGTCATGCGGCATGTCCGACTTCACCGCCGAACACCCCGTCGCCATCGGCGTAAAACCCTACAACCGAATCGGCATCGACGAGCTTTTCTATTCAAAGATGAAAGCCTGATTCGCGTTTGACGTCCTGCTTCACGTTCTACGTTCTTGCTTTACCCGTGCTTCTTAATCCGGAGCGCTGAAGGCGCGACTCTATTACAACCTGGGGTGCAGCGCTTCTGAGCGCGTAACCCCAGATAAATCTACCGATGTAAAACCTCTTATTTTTCAGCGCCCTCGCATGGGCGCTGAAAAACTACTTACCTTTTTTGCGACTCTTCACCAGCACTTTCATTCCTCATCAACTCACCGATCAAGCCCTCTGTCGCCACAACAGGCTTGAGAAACACCCGCGCATGCCGGGAACCCCAATTGACCTTACATTCCCCTTGCGCATTAAACACCTTAACGCCCGGAAAACCACCCTGATTCCATCCCCAATAATGGACCGTCGCTTCATTCACTTCCAGTGGCTCCACATATTTCACGACGGACTCATCTACACTTTGCCCGCTTTGTCCCCCGACATACCGGGCGTGAATACTCGCTACTTGGCGAACACCTTCCTCCACTTTCACCACCCGACTCACATGCTGCTTACGTCCAAGGGTGATAAACCGATCCCTTCGCCAAAGCGCATCGTCCGCATATTCCTTCATCTCTTTTTTCTTGATCCACATCCCGGCCTTATCGGTCAAACCTATACCCATTCCAACCACCATATCTCGGTCAACGATGATCTCATCAGGTCCGTAATTGGTGATCGTCACAATCACTACTGGCTTTTCTTTTGTGCCTTCAAGGGAACACTCCAGCAGCACGCCCTCTGCAGGGACAGCCTCGCAACCCACGCTAAACACGAGCATCAATGCAACACCAAAAAACCATGAGATGTTTCGCTTGAAATTCATCAATGCCATAACGCCCCCTTATTCCGGTCGCTCAATTCATTCACATCTCGCCTCAACCATTACGCCCCTTTCTCCATCCATGTTCAACAAATACTCCTTGCCTTCGCTCTCGCTCCCGCTAAAATTCCTCTGCACGGCCGCACCGTCGGCCGGCATTATTCCCCGATCAAGAGTCCATATGATTCGCATCGCCTGAACATCTCCGCGTGACTGTCACTCATCCCCGGCAGTCTGATTCCGCCCCAATTGCGGGCAGGCTTTTCTACAACGAGATTCAGCATGATCGAGTCACTCGACTTTATCGGTGTTTCATTCACGTTTGATTCCCTCTGTGCGCCAATCATTCACAACCTCACGGCCCGGTTCCCCCGCGGCTTCACAGGCATCGTCGGCGCAAACGGAGTCGGTAAATCCACGCTCATGGCCCTGGCCACTGGCGCGCTCAAACCTCTGTCGGGCCAAATCCACCGGCCGGCAAGCGCACTCTACTGCCCCCAGCGGACCGACCACCCGCCCGAGCATCTCCACGCCCTTTTAAATGCCGACGACGCCCACACCGGCGCACTGCGCGCTCGCCTGGGCCTCCAAGGCGACTGGCCAGACCGTTGGCCCACCCTCAGTCACGGCGAACGCAAGCGCGCACAAATCGCCGTGGCCCTCTGGCTCCGGCCCGATGTGCTTGCCATCGATGAACCCTCCAACCACATCGATGCGGCCACCCGCGATCTCCTGCTCAGGGAACTCAAAATCTTCCAGGGCATCGGGCTCCTGGTCAGCCACGACCGCACGCTTCTGGACACGCTCTGCCGTCAATGCCTCTTCCTGGAGCCCGGCGGCGCCATCATGCGCCCAGGCGGCTACACCCTGGGCCACCAGCAGGAACAAGCCGACAATCAGCGCGCACGAACCGAACGTGAGCAGGCCAAGGCCAGTTTGAAAAAACTCCAACACGAATGGGTGCAGAGGCAGCAGGTCAGCGCCCGGGAACACAAAATCCGATCCAAACGCCATCTCGATCCCAAAGACTCCGACGGTCGCGGCAGAATCAACCGCGCCCGCGTCACCGATTCCAAAGCTGGCGCACCCCAGCGCCAGCTTCAAGGCCGGCTCGATCAATCCGAATCCCGCTTTGCATCCATGCACGTCAAAAAGGAAGCCAGGCTCAGTCTCTGGCTCCCGGATTCACGCGCCAGGATGGATGCCCTGCTGCGCCTGCCTCCCGGCTCACTCCCTCTGGGTTTTGCGCCATCTACGCGAATGCTTGCGCACCCGGAACTCACCCTCACCCCCAGCGCCCGCGTCGCCATCACCGGCCCCAACGGCGCGGGGAAATCCACCCTCATCCGCCACATCGTCGCAAACCTCCTCCTCGCCCCCGCCAAGGCGCTCTACATTCCCCAGGAGCTTGACGCCCAGGCATCCCGCAATGCCTTACATCAGGCGAAAAACCTCCCTCAGCAGCAACTCACCCAGCTCCTTGCGGGCATCAGTCAGCTCGGCTCAGACCCCAAACGCCTCCTCCAAAGCGCACAGCCCAGCCCCGGCGAAACCCGCAAGCTTCTCATCGCCCTGGGTGCGGCATCGGCGGTCAATCTCATCATCATGGACGAGCCCACCAACCACCTGGACCTACCCTCTATCCAATGCCTTGAGTCCGCATTGGCTGACTGCCCCGCGGCTCTCTTGCTGGTCAGTCACGACAACGCATTTCTGGCAAAGGTCACAGACACCCAATGGGTCATCAATTCCCAACCGAAGTCCCACGACTCCACACTTAAAGTAATACACACAGGTATACTTATTAACAGTCCCTCCCCCGCCCGTAAGGACGCCCCTCCATGAACCCACGCGATCTTGCCCAACAGGTCCAGGACCAGGGCTTTTGCCTGTTCCCTGCTGTCTATTCATCTGCACAATGCCAGACCATGCGCCGCTTGCTCGACAAGCATTGGGAATCCATGGGCAAGCCGCCCATGACGGGCTTTGGCGTGGGCATTCATCCCCTGCTGCCTGTCCTTCCGGACCTGGCGCCCTTCTTCGCATACGAGCCCGCCATCCAGACGATGGCTCAGCTCTTTAACGACACCCCACGCCTCGTCCACGCCGGCGCTCGGCTCTCGGACCTCTCCTCATCATCTGCCATCGGCTGGCATCACCACTACAACAATTGGGATGCTTCGCTCATCCCGGCGCGCACGTATTGCGAACGCGTGCTCTACGCGGTGTATGTCGACGGTTCCAACGACGATGCAGGCCCTTTGGTCGTCCTTCCCCGCAAGTACAACGAGCCTCTGCAAACCCCGCCCGGCCCCATCAATGAAGACTGGCCCGGCCAGATCATCGTCAACCTTCCGCCCGGCTCAGGCATCATCTTCGACACCGCGCTCTGGCACACCGCCAAGCGGGGCAGCGCAGACTCCATCCGTCACCTCTTCGGCACCCACTTCCAGGCGTGGTCAGACCCCCGCTCCCACCGGGAAGACAACCTCATCGACACCCCCGCGGTCGACGCCGTCTGCAACGCCAACCCGCTTCTGAAATCAATCATTCGGCGATAAAACCAATCCCTTCTTCCCTTGAACTTCTCCGCACTCCTGAACAGGGACGATCGACTGTAGCCATGGGTAAGCGGGCCCCCGAGCGCTGCCCACGGTCACTCCCCACTATTTCTATCTTTCTTTCTGCACCCTCGTATGGGTGTAAAAAGACATCTCCAGCCATCTCCTCACAAAATGACATTACGCTTCTGTAAAAACAAAATCGATGCAAACTCGCCCCTTACATCGATTTATGCCATCCAATTCTCCACGTGCAATTTGGGAATCTTTTTGAAATCCTTCAAATTACGGGAAAGCAACACAGCCTTCTGAGATAGAGCAATCGCAGCGATTTTGAGATCCGAAATGCCAACAGCCAATTTCAAGGAACGCAAGCGATCAAATTCATCTCCTGCCGCCACATCAAAGTCGAGTACTCGAAACTCAAGTAGGTCCGAAGATGATTACGAAGGCGGGAATATGCCTTGATTTGATGCGCCACTTCGCGTGACTTCGCAGCATAAGCAAGCCACCCTCGCGTCTGTTCTTCATAAGTCACAATGGTTGTAACAAGCTTGTCTTCATGATCAAGCTGTAAAACCCGGGCATGCAACTGACGATATTCGCGAGAATCCAAAAGTTCAGCAATCGTGAACACATCTGTATCAAGGATGTAGATCACTTACGTTTTGCCTTTGTCTTAGGCATCGAAGAACTCTGCGAATCACGCCATTTGCGGCCCAGACACGTTGCTTCCCGAAAGGCTGCGTCATTTTTAAATGTGCCGTGGATTCTCTCCAGCGCATAAATCGGATGGGCCTTAACTTCCACTTTTCGGTCAGCCTTCAAATCCGCAATTTCGCGTTCTACCGCGGCAAGTCGTTTGATGAGTTCAGCAGTGGTCATGAGTCCATTCCTTTCGAAGCAATTCTATCTGTTCATTGTTTTCGATAAAGCAAAAATCAATCAAAAAATCGCCCCCATCCCCACCTCGCCCTACAAAATCACCATCGCATCCCCGTACGAATAAAATCGATACCCCTCGGCAATGGCGA
>CAZIWA010000120.1:0-17221 GCA_964542875.1 uncultured Phycisphaeraceae bacterium
AAAGCAATTTATGAGGAGGTGTTTTTGGTGTGGCGCTTTCCTCAAGTGAAGCGATACACTTAACGCTTTACGGGGCGATTATCGGCGCTCATTCGTGTTTTTCGGAAAACGCCCGGGCTGGTTTTCATCGCTTTGCGGAATCGGGTCGCGAAATAAAACGGGTCTTCAAACCCGACTTCGCGGGCGATCTGATTGATCGGGCCGGAGGTCATCTCAAGCAATTGGCAGGCCCGGGTGATTCTCTGGTGTTCCACGTAGGCCATGACGCTTTGGCCCAGGCGTGCGCGAAAGAGTCTGGATAAGTGCGGCGCGCTGACGTGGGCGGCTGCGGCGATGGCCTGGAGCGTCAGGCGTTTGCCAATGCCTTGCCCGATGAATGCCAAGGCGCGCGCCAGACGCGGGTCCTGGCGGGAATCAACACCGGGGCCAGCTTCGCCGGCGAGGATAAGCGCCTGTTCAAGCGCATTCATGGCCAGGGCGGGGCCGGAGCGCACGCCGGAAACGGCGTGGCCATGCATCACGTTCAGGCAGGAATGGACCTGAGCGCGAAGGCTGCCTGGAGGGATGTCCAGCACGCGGCAGCCGGGCAAAGGCTGGGGCCAATCCATCCAGCCGTACCAATGGGCGCGCGGTGCGAAAATCGTCCAGATGCGGTGCCACGGCCTGGGGGGCAAAACGTCCTGATCCAGCGGCCGGTGCGGGTCGACAATGGTGATCCGGCCGGGCAACTGCTCGAGTTTCCGGCCCTCTGGCCCCATGAACCCCTGACCGGCGAATGTGTAGACGAGAACGGGGTCGTCGAGGCCCTGGGGACGGCGGTAGTTCAGACCCGGGGCGACCGTGTCCCGGCCGGTGATGATGGGGTTGCCGCGAAGCGGCCGGGTGTCGACGCGTGTCTGGCTCATGATCGGATCTTAAAGGTATTTGCTTGCCGTTTCCATGGTGTTTTTCCCTTGATCAAGCAAGATATGGAACACCCCTCAACCATTGACTGATCTAATCACCAAGGCAATACCACCCATGGCGCTTACTCAAGAGCAGATCGACGCGTTCAGCAGAGACGGTTATCTCCCCTACCAAAAAGTGCTTACCGACGAAGAGATCACGCTGTACCGGCAGGAGTACGACAAGGAGTTTGAACTGGCGAGGGCGTCGGGCCGGCAGCGCAACCTGAGCGCGCCGATGGATGCGACCCATGACCAGCAACTGGCGGCGCCTCAACGGATGATGCAGATCATGCAGATGTGCGAACGGAACCTGCACTTTCGGAGGCTGATCCAAGACCCGAGAATCCTGGACTGCGTGCAGGACCTGATCGGCTCGAACATCATGCTGTTTCATGATCAGGCGCTGTATAAGCCGGCGCATCACGGCGGCGAAGTGACGTGGCACCAGGACAACGCGTACTGGCACTGCAAGCCGGCGAACCTGGTTTCGTGCTGGCTGACGCTTGATGACGTGGATGCTGACAATGGGGCGATGCAGATGATTCCCGGGAGTCACCTGACACCGGTGTGGCACGAAAAGAAGAATGAAAAAGACATTCTGTTTAATCTGGACAAGCACATCGACAAATCCAAGGTGGTGACGGTGCCGCTGCCTGCGGGGGCGTGCATGTTTCACCATTGCCAGACGCTGCACCACACCAACCCCAACACGACGCCGAGGCAGCGGCGGGCATTTGCGATTCATTTCATGACTCCGGGCACGCGGGCGGGGAACCAGATGGTGATGCAGACTTCGTTTGCCCGCCCCATTCTTCGATTGAGCTTGTAAAATGCCGAGCCGAACGCCAAATTCATGGCGTCACTCACGCCCGGATGAACACCATGCAAGCCCTGCCTCTTTCGCCCAACAGTCTTCTTGAATATGCGATCTACGAATACAGGCGGCACACGCTGCCGTTTGATGTTTTTGTCCGGGTGCTGCTGGAGTGCGAGGTGGTGATTCCCAGTTCGACGGAGATCCATAAGGACTGGGCGGGTTTCACGCCGCTGGCGTTTGACCGGGCGGGCGTGCCGTTTCTGGGGGTGTTCACCAACAAGGAGCATGCGAAGATCCATGCGGACACGGCATCTTATGTATTGACGCTGAAGCTGCGGGATTTTTTAAAGGCGCTCAAGCCGGGGATCGGGATCGTGATCAATCCGGGGTATGTGGAGGTGCTGGAGGTGTTTCCAGAGGGGATTCCCAATATGTTGCGGGATTATCCGGGGACGGGACCGGCGGGGACAGGTGAGTTGTGACTTTTGAGGGCTGAGGCGTGCCGGCAAGAGTCGGCTATTCGTAAAGCATAGGTTTCGAGGTGATTTGCGAGGGGTTTGCGGAGAGGTCTTCATCACCCATCGAGGGTGATGAAAAATAAAAGCAATCAAGACAAACATTTACCCAAGGTTGCGCGCTTGGGCGTCTGAACATGGGCGCCGTCCGGCGGCTGATGGGAATTAAATTTCGGTCGTAAAACGGGATATCGGATTACGACGAGGCCATCTAATCCGACCCACCCCGGAGCGCGTGAAGACTCGTGGGGCCCGCTGCTCCTGAGGGTGAACTTCAGGGATGCGGCGAGCGTATAGCTTGTCAATCACGTTTAAAATTCCTACTCTTGCCTGTCTCTACCAAACCATCTCCCCTGGAGCTCGATGAATGACACGTCAACGCATGATCCGCAAGTATGTTTTGGCGCTTCTCACAACATCGCTGCTTGCCGGACAGGCGTTTGCGCAGCCGGGCGGGGTTCCAGGGCTGCCCGCATTGCCTGGCGCGCCCAAGGCGCCGAAGTTCGACCTGCCGACGAGTCCCAAGCCCGCAGAGAGCAATGAGGCGGAAGCCAATGCGCGGGAGTGGATGATCATGTCGCAAGAGCCGATCCAGCTTTTTGATTTTGTTGAAATCCAAAGCACGCCGCTGGATGCCAAGACGCTCAAGAAGGAAGAAAAGGACGGAGTGATCGTCGAGCACCTTGAATTCACCTCGCGGACAGTGGACGGCGAGCCTGAGCGGATGAAGGGCATCATGGCATATCCCAAAGGGGCGGTGAAAAAGCCAGCGGTGTTCTGGAGCCAAGGGGGCATGGCTCCGGCCGGGGATTACTTCCCGATCATCTATGCGAAAAAAGGATATGTGTGCCTCAACATCACACTGGACACGAAACTGCGCAACGGCTTTGCGCCGTTTGACACCAAGCTGCCCAGCGAAGCGAACCTGACACTGCTGGCGCGCGACCAGATGCGGGGGATCACCCTGCTGACGCAGCGGCCGGAAGTGGACCCCAACGTCATCGGCGTGGCCGGGGCTTCCTACGGCGGTTTTTTCGCCAATGTGATCGCAGCCAACGATCCGCGGGTGAAAGCAGGCACGGCGTATTTCTCCGGCGCGTACCACTCGCTTGGAACCAATATGCCGCAATTCACCGGCCTGAAAACCCAGCAGGAGGTGGACGTGTGGAACGCGACCATTGATCCCGGCATCCGGTTTTCAAAGCTGAAGGTGCCGTTCCTGTGGGCGTGCGCATTTGACGACCACTGGTTCCACTTTCCCGCAGTCACGCAAACCTATTCGTACACCAACAGCCCGGAAAAACGGCTGATCGTGGCGGGCAACTGGAAGCATGGCTTTCCTGAATCCATCGATAACCAGATCAATGACTTTCTGGATACGACGCTGACCAAGACCGCTCCCCCCTACCTTCAGCCGTCAGACCTGATGGTGCGCTCGAATGCCGAATCACGGCTGGAAGTATCGTTCAGCGTGGCAGGCACACGGCCTATCGGCAAGGCGGAAATCCTGGTGAGCCCGGGCAAGACCATGAACTGGGTGGGCTGGTCGCTGCGCGCAAGCACGAGCATCCCCGCGAAGGTGGTGGGCAACAAGGTGACGGCGACGGTGCCGGTGCCGTCGTTTGCGACCAGTTATGTGCTGGTGGGCCAAGTGTATGACGACCAGGGCCACCTGACTTCTTCATCGCCGGTGACCTATTCCTACCCCACCTCGGTGCGGGCGAAGCTGGGCAAAGCGCCCGATGCGGGATGGAACTTCAATTGCATTCCAGTGGACGACTTCAGCAAGACTTCGGTCGACTTTTTTGAACGGCTGGGGTATCCGGTTCCGGGCGTGGCCGATGACCAGGTGAAAACGGGAAGCACGCCGAGCAGGCGTTTTGATAAGCCGGGTCCACATCGATTTCCATTTGTGTACAACGTGCCGGGAGCGGCGCACACGCTTTCGCTATGGCTCAAGAGTGAGAAGCCGCAGACGGTGGAGGTGGTGATCCGGCCGCTGCCGCCTCAGAACTGGCAGTCGGAGGCGGTGAGGCTTCAGGTGGCGAATAAAGAGCTGGTGAAGAAGTACAACCCCAAGCCGGACGACATTGTTTTCAAAGCGGAGACAACAGGCGACTTTAAGGAATTCACGTTCACGGTGCCCGGCGACACCTGGCCCAATGAGGGGTATGACCTGATTCTCCAGAACGCGGACAAAGCGGGCGAGAAGTTCTGGATGGACAAGGTGAAATTTCAGCCGATCTGGGAGTGAGTCAGGGTCATTGCATTTAGGCGCTGCGAAGACACATGCACCCGGAGTATCGGGTTTTAGAATTGCACGCGGGCTGCGAAAATGCCTGGTCCATCCCAGGCATATGCCCCTTTGATGCCTATGATTCCTTCACCCCGCTCCTGGTCATCCGACAACCAGAGTGCGAGGGCACGCAGAGCGGTTGAGGTTTGGAGAAACCAACGAGATTCCGGGGGAGCCACATCCAAATCCGATTGCCCCCGGGGAGTGTGTGGAGCGGCTTTGAATTTTCTCATCACCCATTAATAATGGTGGTGAAAATAGAGGTGCTTTAAAGGTAAACACGTGAGTGGATTGGGAAGCAAGCATTGAATATTCAGGCCACTTTCATATTTGAAGCGGCCCTCTCCCAGAGGGAGAGAAGGAAAAGAGACATTCAGGAGTTCAACAGCGTTGCAGCGCGCGTGGCGCTCAACCAACGGTTCGGTGGTTATTTCATCACAGAAAGGTCCGTCTGCGGTCTAAAGGCTGTCGGCGACTCGAGAGAAGGAAATTATGGCGATTTCAGAGTTTCAACGTGCCAAGTATGAAGCGCTTGTCTATTCGATTGTGTTCGTAGTGGTCGTATGCATCGCCGGGTTTGTGGTGTGGGAGATTTTCCTGCACGAAGAAAGCACGCCGGTACGCCAGAGTGCGACGCCAGCATTCTTGAGCGGGATCGAGAAAAAGGACGGGGTGCGCATCGAGGAGGCCCGAAGGCTGGATCTTGGGGGAGGCGTGGGCAACCGTGAAGAAGCATGGTTGTTGCGTGCGAATGAAGGAAGCATCAAGGCTGTGGTGGATCAGTTGAAACTGGTGGGTGCGACGAAGGCTCCGGATGAATTCTGGAAATTGCCGCCGACGGATTGGCCGCGGAAGCTGCCAGAGGGCGGGCTGCTTTATGAGAGTCCGGGATTTTCGGCCGTGAAAAACACGCAGAACGTGTCGCAGTATTTTCTGCTTCACGACAAGGGGCGCGGGGTGGTTTATGTATGGGTGCGGACGAATATGTGAGAGGAAGGGTCTAGGGCGTAGGGTCTTGGGTCTGGTTAGAGATGGAAACACGGCGCAACGACCAGAACCAGATGGTGACGCCGGAGAGCCAGCCAAGGAGGCCCAGGATACCCAGGGCCGCAGCGGCGAGAGTGACATCGACAGATGTGAACTTAAGGCCGATGGTGGTGAGGCTGCCTAACCCTTTACCCAGGCGGTAGCACAGGCCGTCGATCCATTCCTTGGCGCGGTAGCGGGCATCAAACGGGAGTGGGATGTAGAGGACTTCCTTGGCCGCTTTGAAGATGGAGTAGTCGACGGTCTTGAAGAAGAGATAAGCGGCGGCGACGGAGGCAAAGCCGGGATTCATGAGGCTGAAGGCAAAGAGCGCGAGGTTCGCCACGGGGATGACGAGGTGGATGGCTTTTAACGAGACAAAACGCATGACGATGGGCACGGCGATGACCTGAAGCACCGCGGCCGCTGCGTTCAACCAGCCAAAGAACGACATGGAAGCCTGGTTTTGCGCGTTGGTGTCGGGGTATGTGAGGTCCAGGCCGTGCTGAAAGGCAACTTCAAGCATGGCGGCATACCACTGGGTGGCGCCGACCATGATGAGCAAGGCGATGAGGACCGGAAATTCAACGAACTGGGTGAAGCCAAAGGATGGCGCTGCGGGCTTACCGGGTTCCTGAGGCGACCGGGCCTGAGGCGTGCCGGCGCGCTGGAAGGCAAGATCAAAAAGGATGAGGGTGGGGACGAGCGCGGCGACGGCAAGCAACGGCAACTGCCAGGTGGTGAACGTTTTGGTGAGGGTGTCGGAGTAATGCCCGACGGCGACTGCGCCAAGGGATGCGATGGCGCAGATGGGGCCGTAGAGCTTTGCGGCTTCCTGGCGGGTGACACGGCTGTTTAAAAATGACCAGAGCTGCTCGAGAAGCAGGATGATGTAAATCTCGCGAATGAGGTAGAAAGGCCCGGCGACCCATTTGAGGCCCGCGGCATAAGACAGGACGCAGGCGGTGATGGCGAGGCCGCTGGCGATGCCGGAGGCGAGCATGGTCCAGCGAGGGCCGATGCGGGTGAGGACAAAGTTATAGAGGACGAGGGTGAGGGCGACGGCGACGGGCCCGAGGGCCAAAACCCAGGGGAGGTTTGCGCGCCCGAATACTTCCTTAAAAAGGGTGTTGGAGGGGGTTCGGACGCATTCATACCCCCCTACCACGAAGACTGCGCCCAGGGCCATGAGCGACGCGGAATACCAGGATGCGGGCTTGATATTCAAAAACACTCGGGCGGGGCCTTTGTAGAGGTTTGCGGGGGGCGGCCAACAAGTCCACCCGGGACAGTGTATTCTGGTGGGCAATCCTGCGCGCCTGCGGCGGCTTGCTTTTGGCCGCAACAGGGACAGGTCTGGTCCTTACCCCATCACTTCGGGCAACAACGCATGTTCAGGAAGCTCAGCGGTTTGTTCACCCTTCAGCGCAAGATCGTGGCCCTGGGCCTGCTTGCGGCGCTCGTGCCTTCGGTGGTGCTGCTGGTTGTCGTGGGGCTTGGCCTGCGCACCACGTATTCCAACATGGAAAAAGACCTGGAGAAGATGGCCAAGGACGATGCGACCAAAGCGGCATCGAACGTTTGGCTGATGGTGAAAAACCAGGACGAGAACAGCCGCGAAAAAGTGCGCATGCAATTGAGCGTGGCGCATGCGCTGATGGAAAAGACAGGCACGTGGAGCTTTGGCGAGCCCACGCAATGGACGATCTCCAACCAGTTCACCGGCGCTTTTGCGCAGGCGAATGTCCCAAAACTGAGCCTGGGCGGAAAGTGGCTTGGCCAGGTGAAAGACCCATCCAAGCCGGTGCCTCTGGTGGACGAGGTGAAAGACATCCTGGGGGCTTACTGCACGATTTTCTACCGGCTCAACGAACAAGGCGACATGCTGCGGATCGCCACCAACGTGCCGGGCAAAGAAGGCCGGGCGATCGGAACGTTCATCCCATCGGTGAACCCCGACGGCAAGGTGAACCCGGTGATCGCGAAGCTCAAAGCCGGCGAGACGTTCATCGGGCGCGCGTTCGTGATGAACGACTGGCACATGGCCGGTTATGAACCGCTTAAAGACGACAAGGGCCGGGTGTTCGGCGCGCTGTATGTGGGCACGCCGCTGACGCTGATGGACTCCCTGCGCGAAAGCGTGCAGAACGTGCAGGTGGGCGACCACGGCCAGGTGTATGTGATGGGCTCCGAAGGCGAGAGCAAGGGGCGGCTGTGGATCACCCCGCGGACGCAGAACATCACATCCATGCTTGACCTTCGGGATGTGGACGGCAAATACATCATCCAAGACATCGTTTCCAACGTGCAGAGCCTGACGCCGGGCAAGCCGGAGATCCGCGAGTTCACGCTGCAGCCAGAAGTGCAGGCGCCGCGCAACTCCAAATTCCAGGGGCTGGTGGAGCGGTTTGTGCAGTGGCTGTTTGGCGACACTTCGGGGCAGACGCAGGATGACGGCAGGTACATCGCCGCGGTGACGTATTACCCGCAGTGGGACTGGGTGATTCTGGCGCAGGCCAAGGCCGTGGACTACATCAAGATCACCGATGTGGTGTCCAACGAATTCCACCGGACTTACCGGATCGTGATGGCGTGGTGCATCGTGATGTTCCTGGCGACTTTCCTGGTTTCCATGTTCATCGGACGGCGCATCAGCCGGCCGATCGAACAGGCAACGCTGATCGCCAACCAGATCGCGGCAGGAAAAATCGGCAATGCGGTGCGCGAGTGCAAGCAAATCGGGCTGACCGGGCAGGAATTCGCCATCGCCACCCCGAAACTGGGCGACGATGAATTCACGTACAGTTGGGATACGGGCGATCAGGGCAGCGGCGACGAAGCGATGCGCCTGCGTGAAACCACGGGCATCATGGCTTACGAGCTGCATAACCTGGTGTCGCGCGTGCTGGGGTCCGTGGAGCAGCTTGCCCTGACTTCCCAGAAGCTGGCGCTGACCACCAGCCACCAGCGTGAAACTTCAGAAATGCTTTCAAGCTCGATCAAGGAAGTGAATTCCGCGGTCAAGCAGATCCGGACCACCAGCCAGGGCGTGCTGGAAACCATCGGGGAGCTCAACACGGTGTCATCCCAGGCGACGGGACTGGCCAACGCCGGACACGCGAGCCTGACGGGGATGGAATCCACCATGCGGGACGTGGACAAGGCGACGCTGAATGTGTCGTCGAGGCTGGCGGTAATCAGCCAGAAGACCGATGACATCAACCTGGTGGTGACGACCATCGGCAAGGTGGCGGAGCAGACGAACCTGCTGTCGGTGAACGCCGCGATCGAAGCGGAAAAAGCGGGCGAGTACGGCATGGGCTTCCTTGTGGTGGCCCGCGAAATCCGGCGCATGGCTGACCAGACGGCATCGGCAACGGGCGAGATCGAACAAATCGTGCGGCAGGTGCAGTCGGCGGTGTCCGCAGGCGTGATGGAAATGGACCGTTTCACCGCGCAGGTGAACCGCGGCGTGGGCGATATCCGGAAGCTGTCTGGCCAACTGGCGCAGATCCTTGATGGCGTGCGGCAGATCACGATGCAGTTCGAAAACCTGACACAGGCCATCGAAAGCCAGAAGCGCGACGTGAACCGGATCGTGGAATCCATGGCGCAGCTTTCGCAGACGAGCACGGCGTCGGATGAATCGACCGAGGCGCTGACGGCGGCCTCGGCGCGGCTGTCTGATGCGACCAACCGGCTGCAGTCCGAGACCGGCCGCTTTGAGGTGGACCCCTCGCTGCTGGGCGGATCGGCGGATATCGGCAAGCAGCAGGACTCTTCGATTTGATCGGGTCGGCTTCTCTGAGAAGCGACGGAATCAGGTGACTTACGATCACGTCCAACGGGACACCGTACTGCAACTGATTTATAAAGGCGGGTTCAATAAATGGTTGAGGTGCCCCTACGGGGGCTGCACCGGCCTGGAAATGCCCAAGGGATTGGGGTGAGGCTCACCACAGTGCGCCATCCGGAAATGTGCGACATCAATGAGGCTTGACAATTGGGCGGCGTTATTAAACAATATATCCGGATATACGGATGAAACATCCTTCCTACTCTACTCAGGCCCGGTAACCCATGCATATTCAGGATATTTTCGCGAAGACTCCGGCGACCTTTTCGTTTGAGTTTTTTCCGCCTAAGACGCCGGAGAGCTCGGAGCTGCTTTATCAGGCGATCCGGGAGCTGGAGCCGCTAAAGCCCGCGTTTGTGAGTGTGACGTATGGCGCGGGGGGCACGACGCGTGAGCTGACGCACAACCTGGTGACGCGGATCAAGACACAGTCGAACCTGGATCCGATTCCGCATTTAACCTGCGTGTGCCATCAGGCGGATGAGGTGAAGCAGATCCTGGAGGCTTATGCGCAGGCGAATGTGAGCAATATTCTGGCGCTGGGGGGCGACCCGCCGCGCGAGAAGCTGAATTACGACCGGGCGCAGGATGCGTTTAAGCATGCGGCGGAGCTGGTGGCGTTCATCAAGAAGTTCAACGATTCGGGCGCGCACCCGGACAAACGTGGTTTTGGCATCGGGGTGGCCGGCTTCCCCGAAGGCCACCCGGGCACGCCCAACCGGCTGCTGGAGATGGACTACCTGAAGGCGAAAGTGGACGCGGGCGCGGACTACATCTGCACGCAGTTGTTTTTCGATAACCGTGACTTTTACGACTTCCGGGAACGGTGCGACCTGGCGGGCATTAAGGTGCCGATCATCGCGGGCATCATGCCGATCACGTCGTCGACGGGGCTGAGGCGCATGGCGGAGCTTTCGGCGGGGTCACGGTTTCCCGCAGGGCTTTTGAAAGCCATCGCACGGGCGGGCGACAACCAGAACCTGGTGAAACGCGTTGGCGTGCACTGGGCGACGGAGCAGTGCCGAGACCTGATCGACAACAAGGTGGCGGGCATCCACTTCTACACGCTCAACCGGTCTGACGCGACGCGGCAGATTTACGAAAGCCTGGGCGTGGAAGACAGCATGGGGCTGAACAAGCGGTAAGGTTTCAAGAGAGCCGGTGGCTTATCGGGCAATACGGCGAGAAAAAGGAAAAGCCAAGAGCGGATTTTTAACCGCGAAGGCGCGAAGACGCGAAGGGAAGAGCCGGAAAGCTTGAGAAGCAGATGCTGGGGCTTGTACGGTTTGATTGGTGAGATGAAGTAAAGGAAAACGGGGGAGCCGGGTCGTTACAGGTGGATTGGTATGGCCGTGAGCGCGTGCAAGAGCGTTTTAAATTACTTAAACCGCGCGTGTCGCTCGAAGACTCGCTTAACCCGGGGCTACATGCGGTCACCCCTTACGGGGTAAAGAAAGAAAATTCCCTGGTCCTTCATTGAACCGCATTGGGGCTTGAGTGGAGTGGGGTTGTTTTTTTGGGGCTTGGGGCCGGGGTGGTGGGCCTCGGGGACTCGGCCGCACTCTACAAGAGTTCGTGGTGCGATAAAGACGGAATCGGGCGATCTGTGCTAAAGTGACGGTGCAGCCCGGTCCGCCCGGCCCGAACCGGTGCCTGGTCCACGGAATTACACAGCCGAGATAGTGAGCACAACCCGGAATGCCCGGTTCAATATTGCCTCTCCCCGTCATCCTTGAAGAAGACGACCAAAAGGCGTACGACGCCTTAAAAGCCCCAAAATCCATCGTCGTGCGGTATGGCTACCTGAAAATGGTGGGCGAATTCCCTTACGACGGGGATGCGAAACCCGGCTGCGGGTCCAAGCTGGTGGTGCGCACGCCGCGCGGCATCGAGCTGGGCGAAATGCTGACGACGACCTGCGGAAACGGCGGCTGCGGAAAAAACATCACGCGCAAGCAGATGCTGGAGTACATCGAAAACTCCGGCGGGCGCGACTACCCATTCACCAATCAGGGGAAGGTGGTCCGGGTCGCGACGATCGAAGACCTCAACGAGCAATCCAAGCTCGACGGGGAAAAGCCCGCGATCATCAAGGCGTCCAAGCAGCACATCCTTGACCTGGGATTAAAGATGAAGCTGGTGGACGTTGAGATCCTGCTCACCCGTGAGCGGATTTTGTTCCACTACACCAGCGAAGACTGGGTGGACTTCCGTGAACTGGTGCGCATCCTGGCGGCGGAATTTCACGCGCGCATCGAGATGCATCAGGTGAGCGCACGCGATGAGGCACGCATCACGGCGGACTATGAAAAGTGCGGGCAGCACTGCTGCTGCAAGCAGTTCCTGAAAGTGCTCAAGCCGATTTCAATGCGCTCGGCCAAGGTGCAGAAAGCGACGCTGGACCCGACGAAGATTTCCGGCCGGTGCGGGCGACTGATGTGCTGCCTGCGGTATGAGGACGAAACTTACGAAGACCTGCGCAAGCGGCTGCCGCACCGCAAATCCCGGGTGATTACGCCCGATGGGTTCGGCACGGTGGTGGACAGCCAGATTTTGACGCAGCTTGCGCTGGTGATGATGGACAACGGCTCGGGGACGGCGGCGTACCCGATTGAAAGCCTGGAACCACTGACAAAGGACAAGGACCCGGGCGCGCCTGCGCCGCGGGAGCCGCGTGCGCCCAGAGGCGGGCCGGGACCGGGACCGCAGCAAGGTGGGCCGCAAGCGCCGCAAGGCCCGGGCGCGCCGCAGAACAGGCAAGGCGGAGGGCCGCAGGAACGTGGGCCGCAAGACCGTGGACCGAGGCCGGAACGGGGCGATCGTGGTCAGCAGCCGCGTCGGCCGATGCCGGGGAATCCGCTGAGTGAATCGGAAGTGGAATCCAAGGAAGGTTTGCCGCCTGACGTTCAAGATTCCGGTGGTGATCGGGGTCAGACGGGCGGCGGGCCGGCGCAGAACACGCAAGGCGGGCCGGGAGCGCCGGGGGCTAAGCCGTTTAAGCCGTTTAGGTCACTGAGGGGGCAACCGCCTCAGCAGGCGCAGGGAAACAATGGCAATGCCCCCCTGCCGGACGATGGCCCTGACCGGCAGGACCCGGGTGATGATGTGGACTCCGGGCCAGAAAACAATGGGCCCGAAGGCCAAGACCCGCAAAGCAACAATAACGGCGGGCAAGGCGGCCAACGCAGACGCCGGCGCCGTGGTCGTGGCGGTCGTGGGCCGGGCGGGCCGGGCAATGGGCCGTCCAATGGACCAGGGCCGGACGGACCGGGGCCGCAGGGTTAATGGTTGGAGATATTTTTCATCACCCATCGAGGGTGATGAAAAATAAGAGGCAGTTGATGTGATGTTTACCCAGGGCTATAGTTCCGCCGCCCCTGCCGGTGCTTTGATGCAGTGTGCTACGGCTTGATTAGGGCAGGACCGTGGGCGATGTGCTCGCGGGCGCGCTTGGCGCGCCAGATGACAAAGAGGCAGGCCAGCAGGCCGACTACGAGGCCGACAACGACCTGGGTGAGAAGCCGGGTGGTGACGGGAGCGATGAATTGGGATTCGGGCTCGACGACGCAGACGCGCCAGGCTTTTTGCTTCATCCAGGCCTGGCCGGCGATCCAGGTGGTGCGTCCGCCTTTGGAGTCGGGGGCGGTGAAGGTGGTGGACTTTTCCAAAGCACCGGTGGGAGACATGAGCTCCGGCATGTTCATTGATTCGACATGTTCACGGGGGACGCCGGCGCTGGGCTGGGTGTCGAGGGCTTTGAGTTGATCGGGGGTGAGGGTGCCGATGCTGCTGAAAACGCGGGTGGTGTCCGGGTGGGAGATGACGAGGTAGTTTTCATCGATGATCATGGCGTAGCCCTGGCCGCCTAGCTGGACTTCGTTGGCGAGGCTCCAGACCCGGCCGGCGGCGAGCTTGACCATGAGCACGCCTGCGACCTCCGAGGAGGGGCTGCGGCCCTTGATGGGCACGGCAACGTAAACGCCGGGGGACTTGGTGTAGCGGCCCATGATCATGTCCGACATATTGGCTTGGCCTGCAATGGCGCGTCGGAAGTATTCACGGAAGCTCAGGTCGGCATCGCGCAATACGGGGTCGGTGGTGGCGATGACCTTGCCGGATTTGTTGATCACGGCGACGAGCATGTATTCGGGGTGGGTGGCGATGACGGAATCCAGAAGGCGATTGACCTGGACCTTAAGCTCCGTCGAAGCGGTGTCCGGCGAGAGGCAAAATTCATCAAGCTCCCCCTGCCCCGCCGATATCTGCTGAGCATCGCGCATGGCGTCGACCAAAAGCTGATCCAGCCGGGAGGCGGTGATGTTGGCGATGCCGTGGAGCTTTTCCGTGCCGGAAGAGACCATTTCCAGGCGGGTGCCGTAGACGGATAGCGCGACGACCACAAAGAGCGGCATGAGCGAAGCCACCATGAGTTCGATGGACATGCGGCGCTGGATCTTATCGACGGCGACGGCGCGACTGGCGTTGAAGGCAGCACGGCGGGTTTCGAGGGTTTCCAGGCGAAGGGCGAGCTCCGCAGGGCTGGAGAGGCGGGCGGCGGGGTTGCCTTCGACGCTGGCGCGGATGTCTTCACAGAGGAGTTCATCACGGACTTCGCGCTCCCAGCCTACGGCCATGGGGCGTTTGAAGTCTCCCACGACCATCTGGTAGAGGATGACGCCGACGGCATAGACGTCGCTGGCGGTGGTGGCAGGCTGCTGCATGAGCACTTCGGGGGCGATGAAGATGGGGGTGCCGCCGGTGCTGAGGCTGGCGCGTGAGAGGGTTTTGTCGGAGAAACCGGCGAGGGTGATGCCGGGGGGCTGGAGGGTGCGGTCGGTGATGCCGCCGATGCCGAAGTCCGAGAGGATGGGCTGGACGTCGCCGTTAGGGAGATCGCGCATGAGGATGTTGGCGGGTTTTATGTCCTTGTGGATGACGCCGACGGAGTGGGCGCCGGCGACGGCGCGGGCGATGCGGGCGACGATTTGAAGGCGTTTTTCAAGAGGGACTTCGGAGAAGCCGCCTTGCGCGGCGACCCATTCCTGGAGGTTGCCGGCTTCGATGTGCTCGCTTTCCAGGAAATAGGGAGGTTTGTCGAGGCGGATGTCGATGAGCTTGGCGATGTCGGCACGGTCGCCGAGATTTTCATTGAGCAGGCGAAAGAGGGTGAGCTCACGCTTGAAGGATTGCAGGCGTTCAAGATCAAAACAGAACTTGAAGACACGCTTGTGCCCGGTGAGGCTGTGCTTGACGAGCCAGACTTCACCGAATCCCCCTTCTCCGAGTTTTCGATCGACCATCCAGGATTGGCGGCCGGGCACCTCGCGACCGGCAACGGGGAGCCAGTTGCGGAGTTGTTCTTCTTCGAGGTTTTCAAACCATTGGGCCTTTTCGGAATCCGGCGGGCGCTTGAAGGGGGCCAGGCCGATGGCGCCGACCTCGAAGACCTCGATGGCTTCTTTTTCGTTGCCTTTGAAACGGACGAGGCCGTGGTATTTGAAGTCGATGGCGGGCGTGGTGCCGTCGGGGAGCTCCGGGTGCCGGCGGACGAACTGGCGGGCGTCATCGCAGGCGTGGCGGGTGAGGAGGGTCTGGCCGCCGTAGGCGAGGGACATGAGGCGGGCGCAGGTGTCGGCGGCGTGGCTGGCGACGATGACTTTGTTGGACTCGCCGGGTTCATCCAGCAAGAGGGATTGGCCGACATGGATGCCGATGCGCGTCTGGGGCGCGTGGCCGGCCCAGTTGTAGGTGCGAAGGCGATGGTGGAACAGGAGCGCGAAGTCGACGGCATCACTGACCTGGGGGAAGATGGCGATGAAGCCGTCGCCGGTGTAGTTATTTTCCTCGGCTTTGGGGAATTGGCGAAGGAGGGTGCGGAAGATTTCGTTATGAGGGCGGGCGATCTGGGAGACATAATTGATGTCGCCCAGCCCGACTTTCATCGCCGAAGAGCCGACAAGGTCGGTGAACAGCAGCACAAGCAATCGCGATTCAGTCGGCATTTTTTGTGGAACTCACCGGATTAAGAAGTAGTCAGATATGCGATACGAGGAACACTCAGATGCTGAAGTTAGAAGAGATGCACTGAGCGCATTCTAATTGAGAGATTCAAAACAAAAAACCACCTTTCCTACGCCAGAACCATCTTTTGTTGTTTTTTTATCGACACCGGTGGTACAAAATGCGCAGCCGCGAAGCTGGAGAATGCATTATCATCTGTGCATCAGGCGCGGGCCAATGGGGTTGCTGTGGAGGTCCGTCGGGGTTCATCAGAGCCTTATTCTCAAGGCGAATTATCTCTGGAGCTTGCGGTGATCAAGGTGGCGGTTCTCGGTCTTGGGCCCATTGGGCAGGCGTGCGCAAAAGCGGTCTGCGCCGAAGGCGATTTACAGCTGGTGGGCCTGGCTGACTACACGGGCCAGATGGATAACCAGACGATCAAGCAGATCGGCGGCGCGGCGGCGGAAGGCTTTGAATTCACCGTCAAAGGCGAAGAGCAGATCGTTGTGACCAGCGACCTGGCCAAGGCCACGCAAGGCGCGGACCTGGTGCTGCTGACCAATACACCTTCGATTGACATCGCCATCGAGCGACTGCGCCTGGTGCTGCCCAATAAATGCGCGGTGATCAGTAATTGCGATGAATTGGTTTACCCCGGATACCGGTTTAAAGAGCAGGCACGGCAGATTGATGAAATGGCCCGCCAGGCGGGCAAGCCGGTGCTGGGCGTGGGGGTGAATCCTGGGTTTTCGCTGGACTTCCTACCGCTGGTGCTGGCTTCGATGGTTCGGCGGGCGACGGGTGTACGGTGCGTGCGCCGGATCGATGTGGGTTTGCGCCGGCAGCCGCTGCAGGCGCGGGTGGGCGTGACGCTTTCGCCTCAACAGTTTGCGGAGCTTCGGGAGCAAAAGAAAATCTGGCGGCCGGCGCTGGAAGACTCGGTGGCGATGATCGGCGCGGGGATGGGGCTAGCGATCGAGCCAGGGTCAATCCAGCTTTCAGTGGAGCCGGTGCTGGCGGATAAGTCGATGCAGACGCCTGTGGGATTGGTTTCGCCTGGGTTTGTGTCGGGGATTAAGGCGGTCGCGGTGTGGGAAAACGAGCGCGTATCGATTGAGCTTGAGCTGGTGATGGCGGTCGGGGTGGAAAATCCGGTGGACCGGATCGAGATTCAGGGCCCGGTGACGATGGTGTGCAAGATCCCCGGCGGCATCCCCGGCGATTCAGGCTCGGTGGCGGCGCTGATCAACTACGCGCGGCTGATGGGGCAGGCGCAACCGGGGCTGCGGAGCATCCTGGATCTGCCGATCCCGGGGAGCCGGTTTACGGAGAAATGATCCGAAACGTGGCAAATTATGGACCCGACCGTTTCGTGAGTTTTGTGTTAGTTTTTCATATCGTGTTTTAACTGCTTGTGTAAGCGCAAGTCATATCACTTTGGACAGGTTTACCCCAGGCCTTTTGGCTGTTCTGCCGGTCGGATGGAGGGGCTAGAATCCGTGTTTGAACAGATGGTTTCAATCACCTCACACACGGAGCAGCCCATGATCGCTCAATTGAAGTTCAGGTTTGGGCAAAAACCAGTGGTCGCAGAGCTCTCAGATGAGTTGAGCTGGCAATGCGACGAGAAGTCGGTGGAGACGTATCTGAATGGACTGGATTTGTTTCCCAAGCGCACGCATGAAGATGTACGGCAGGATTTGAAGCTGCACGTGTACCGCGTGGCTTATCGGCTGGGGGCCAAGGTGGAGCGGTGCGGGGAAT
>CAZIWA010000121.1:0-16629 GCA_964542875.1 uncultured Phycisphaeraceae bacterium
TCGCCTCAGTACCCGAACCCTTCTAAGAGACTCCCATGCAAGCCAACCCGCTCCAAGAAGCACTCATTCGCTCCTGCTCCGACCTGGCTTACCGCAAGCGCCTCATCGACAACCCCCGCTCCGCCCTGGCTGAAGCCGGCGTCACCGTCCCTCCCGGCGTTGAGCTCGTCATCCACGTCGCCAGCGACCACCACCTCCCCCTGGTTCTCCCCGGCAAGGGTGTCGGCAGCACGCGCCCGCAGTTGCCTCCCCCCGCGCCTGCGGCCACCACCGCGGCCATCCCCTTTTCGGCCACCTGGCAGGGCAAAACGCTCGCCGTCACCGGCCGAATCGACATCAAAACCGCAGGCGAATTCCGCAAGGCGCTCCTGGCCGGCTCCGGCCAGGTCGAGGTCGACTTCTCCAACGTCACCTTCCTCTCCTCCGCCGGTCTCGCCGCTCTCCTGGTCGCTCAAAAGCAATACGCCAATTGGGGCGTCAAGCTCAAGCTCACCAACGTCACCACGGAAATCAGCAACATCCTGGAGCTCTCCGGCTTCAACAAGCTCTTCACCATCTCCGAAGCCCTCCCCGAATAACCCCGGCTTCCAGCCTCCAAAAAAACTCAAAAAACACGTTAGCCCGACGCGCTAGCGAGGGTATTCGGGCGCCAGCCCGACCTCCCACACAACCCACAACAACCCCACCACGCACCTCAACGCCAACCACCCGGGGTGGCACAGCACGGCCCGCAGCAGTGCTGTGTCTTGCACGCACCCACGCCCACGCCATTCAACCCGTAAAACCCACTCCGGAACTCGAGCGCCGGTATCTTGCCGGCTCTTGCTCACGCCCACAACCAAACATCACTCTATCTCACCGCTCTAGTCGCCTCAATCATTCATGCACGATGTTATAAAACCTATCGATGCGATGAACAAAATCCCCGCCCCTCATCTCTCCAACTCACAATTCGTAATTCACTCCCCTCACCCAGCCTTCGCCCCCTGCCCGCTCCCCGGCGCAGGCGGGCTCTTCCTCGGCCGCCCCTTGCGCTTCACCGGCACAGGCTCTTCCTTCAGATTCTTCCTCAGCAGCCGCGCATCGCCCGCCAGCTTCCCATTGAGCTTCTGCAGCGCATTGAGCTCGATCTGCCGAACCCGTTCGCGTGACAGCCCCAGCTTCGTGCCGATGTCATTGAGCGTCATCGGCTCTTCGCCGTTAAGCCCAAACCGCAGCTTCAAAATCTCTGCTTCGCGATTGTCGATCGCATCCAGCATCTCATTGATGAGATTGATGTCCTCGGCGCGCAGCATTTCCTGATGCGGCTTGGGGGAATTATGGTCCGAAAGAATATCCGTATACCGCAGAATATCCCCGCCGTAATCCACCCCGTCCGTCGGCCGTTGCCGAATGCGCGCCGCATCACGGATCATCCGCAGCTTCCGCGGCGTCACATCCATCGCCTGCGCCAGTTCCTGCGTGCTGGGCGGCCGCCCCAGCTCATTTTCCAATTGCGTGCTCTTTTGCTTCCACAGCGAAATCCACTCGATCATGTACGCCGGCACATGCACCATGTACCCCGCGTGATGCAGCGCATGCCGGATCGACTGTTTGATCCACCACGTCGCATACGTGCTGAAACGCGCCCCCTGCTCAGGGTCAAACGCCTCCACCGCATGCAGCAAGCCGATATTGCCTTCGTTGATCAAATCCGTCAGCGGCAAACTCCGGTTGGTGTACCGCTTGGCGATGTTCACCACCAGCCGCAGATTGCTCCGAATCATCCGCTCGCGCGAAGTCGGGCAGTTGTGCTGAATAATGCGCCAGCACAACTCCTTCTCCTGCTCTGCATTCAGGAGAGGCCAATCCTTGATTTCCTTGAGGTAGAGTTGAAGCTCGTTCTCTACCACCGGTCCGGTTGGCATGCGTTTAAATCCTGCGGGCGGCTCAGTTACGGATTCTCGACAAGGGTTACCGTTTGTCTCAGCTGCCAGTACTCAACTATGATGTCCAATTCAAGATTGTCAAACACTTTTCGGTAGGCATGTAAGCCTGCCTATGAAAGTTTAGATCATTGTCAGCGATAACGTTTCCCGCTATCAGGGAAGCCCTTAATAAGTTTGATTCGTAGCCAGGTCCAGAACCAGCTCAAACACCCCGGGTACAGCATATGCCGGTCAACACCCAGAGTGAAGTTTTCATGACAAAACACCCCGAATAATCGGGGTGTTTTGCTTAAGTCCAATCTTATCGGCTCAGCCTCAGGCCTTCACATGCACCTGCGTGCCGGTCTTGGCTGCGGCCTTCGTCGCCTGCTCTTCCAGCACCGTCCGCACGCGCCGGGCAATGCCCGCCGCATCCAGGCCCACTTCATTGAGCTGGAACTTGCGGCTCGCCTGGTACACCCAACGGTGCGGCATGCCGTGGCGGAACACCTTATCGCTGGAAACACCCGCCTCGTTGCAGGCTTCCAGCACCATCGTGCCAAACCCGCCCACCACCGAGTGATCCTCGACGGTGAGAATCGGCACGCCACGCTCCACCAGGCTCTTCACCAGCGCGATATCCACCGGCTTGGCGAAACGCGCATCGTAAAGTTCCACGTTGTAGCCTTGGCCGGCCAGTTCATCAAGAGCCTTGGAGGCCTCGTAAACTTCCGTGCCGTACGCAAGGATCGCCAAGTCGCACTTCTCGCTGGAAGCATTGCCCTTGACGGTCCTGATGTGGACACCCTTGCCCAGCTCAAACGCCGGGACGTCCTTCACCAGCGGGGTTTCCGCCACGTTGTCGCGGGGATAACGGATGATCGAGCAGCCCGCATCATACGTGCGCATGAACTCAAGCCCTGCGCGCAGGTTCTGTTCGTCCGAAGGAGCCAGCATCACCACGCCCGGCAGCGGGCTGAAGATCGCCAGGTCCATAAACCCATGGTGCACCGCGCCGTCGTCGCCGACGAAGCCGGCCCGGTCCAGGCAGATGCGCACAGGCAGGCCCTGCAGCGCGATTTCCTGGAACACCTGGTCCTGCGCACGCTGCACAAACGTCGAGTACACCGCAAAGAACGGCTTAAGACCGGTTTTCGCCAGGCCCGCGGCCATATCCATCGCGTGCGATTCACAAATGCCCGTGTCCAGCGACCGGTTGGGGAACTTGGGCAGGATCTTGTTCAGACCCGTGCCGTCAGGCATCGCCGCCGTGATCCCGTAAACCTTTGCGTCCTTCTCCATGATGTCATGGAGCGCATCGGCGAAAGCCGCCGTGAATGAACGTCCGGACTTCTTCATCTCCACCCGGCACCCTTCGACCGTGAACGGGCTGGGGGAGTGGAACTTGCTCGGGTCGCCGGTGGTGAACTCAAAGCCCTTGCCCTTCACGGTCTTCACGTGCAGCAGGATCGGGGCTTCAACCTTCTTCACTTCTTGCAGCATTTCGATCAGCGTGCCCATGTCGTGCCCGTCCACCGGGCCGATGCAGCACAGACCAAACTGCTCAAACATATGGTTCGCGGCGATGGTGTGTTTGAAGATCTCACCCGCGCGCTTGTAAACGCCTTCCAGCGCCTGGCCGCCCGGCAGACGCATGAACATCTCATGCGCCTTCTTGTCCGAGTAGTTCACGCGCAGCTTGTCGAAGTATTGCGCCATCGCGCCTTGCGGCTTGGCGATCGACATGCCGTTGTCGTTCAAAATCACCAGGAACTGCCGGTTAAGCGTTCCCGCGTTATTCAAGCCTTCCAGCGCCACGCCGTTCACGATGGACGCATCGCCGATGATGCTCACCACGCGCCGGTCGCCCTGTCCGTTGACGGTGTCGCCGCGCGCCATGCCCACCGCGGTGGAAATAGCCGTGCCAGCGTGCCCGACGGAGAACAAGTCATAGGGTGATTCGCGCGGCTCGGGGAAGCCCGCCATGCCGTCGCGCTGGCGCAGTTTCGGCAGCAAACCCGCACGGCCCGTCAGCAGCTTGTGCGGGTAGCACTGGTGCCCCACGTCAAACAAAAGCCGGTCGTGCGCAAAATCGAACACGTAGTGCAGAGCAATCGAAAGCTCCACAACGCCAAGATTGGGGGCAAGGTGCCCGCCAGACTTGGATACCTGTTCGCAAATAGAGTGACGCATTTCTGCCGCCAGCTCATTAAGCTGATCGACAGTCATTTTTTTGATGTCACCAGGGCCCTTAATCTTGGGCAAATAAGGCGGCTGGATCATTCCAGGGTCACTGGCGAGCGGGGGATTGGTCGTTGCCGTCACTCCGTTGGCTCCAAAACAGGGCTAGTGAAATCAAGGCGTCCACATTCCGTTGCATCGGACGCCGACAAATACTTACGTGGCAGGCATTTTAGCCGAAACACGGCCAAAGGGCGAGAGGAAAGTTTATCCCGCCCGAATGTTCGGGTTTTATTTGGATCGTACAGCCATGTAATCGCACAAGTCGCGCAATTCCTGGATGCCGTGCGCATCCTTCTTGGCCTTCTCCAGAAGATCCAGCGATTGATGCGCAAGCGCTTGCAAACGCAACACTTCCGCCTTGCTGGCGTCCAGCCCGATCAGGCTCGGGTAAGTCGTCTTGCCCTGCTGCACATCCTTATTGGCGGTCTTCCCCAATTGCTGGGTGCTCTGCGTCACATCCAGAATGTCATCCACCACCTGGAACATCAGCCCCACCGTCTCGCTGTAATCGGTGATCGCCTTCAACTGCGCCTCAGACGCCCCGGCGGCCAGCGCACCCATTCGGCAGGAAGTCCGGATCAGCGCCCCCGTCTTGTTCTTATGGATCGTCTTGAGCTTCTCCATCGCCGGCGTCCCCGCCGGAAAATCCGGCAGCGTGTCATACACCTGCCCCGCGATCATGTCATTGGTCCCCGTCGCCAGCTCATCGATGATCTGCACCGCCAGGCTCGCTGGCTTCACTTCCTGGGCGATCAATTCAAAAGCCAGTCCCATCATCCCGTCGCCGGCCAGGATCGCCATCGCATCGTTGGTGTGCTTGTGCAGCGTGGGCCGCCCACGCCGTAAGTCGTCATTATCCATTGCCGGAAGGTCATCATGCACCAGGCTGAAGCAGTGAATCAGCTCAATCGCCGCCGCCGGCGCCAGAGACTGTTCGATCTTCCCCCCCACCGCCTCACACGACCTCACCACCAGAATCGGCCGCATCCGCTTACCCGGCCCAAACAGCGCATAGCGGATCGCTTCCCGCAGATTCACCGGCAACGGCCGCCGATCCAGAAACGCCCCCATGTACGCTTCCACGCGCCCAACCGGCCGGGCAATCTCATCCATATCGAACTTACGACCCACTGCGGTGTCAGACATCGCTTCTCTCTCTCAAAAGGCTCTTAAAAAACCGAGCCAGGATTATAACAACCCGCCGCAATCAACATCCCGCCCCCACTTCTACACCAGCCCATCCCAATACCTCAGCCCATCTGCTCCCTTCCTCATTCCCTCTGACCAGACCCTAGACCTCAGACCCCAGCCCCTTCTTCAACCTACCTCCTCAGCACCACACATCCCGCCCCATCCACCTCCACCGTCACCCGCCCGCCTGCCTCGATCTTCAACTCCCGCCCGCACGCGTCAAACGCCTTCCACCCCGACCCCACACCGGTCAATTCCAGCGTCACCTTCCGTTTCACCGCCTCGTTCCCCCAATCGATCACCGGCACCACCACGCCGTTCTTGCTCTCCACCCAGCCCGTCTCGATGAACTCTCCATTCACCACCCGTGCCTTGGCCACGCCCATCGCGCGCTCCCGCATGTGCTTCACCAGCGCTTTCACGCTCGGGTCCAGGATCTCCGTGATCGTCTTAAACCCCGGCGTTTGAAAGTCCTCATACCGCCCGATCGGCCGGTCGGATTTAAACGCCTGCAAGCCCGGCCAGAAACCGTAGGTCACAGTCTTGTAGCTTCCGTCTTCCCGCCGCGTTCCCACGATGCTCACATTCGGATGAAACTTCGTTCCCAACACCGCAAACCACGCCAACCCCACGCCATCCTTGGCCAGTTCAAAGGCCCGCCCCTCGATATACGCGCTTGTCTTCACCGACAATCCCGCATCCCGATCCCCAGGCGGACGGCTCTCGGCAATCGCTTTTCGATTCATCAGGTCCTGCATCTGATACCACGAAAACTCCTTCCCCTCTTCTCGCTCGTCAAACGCCAGATCCGTCCTCCGCACCCCCAGCATCGTCTCCCACGCACCCCGCGGCTGCGCCGCACTCGTCTCCGAATCAACCGCAGGCGGCCCCGCAATCACCAATCCCCCCTTCTCCGTCCACTTCTTCAGCGCCGCCGCCGCCTTCTCGCTCACATGCGCATCCATCACCACCAGCGCCTTGTACTTCTCCAGCGTCCCGTCATACAGGTCGTCTTCGATCACCACGTCCAACGGCACATTCGCCAGCTTCAGCCCCGCGTACATCGCCCGCTTGCCCATCCCCTCCACCCCGCGCCAGCTCCCCAGCACATCCCCATGCTCGCTGAAATAAAAACCCACATCCGCCGCGCCCACTTTTGAATCCACCAGCAGATCATCAAACGTCCCCAACTCATGCGTCACCCGTTTGATCTCCGCAAACATCCGCTCATCCGTCACGTGGTACCGCGGATTCCCCACCTGGATCGGCGAAATCTGAAACAAATCAAACCGATTCACCCCATGCGCCATATGCCCGTAAAACATCCGCCGCCACGCCCTGGGATTGTTCCCCGGGCTCTGCGGCATCACCGACGCCGCCATCGCCTGCTTCGGGTAATGCCGGATCCCCGCCCGCATCAGGTCCACATTCAAAAACTGCATCCCATGAAAACCCACCGGCATCCAGAACATGTAATCCTGCACCCAGGGCAGCGTCAGCGCCTTCTTCCGAAACGCCGTCGCAAACGCGAACGTCGGCCCCAGGCAAGGCGCCCCTTTTTCCGCAGGCACCATATACGAATTGAAGTTGATCGCCACCAGCGCATCCGGCACGAATTCCCTCAGCGCATCCGACACCTTCAGCACTTCCCGCACCCGCAATTCATGGTCGAACAACTCACCGTAATACCGTTCGCTTAAGCTCTGTTTCCGTGCCCCCATCTGATGCCGCTGATCCAAAACCCTCGACCAATCCTCCCCGAACTCGGCATACAAATCCGACGGCTTCACGCCCCTGGCCTTCAAAAATTCCCGATACCCCCCATCATCGCTCTCAGCCCCCGCAAACAGGTTGTTCGCCGTCTCGCTCCCGATCATGAACCCCGCCACCCCCGCCAACTGGTCCTTGGCCTTCATCGCTTCCAGCGTCTCCTTCATCTTTTCCCGCGATGACTTCCCAAACGGCAAAATCACCCCGGCCGTCGGCTCCGCTTTCACAACCTTGCCCCCGCGCCCCGAGGCCGCGTTCAGCCCCAGCATCGCGTTGAATCGGTCCACCGCCGCGTTGTATTCATCATCCCCCTGCCGATACCCAAATGAAATCCCGGACACCGCCACCTTCGTAGGCGGCTTCCCCGGCGCATCCACCTTCTCCAGCTCTGCCAGATACCCAAACAGCACATCCCGGATCGGCTTGATCCCCTTCTCCACCCCCACATCACGCAGGCTCGCCTCATACGCCAATTCCAGGGCCCGGCCCTTCACCTCAAACCGCTTCTGCGACACCGGTCCGCCTGCGGCAGGGCCGCCAAACTCCACCACCCACTCCGGCTCCGCCGCCGCCCCCTTGGCGGGTTTCGGCGATGCCGCGCTCAGCGTCCACCGCCCCGGCGTGAACGTCTGCAGCATCCCGCCCACTTCCACCCACCCCGATGTCTCTCCAGCGCCCACATCCACCACCACCGCCTCACGCTTCTCCCCGGGCCCCGGCACAGCCATCTCCGGAATCGTCACTTTCAATGCCGTCGTCGCATTCTTGTTCGTCACCCGCATCCACAAATCCCCCGCCTGCGTCAGCCACGACGCCAGCGGCATATTCGTCTCCTTCTCCAGCCTCAGCTTTAGCCCCTCCAAATCACTCGTCAAAATCAAGCAATCGATGTTCCGATTCGCCTGCGCCCGCCCCTCTGCCGCCGTCACCGCGCACATCGTCACCGTCGCCGTTCCCTTCTCCAGCTTCATCTCAAAATCATCCCCCTCCCACACGATGTTTTCGTTGGCGCTCCAGTCCCACACCACCTCGGACTTCATCCCCTCGCCAAACGGCCACAGCTTCCTGCTCTCAGGTTTTCCGAAAGTCCGCGTAAAGGTCTTTCCCCCCTGCTTCACCGTCACTTCAAACCCATAGTCAAATCCAAACGGCGCTTCATATCGAACCAGCAGCCGATACACCCCGTCAGCCGGCACATCCACCACCCGCCGCGTCTCCATCGCCCCCGTCCCCGGACTCACCTTGCCCAGTTGGCACCCCGCCTGCCGGCTCAGATTCGCATTCGCAAAATTCGCCTTGTAATCGTTCTCCCCCCAGACAATCCTTCGCGGCCCCGAATCCGCTCCCGCCCCCTTGCCCTCAAACGTCTCCGCCTCGATCAACACCGTCTGCCCACCCGCACCCCCCTGCGCCCGCACCGCCTCAGCAACCCCAAACACAGCCGCCCCAACCAACAAAACCCCACACCAGTTCATGCGCATAAAACCGCCCTCCCGCCCAATAGGCGTACACCAATAACCCCAAAAAACTTCACCCCCACAATACTACCCTACAAATCCAACAAATCAATAAATATAAAACAAATTAATTATAAAATTATCCCATCAAAAAAATCCAAACCATCTCCAAATCTATCCTAAACATTTAAAATTACAAATCTTACACTCAAAACATCTTCATCCCCCGGCCATCTTCACCGCCAACCGGATCGCCGCCTTCATGCTCCCCGGGTTCGCCACGTTCTTTCCAACGATATTGAACGCCGTCCCATGGTCCACGCTCGTCCGGATGATCGGCAGCCCCAGCGTCACATTCACCGCGTCATCCCAGCCCAGCAGTTTCACTGGGATCAGTCCCTGGTCGTGATACATCGCCACCACCAGGTCGTATTTCCCGTTGACTGCATCGATGAAAATCGTATCCCCGGGGAACGGCCCTTTCACATCGATGCCCGCCGCCTGTGCCACCTGCACCGCCGGCGTGATGATCCGCTCTTCCTCATCCCCAAACTGCCCATTCTCCGACGCATGCGGGTTCAGCCCGCACACCGCGATCTTCGGCTTCGCGATCCCCAGCTTCAAACACGCCTGATTTCCCATGTCGATCGGGTCAAACACCGCGCCGATCGTCAAAAAATTCTTCACATCCATCAGCGGAATATGCACCGTCGCCAGAATCACATTCAGCTTCGGCGCCACAAACATCATCGCCACCCGCTTGCTCTTGGTCCGGTGCTGCAGAAACTCCGTATGCCCAGGAAACTTGCACCCGGTCATCACCCACGATTCCTTGCAGATCGGCCCCGTCACGATCGCATCGATATGCCCTGGGTCCCCCACCGGCTTCATCGCCGCGATCACCGCGTCATCCAGAAAATTCAAGCTCGCCTGCCCCCCCTGCTTCGACGGCTTGGGTTGAGGCTGCGACAACACCGAATACTCGTCGTAGTCCAGCACCACCATGTCATGCACCAGGTCGTGCTCCAGCCGAGGCGAATCATGCTGCACCCGCCACCAGAACGGATTGATCTCCGCCAGATCCGCCGCATAGCTTAGCTGCTCATTCATCCCGTAAATCACATACCGGGCCAGCTTCGCAATCGCCGGGTCCGCCAATGCTTTGACAATCACCTCGGCCCCGATCCCCGCAGGCTCCCCCATGGTGATCCCAATGACCGGCTTCTTTCCATTCGCAGTAGGTTTCTGTTCCACCCGAACATTTTAGCGACAGTCCACGAACCCTGATCGCCCCAAGCACTTCTTGCCCCCTCCCCCCTTGAGCGAGGGCCGGGGAGACGGCCGCCACCGCACACAGATAATCCTCCACTCCGCTCTTTCTGCCTTATCCCTTATCCCTTGTACCTTTTACCTTTCCCTCATCCTCTACCGGGATAAAACCGCACAATCACCCGTCCCTCCTTCAACACCCCGCTCCCCTCAAACGACACCCGCAAAAATCCATCGTTCGCCGGCTTCACCACCAACCCATCCCGCATCGACGGAATCGGCCGCTCCACCACCACCTGCCGCGCCCCGGGTATCCCCGGCTCCACCTCAATCCTTGATCCATCCGGCGCACCCATCTCCACCACGCCGATCGGCGCTTCAAACCGGTACCCGTCCGCCGGCGTCGCCGCTGCGGGTGTCTCCCACGTCTGGCCTCCAATCCTCAGCCGTCCCTGCGCGCTCCAGGGAAACACGCCCAGCAACAGGAGAATCCGCTCCGACACCGGTTCAGACCCTTTGTCCTCCAGCGTCTTGTAATCCAGCGTGATCACGCCGTTTTCATAAACCATCGTCACGCCCATGTGCCGCGCATGCAGCTTGGTGACATCCTTGCAAAGCACATCCGGCGATTCCCATTTCGTAAACCCGCGCCCTTTGAGCACCGCCTTTCCGCCGTCGGCCTCACACTGATCCTGCTCGCTGGCCACCTTCCAATCCATCCGAAGCGGGTCGGTTCCAAAATTCCGATACGTCGGCGAATCCGTCAGTTCCGGCCCCAATGCCAGCAGCTTCGCATCCCCGCAATCCCCCTCGATCCACGCGCTGTACCCCGTAAACACCGTCATCGATGCGCTAAAACCCTTTTCATGCACAAACACCGAGCTGATGTCCTTAAGCGCCGTCACCCCCGGCGCCGGCTCAAAGCGCTCCGTCCTCTCCGGCAGTTCCCGCGGCCCCACAAGGTGCATGCACAAAAGCGCCATCACCGGGTCCAGGTATCGGCCCGCCGTCCGCACCGGCACCTGCGTATCGATCACCTCCAGCCACCGGTCATACGCCGCACCAGCCATCGGCAGATATTTCGCATCGTCCATCGCCAGCGCCAAAGGCCACTGCCAGGGCGAGCATGCCCCCTGGCTGATCTTATAAAGCCCTTCAAAACACGACTGAAACGTATCCCCACGCGGCGTCATCGACACCAGTTCGTAATCCATCATCCGCTGAACGTACCCGTCCACCTCCGGCCATTTCAGCGCCTGGTTCACGTACAGCATCATCGCCGCGCTGAGCAATTGATAAACCTGCGATGGCCGCCGCCCCCAGATCCATCCCGCAATATGGTACGGCTGCGCACCGCATGCAAACTGCACCGCCAGGATCGTCTTCATCCGGCTCTCGCACACATCCATAAAATCCTGTCGCCCCGTCAACTGATACAGCCCCAGCGCCGCCACCGCCTCCAGCGCCCGCGGATTGAAATACCCCAACACAGGCGGCCGCTTCACCATCGCGGTATCAAACGCCCACACGCACTTCTCCACCAATGGCGCAATCCGGCTTTCATCTCCGCCCCCTTCCCGCAGCTTCACCAGAGCCATCGTCATCGGCACCAATGCGAAATAGGTCGAATTCCCATCCCCCGCCCGGCCCATTGCCGCGTCATCCAGAAACGTCTTGACCGCGTTTTCCATCGCCGTAAACACCACCTCCGGCAGCCGCGGGTCCTGATACGCCGGCCCGTTCACGTCCACCCATTCCGCCGCAGCCACCGCCGCGAATTCCAATTCACCCCGCGTCACCCGAAAGAAATCAAAAGGCTTGTAATCCGTCGTATTCAGCTTCCCGCCCGGGTAGGCCTCTTCAAGGCAAAAGCGCAGCATCTCCCGCCTCATCTCACGCACACTCGGCCGGTTCTTGCCCATGTTGAAACCCATATCAATGCTCCTTGCCGCTCAAATTTGTTTCTCTTCAGCCACCGACATAAAACCTCAAGCGCAGCACGCCCGCCTTGAGCACATCCGTCCCTTCAAACGACAACCGTAAAAAGCCATCGTTCCCCGGTTTCACCACCTGGCCGTCACGCATTGCAAACGCCGCCCGCTCCACCACGATCCGCTCCGCCCCCGCGCCCTCCATGGTCACTTCCACGCGCGATCCATCGGGCGCTTCAAACGCCACCGGTCCTGGCGGCGCTTCCACCCGATACGCGCCGCTCACCCCCGCTGCGGGCGTCTCCCATTCCTGCGTACCGATCCGCAGCTTGCCCGGAGCTTCCTTGGGAAACACGCCAATCAGCAGCAAAATCCGTGACGACACCGGCTCCACGCTCTTGTCTTGAATCGTCTTGTACGTCAGCGTCAGTTCACGCTGCGCGTACGCCATCGTCACTTCCAACTCCCGGGTATGTAGCCGCGCCAGGTCCGCGCCTTTGACGTTTTCCGAATCCCATTTGGTGAAGCTCCGGCCTTTGAGCGTCACCTTCCCGTCCACGGCTTCGCACTGATCCTGCTCGCTGGGCACTTTCCAGTCCAGCCGCACCGCATCGGTCCCGAAGTTCCGGTAGGTCGGGTTATCCGTCACTTCCGGCCCAAGTGCCAGCACGCGCACGTCACCGCACTCGGCTTCCACCCACGCGCTGTACCCCGTCAACAGCGTCATCGCCATGTCCACTCTCGGCTCATGCACAAACACGGTGCTGATGTCTTTCAGCGCATGTATCCCTTGCGTCGGCGAAAACCGCGTCGGCATCCCCGGCATCGACCGCACATCCAGCAGATGCATGCACATCAGCCCCAGCGCCGGGTCCGTATACCGCCCGATGAACCGCCGCGAATACGTCCGATCAAGACCCGCCAGCCACCGATCGTACGTCACCTGCGCCATCGGCAGATATTTCGCATCACCCATCGCCAGCGCAAGCGGCCACTGCCACGGCAGGCAAATCCCCTGTGCGACCTTGTATAACCCCTCAAACGGCGTCGTCAGCGTGTCGCCCCGCCACGTCATGGACATCAGTTCATAGTCCATGATCCGCCGCACAAACCCCTCCACCTCCGGCATCCCCAGAGCCCGGCCCACGTAGAGCATTTTGGTTGCGCTTAAAAGCTGATACACCTGCGCCGGTCTCCGGCCCCAGATCCACCCGCCGATGTGGTACGGCTGCGCTCCGCACGGGTACTGCGCCTTCAGCAGCGCATCCATCCGGTGCCTGCACAGGTCCAGGTAATCCTGCCGGCCCGTCAATTGATGCAGCCCCAGCAGCGACGCCGCTTCCAGCGCCCTTGCGTTCATGTACTCCATCACCGCGGGCCGCTTGATCAGCGCCGTATCAAAAAGCATTTCGCACGCCCGGGTAATCCGCTCCACCCGCGCCTCATTGGCCCCCCCATCCCTGAGTTTCACCAGTGCAAACGCCATCACCACCAGCGCAAAGTAAGGCGAATTCGCGTCCCCCATCGTCCCCACCAGGCCGTCGAGCGTGAATGTCGCCGCACATTCCTCCAGCGCGGTAAACGCCGACTCCCTCAGCATCTCGTTGTGATAAAACGGCCCCTGCGCATCGGCCCACTCCGCTGCGGCCACCGCCGCCCAATCCACTTCGCACCGGGTCACGTTGAAAAAATCGTTGGCGTTCCGGTCCTTGGCCGCCACCTTGCCGCCGGGATAAATATCCCGCGCCAGCAAGCCAACCCACTCATGGCGCATCTGCATCAAATCGGGTCGTGTCATACCACCGCCTCCGTGCCGAATCTAGAACCGTCCCTGTAAGCACGCAGGCGTTACAACCTAGGTTACTGCTCCCGGAAATGCAAAACCTCGCACCGGTTGACCGGTGTTTGCCTTTTCTTCGCCCCCTCGGGGCATAAGCCCGTCGCCGTGGGTCAGCGGCTCTTCGAGCCCAGCCCATGGACAACGGTTATTTTTGAATAGCTCCCTGTTTTCTGCGGCCTCGATGGTCGCAGAAAAAACTCAGGCTTCGATTGCCGTCTTCAGCTCCCGCCGTTGCGCATCGTGTCCAGCGACGACGGGAACGGGTACCTTGCATACACCGGCGTCGGCGCCACTTCCCACATCGCAGGCGCCGGGTAAATGTCGCCCGTGTACCCCGCGCCGTGAATTGCGCCCAGCACCGCTTCAAAGCTCGGTTCCTGGCCATTTTCGGCCTTGAGCGCGTTGGAACGCGCGCCAAGGAAGCTCACCGATGCCGAAGGCAGCCGCTCGGACCGCCGGGCAATCATCTCCGTCACGATCCCAAACGCCTGTGTCAGGTCGTTGAGCGTCAGGTAGCTGCGCGTGCTGGGACGCAAAATCGCCAGCACCTCCACGGCATCCATGTCGTACTTGATCACCCGCACCGCGTTCTTCTTGGCGGTGCTGAATACCTTGGCATGCGCCGTGATCGACGGCTCATCCCACTGGCTCGTCGGCAGCAGCGTCGCAAGCTGCGTCACAATGCCCGACTTGTTGTCCGTGTCGTTCACCGCGCACACCAGTGTCCGATACCGGCCCGCCAGCAGATCCTCCAGCAAATGCTGCCCCCACATCACACGGATCTTCGGGCTCCGGTCCGGCACTTTGGAAGGCCGCGCATCCGGCAGCAGGATAATCCGCTCATCAGCCTGGATGTCCTGTAAAAGCCGATCTGCATCTCCTTCGTACACCCTGCCGCCTGGGGTTTGTGCCATGACCTGATCCTCTTTTTTTAATGGACTTCTAATGTCTAAAGTTTGCCGGAAACTCCGTTTCCAGCTACATTGTAACCGCTTCTTTTGAAGTCATAAGCACTTAAGAACACTCCCCCGGAGGCGCCGGTTCTCGGCCCCGCCGGCGGGTACTGGAAAGGCCTGTCAGAGCATGTCGAAAGTCCGCAAAGTTGCCATCATCGGCGTCGGAGCCATCGCGGGTATGCACGCACGCGCTCTGGGCGATATCCCCACCGTCAAGCTTGTCGCCGGCAGCTGCCGAAACCAGGAAAAAGGCCAGAAGTTCGCCCAGCAGTTCAATTGCAACTGGCACTCCGACTTTGAACAGATGCTCGACAAGGAAAAGCCCGATCTCGTCACCATCTGCACCCCCTCGGGCGCTCACCTGGAGCCCATGCTCGCCGCCGCCAAACGCGGCATCCACGTCCTGTGTGAAAAACCCCTCGAGATCACCACCGAGCGCATCGACCAGATGATCGCCGCCGCCAAGCAGTACGGCGTCCTCCTGGGCGGCTTCTTCCAAAACCGCTACAAGCCCGTTGTCCGCTCCATCTTCGACGCTGCCGGACAGGGCCGCTTTGGCTCCATCGCCACCGTCAATGCCTACGTCCCCTGGTGGCGCGAAGACGCCTACTACGCCCCCAACCGCTGGCAAGGCAAGCTCAAATACGACGGCGGCGGCGCCATGATGAACCAATCCATCCATGGCGTTGATGCCGTCCAGTGGATCGTCGGCAACACCATGCCCAACCTCAAGCCCGACGAAAACCCCGTCGAGCAGGTCTTCGCTTTCACCGCCAAACGCTCACACGACCCCAACCTCATTGAAGTTGAAGACACCGCCGTCGCCGTCCTCAAATTCAAGAACGGCGCACTGGGACAAATCCTCGGCGCAACCTCCATGTGGCCCGGCTCCATGCTCCGCATCCAGGTCGCCGGCCGAGACGGCACCGCGGAAATCCTCAACGAAGAGCTCACCGCTTATCAGTTCCGCACCGAAAACCCCGCCGACCCCGCCACCCGCGAAAAGTTCAGCGCAAAAAGCAAAGTCGCAGGCGGCGCCTCCGACCCCATGGCCATCGACTACACCAACCACACACGCAACATCGCCGCTTTCCTCGATAACCTCGACAAAGCCACTCAACCGGACATCGACGGCGTACAGGCCCGCAAAGCCGTCGCTATCATTCAAGCCATCTACAAGTCCGCCAAAGAAGGCGTTGCCGTTCGGCCCTGATCGTTCTTTTCTTGCAATATCCCTTCGCTCCGCGCGTCTGAATCAGGCCGCGCCAAAGCTGTTTAAGTTTGTCTAGCCCACGACTGGAGTCTCAATGCTTCTCTTGCTTGCCCAACAGGCCGCCACCGCCCCCGCGCAGACCGAGGCCTTCAAAAGCCCGGTCCCCTGGCACATCTGGCCCGTCATCGGCTACCTCTGTGGCTGCATCTCCTTCGCCTGGATCATCGGCAAGGCTCACGGCGTCGACCTCATGAAAGAAGGCAGCCGAAACCTCGGCGCCACCAACGTCGGCCGCGTTCTGGGCAAAAAATGGGGCTACATCTGCTTCCTGGGCGACGCCCTCAAAGGCTTCATCCCCGTCGTCGCCGCCGGCATCGTCATGGGCTGGTTCGGCAAAAGCAACATCTCCAATGGCGACGCATGGCACTGGCTCTACGTCGGCGTCGCCGCCATGCTCGGGCACATGTTCCCCTTCTGGCTCAAGTTCCGAGGCGGCAAAGGCGTCGCCACCGGCCTGGGCGTCCTCCTGGGCTTCTGGCCCTGGATCACCCTCCCCGCCGCCGCAGCCTTTGTCCTCTGGATTCTCCTGGTCCTCATCACCCGCTATATCAGCGTCGGCAGCATCGCCGCCGCCATCTTCCTGCCCATCTTCGTCTTCGCCTACAGCTACTACAACGCCATGAAACCCGCCCAGGTCGCGCCCTTCCTGCTCACCGCGGCACTCATGGGCGTCATGGTCGTCATCCGCCACCGCGGCAACATCAAGCGCCTCAAAGAAGGCACCGAATCCAAAATCGGCGCCAAAAAACCCGCCTGATCCATCAACGCCACGAAACCTCTTACCCCCTCTC
>CAZIWA010000122.1:0-16378 GCA_964542875.1 uncultured Phycisphaeraceae bacterium
ACGGTGACGCCGGCGTTGTGGAGGCGCTCGACGACGTTTTCGGGGTTGCGGCACTTATCGACCATGTCGGTGGCGTTGATAAGGCCCTTGGTGTAGAGGTCCCAGAGGTGGTCGTCGAGGAGCTGCATGCCGAACTTCTTACCGGTCTGGATGGCAGAGTCGATGCGGTAGGTTTTATTTTCACGAATCATGTTGGCGATGGCGGGGGTGACGACCATGAATTCGTAGGCTGCGACGACGCCGGTGCCGTCGGCCTTGGGCATGAGCTGCTGGCTGATGACGGCCAGCAAGCTGGTGGAGAGCTGGGCGCGGATCTGCGCCTGCTGGTTGGTGGGGAAGGCGTCGGTGAGACGGTTGATGGTGCCTGAGGCGCCGGTGGTGTGGAGGGTGCCGTAAACCAAGTGCCCGGTTTCGGCGGCGGAGACGGCGGCCTCGATGGTTTCAAGGTCGCGCATTTCGCCGACGAGGATGGTGTCGGGGTTTTGACGCAGCGCGCGGCGGATGGCTTCGGAGAAGCCGGGGACGTCGACGTGGACTTCGCGCTGATTAATGATCGAGCGGTCGTGGGGGAAGTAATACTCGATGGGGTCTTCGATGGTGATGACGTGCTTATCAAGGTTGATGCGCGTCTCGTTGATCATGGAAGCGAGGGTGGTGGTTTTACCCGAACCGGTGGGGCCGGTGACCAGGAAGAGGCCACGGGGGCGGCGGATGAGGTCGCGGCACATCTGGGGAAGGCCGATTTGCTCGAAGGTGAGCAGCTTGCTGGGGATGCGGCGCAGAACCAGGGCGACGGTGCCCTTTTGCTTGAAGATGGAGACACGGAAGCGGGCTTCGGTGCCGTAGGCGAAGGCAAAGTCGGAGCCGCCTTTTTCCTGGAGCTCGATTTCGGCGCGTTCGGGAGCGATGGACTTCATGAGGCCGACGGTGTCGCCGGGTTCGAGAGGGCGGGTTTTGAGTTCAACGAGCCGGCCCTTGAGGCGGAGGGTGGGGGGCTTGCCGACGGTGAGATGAAGGTCAGAGCCGCCTTGGCGAATGGTCACGTCCAGAAGACGGTCAATTTGAATTGCGGACATCGAATCACTCCGAAGGTTGTATTGAATGGAATATCAGAAGTGTGTGAATGGAGCCTTTTTTATGCAGCTTCTTCGTCGTCGACGATGCCTGCTGCCTGCGCGATCTTGGAGATTTCATCCGCGGTGGTGTTACCATCGAGGATCTTGAGTTTACCGTCACCCAGCAGGGTGCGCATGCCGGACCGTACGGCGGCGGCCTGGAGCTGGTTGAGGGGAGACTTCTTGAACGCCAGATCGCGCAGTTCGGCGTTCATCATCATCATTTCATAAATGCCGCGGCGGCCTTTGTAGCCGGTGCTGCCGCATTTGGGGCAACCCACGGGCTGGTAGAGGGTCCGACCGACGAGTTCATCATTGGTGAAGCCGCAGAGCTTGAGCAGCCGGCGGTTGGGGGTGGGGTCGGGCTTCTTGCATTCGGGGCAGAGGATGCGCACGAGCCGCTGGGCGAGCACGGCCTGGATGGAAGAGGCCACGAGGAAGGGCTTGACGCCCATGTCGATGAGACGGGTGCAGGCGGAAGGGGCGTCGTTGGTGTGGAGGGTGGAGAACACCAAGTGACCGGTGAGGGCGGCCTGGACGGCGACGTCGGCCACTTCCTTATCGCGGATTTCACCCACGAGCACGATGTTGGGCGCCTGACGGAGCATGGCCTTGAGCACGAGCTGAAACTTAAGGCCGATGTGTTCGTTGATCTGGACCTGGTTGATGCCTTTGAAGTTGTATTCCACCGGGTCTTCGGCGGTGATGATTTTCTTGTCGGGCCGGTTGAGCAGGTTGAGCGCGGAGTAGAGCGTGGTGGTTTTGCCCGAACCGGTGGGCCCGGTGACGAGGAAGATGCCGTTGGGGCGCTTGATGACTTTGTTGAAGACTTCCAGGGTGTCGGGACGGAAGCCGAGGTTCTCCAGACCCAGACGCACGGCGTCTGGCCGAAGAATACGCATGACGATGCCTTCGCCGTGGTAATAAGGGCAGCAGGAGAAGCGGAAGTCGACCATGCGGTCGTCGATGCGCATCTTGATGCGGCCGTCCTGAGGGATGCGCTTTTCTTCGATCTTCACGCCGGCCATGATTTTCAGACGGGCGATGATGGCGGCCTGGGTGCGCTTGGGGATCTTGTCCTGCTCGTGGCAAACACCGTCAATGCGGTAGCGGAGGCGAACGCGGTCGGCGAAGGGCTCGATGTGAATATCGCTGGCACGGGCCTGGACGGCCTGATAGATGATGTGGTTGACGAGGCGGACGACAGGGGCCTGGTTGGCCTCGTCATCGGCCTTCTCATCCATCGACGAGTCGAGGTCCTGCGTCTTGGTGGTGATGTCGATGGACTTGTCGGTGGTGATCGCGGTGATGGTGTCGGCGACCTGCTGACTGGTGTTGTTGAAGGCGCGCTCAAGGTATTCCTTGATCTGGCGCCGGTTGCCCAGAGCGGTGGAGATCTGGGTGTTCATCCGGAAGCGGAGAAGGTCCAGAAGTTCAAGGTCAAGGGGGTTGTTGATGAGGACTTTGAGCTTGCCGTTTTCCTTGGAGAGGGGGAGGATGAAATAGCGTGTCATCAACTCCTTGGGCATCATCGATTCATTGACGATGTTTTCCTTCTTGACGGCATCGGGCATGTCGATGTCGATGTATTCCATCTCGTACTGCGAGGCGAGCGCCTGAGTGATGACGGTGTCGGGCACGTAGCCGAGTTCAACGAGCAATTCGCCGATGGGCTTGCGCACATTCTGCTGGAGTTTGAGAGCTTCCTGCAGCTTGGGTTCGTCGATTTTTCCCCATTGCTTCAGGATTTCGCCGAGTTTGAGACGACGCTTGGCCATTATCAATTTTCCTGTGGATGTCGCCGGAGTTATCAGACATTCCCCTTATGGGCATTCTACACATGTATCCCCGACGTCAAGGGCGGGTGAGACGAAAATGCTTGAAGGAGATGTGTTTACAGGAAAAGTGTGAGTTTCGGGTGGGGAGGAGGGGATGGAGGTTCCGAGTCGTGTGTCCCGGGTTCCGGGTCGAAGAGGGGGGGTTAAGAATGTTGGGTCGCCGGCGGTGGGTCGGCAGGGCGTGGCGGGCACGGGAAAGGCCATAACAATCAACTTTGTTGGGGATTTCTTGACAGAACGTGGTTTGCGGGGGATGTTAGTAGGGCTGGACAAGAAGGCCTTGGGAAATATCGGGGTGAGTTGTTTAGCATGTGCCGTGTTTGTGCATATGATCCCTGTGCAGACATTGCTTAACTTCCGGCGGCCCGTCGGCCGTGTTTCTAATTCTTAAGGAGAGAATCGCTTGACTCAATCTGTTGCCCACCCGACTCACACAAGCTACGACACCGTTCCTTATGAGTCGCGCCCGTTTGCGCAAACGCATCCTGACCGGCTGGCCACCATCGGCCAGCTCTTTGGCATCAAGACGGTCATGGCCGACCGGGCTCGCGTGCTGGAACTGGGCTGCGCCTCCGGCGGGAACCTGATTCCCCTGGCCGTGAACTACCCCAACGCCCAGTTTGTGGGTGTGGACTATTCTTCACGGCAGGTTGCCGAAGCCAAGGCGATGGTCGAACAACTCGGGCTGACGAACATCGAATTCAAGCATGCCAGCATCGCCGATGTGGACGCTTCCTACGGGAAGTTCGACTACATCCTTTGCCACGGCGTGTTTTCCTGGATCTCCCTGGACCTGCAAGAAAAGGTCCTGGCGATCTCCAACGAGAACCTGAACCCCAACGGCATCGCGTACATCAGCTACAACGTGTACCCGGGCTGGCACATGTCGGGCATGCTGCGCGACATGATGGTTTACCACTCGGGCCGGTTCGTGGGCGTGAGCGATAAGATCGCCCAGGCGCGCGCGCTGCTGGACTTTTTGGCCAACTCGGTGCCGGCGCAGCTCAACAGCTACTCGGCGATGCTCAAGGAATCGGTGGACATGCTGCGCAAGCAGTCCGACACGTACCTGCTGCACGAATACCTGGAAGAGAACAACAACCCGCTTTACTTCTTCCAGTTCGTGGAGAAGGCCCAGAAGCACGGGATGAAGTTCCTTGGCGAATCCAACATCTTCGAGATGATGGACTCCCGCTTCCCGGCTGAAGTCCAGAAGACGCTGCGCACGATCGCGCCCGACGCGATCCACATGGAGCAGTACATGGACTTCCTGAGCCGGCGCACTTTCCGGCAGACGCTGATCGTGCACCAGAACGTGGCAATCAACCGGAACATCCAGCCTCACGTGGTTCGCGGGATGTATGTCTCGGCGACCTGCGCGATCGTGCCCAAGACCGATGGCTCCAAGCATGACCTGACGGGCACCGGGCCTGAGCAGTTCCAGAGCCAGCGCGGCAGCATCACCGTGACGGATCCGTTTGTGAAGAATGCGCTGATGATGCTGATCGAACACGCACCGGCAGCGGTGACGTTCGAAGAAATCCTGGCGGAAGCCCGCAAGCGCGGTCCGCTGGCCGAAGGCGCCGCGGCCAACCCCGTGAACGACTTCAACCAGTTGGCCACGAGCCTGCTGCAGTGCTACACGCTGGGCCATGTGCAGCTTTCGATGCTGCCTGCGCCTTACCTGGCCAAACCTTCGGAAAACCCCCAGGCCAACGGCATGGTGCGCGCGATGGCGGAAACCTCCAACCGGGTGACCAACGCCCGGCACGAAATGATTCAGGTCAATGACCTGGACCGTCAAGTGCTGCGGAGCCTGGACGGCACCAAGAGCAAGGAACAGGTGGTTGACTCCCTGCTGAGCCTGATCGGCACCGGCACGCTGACGGCCCGGGAAAACAACCAGCCCGTGACCGACCCCGTGAAGCTGCGCGAACTGTTTGAGCGCGAATACCCCAACTGTCTGGATCGTCTGGCGAAGCTTGCGCTTTTGAGCAAGTAAACCGCGATCGGTTTTTGAATTTAAAGCCGCCCGGATGGGTTGACCATCCGGGCGGCTTTTTTTTTGCGCATTGGGGATGAGGGGCGGCGTGAAAAGGAGATGAAGTTAATCGAATTGATAGTTGAGAATTAACTTCAATATCCATACGATTGCACGCCCAAAACACAACACCCGCGATGGCCTTGCGCCACGCACTGCAGGAGGAACAAAGGTGGCTCTGAAATCATTGAAACTGCTTGGCTTTATCGCCCTTGTGGGCTTGCTTTTGAGTGTGGTGGCCTGGAATCAGACCGCGCTTGCCGGCAAGGACCCGGAGAAGCTGGTTTTTGTGTTTCAAAAGCAGAAGGACCCGGCCAAGCTCAAGGAGCACGCCGACAAGGTTGCCCAGTACCTCACGAAGGAACTGGGCATGCCGGTGAGCACGGTGGTGCCGCTGGAATACTCGGCTTCGGTGCAGGCACTGGCGAGCAAGACCGCGGACATCGCCTACAGCGATTCGATTCCGTATCTGCTGGCGCGGCGCGAGGCAGGCGCCACCATTTTGCTTGCAGAGCAGCGGGCCGACGCGAAGGGCGAACTGCGAACCGATTACGACTCGATCTTCGTGGTTGGCGCAGACAGCCCGTACAAATCGCTTGAGGACATCAAGGCCAATGCAGGCAAGGTCCGGATCGCCTTCACCAGCCGGACAAGCACGTCAGGCTACCTGATGGCCTATAGCCGGCTGGTAAAGGAAGGCGTTCTTAAGCCCAAGCAGGATCCGAAGGAAGTCTTCAAGTCGGTTGATTTCTCAGGCAGCTACACCCTCGCGCTTGAGGCTGTCGCCGCCGGCCGGGCGGATGTCTGCGCGGTGAGCTTCTACACGATGGAAGGCCCGCGCGCCGGGGTTTACATTCCGGAGGAAACGCAGAAGAAGCTCCGGATCATCGCACGCACACCCAGCGTGCCGACGCACGTGATCATGGCCCGGGAAGGCATCAGCCAGCCTTTGAAGGACAAGATCAGCCAGGCGCTGCTGAAGCTCTCCGGCGAACAGCCCGACCTTCTGGCGGATGTCTACGGCACCAAAAATCTGGTCAAGGTGGACCCGGAGAAGCACGTGAAAGCTACGGTTGAGGCGTTTGAAGTTCTGGGCGTGGACCCGCAAACCTTTACCCGTAAGTGACCCTCGCGCCAACCACATCCTCAGAGCCGGCGAAACTTTCCGGCACGAACGGACCTGCAACCGTCCGGCTGGAGTCGGTCGGAGTGGTTTTTCCCTCCGGCGTGAGGGCGCTGAATTCCGTCAGCCTTGAGGTACCGCAGGGCCAGATGCTTGCCGTGCTGGGCGCTTCGGGCTCAGGCAAAACCACACTCCTGAAAGTCCTCTCCAAACGGCTGGTCCCCAGCCTTGGCGGGGCTTTTATCCAAGGCAAGGTGGCCACGATTCACCAGGACCTCCGGCTTGTGAAACAGCGGACGGTTTTGGAAAATGTCCTTCAAGGATGCCTTGCGCGGCACGGCTGGACTCTGCTCCCGGCGGGCTTTCCAAAATCAGAGCGCGAGCGCGCCGCGGGCTTGCTAAAACGGGTGGGGCTTGAGCACCGGGCCGGTCAGCGTGTCTCCAGGCTTTCAGGCGGGGAGCAACAGCGCGTGGCCATTGCCCGGGCCCTTATGCAGGACCCGGCGATTTTGCTGGCCGATGAACCCATCGCATCACTTGACCCGGCCAACGCCATGTCCGTGATGAGGCTGCTTCAGGAAGTGGCCAGGGAAAACAATCTGACGGTGATCACCGTCATGCACGACAGCAGGTTGGCGGAGGCTTTTTCTGATCGGATCGTGGGGCTTGACCAGGGGCGATTGTTTTTTGATTCGTCGCGGGAGCAGGATCGCGGGCAAAGCTACAGCGCCGCCTTGGGTGCGCAGCCTGACGCGGGGGGTGCCCCGCAGGCCGTGGCGCCGGTTGTTTCCAAAACGAGCATTTGGGCGCAATATGCGCGCACAGGGCTTTGGATCATGGGGGGCCTGGCGCTGCTGGCGTGGGGAGCGTCGGTGATTGAGTTTGACCCTGAGCGTCATTTTGGGGCGCTGGGGCGCGTGCTTGATTACTTTAAACGGATGGTTCCCACGAGCATGGAGCAGTGGAGCAGCCTCCCGTGGCGGGACCTGTTCTGGGCGCTGGTGGAAACCATGCAGATGTCGATCGTGGGTACGTTTCTGGCGGTGCTTTTAAGCTGGCCGCTGGCCGCATTGGGGGCCAAGAATCTCTGTCCAGGGTGGGTGACGCGCCCAACACGGCTGCTACTAAATGTGGTGCGGACCATTCCGTCTTTGATCTGGGCGCTGATCTTTGTTTCCGCAGTGGGGCTTGGCCCCTTTGCCGGGGTGCTGGCCCTGGCGTGCTACTCGGTGGGGTATCTGACAAAGTTTTTCTATGAGGCTTTTGAAGCGATCGACCCGGGTCCGTCGGATGCGCTGGGGGAGATGGGGGCTTCGGGGCTGCAAAAGTTCATGTTCGCGGTCTGGCCCAGCGCGCGGCCGCAGTTTTATTCTTCGTGCATTTTCATGCTGGAGTACAACGTGCGGGCGGCCAGCGTGCTCGGCATCGTCGGCGCGGGCGGGATCGGGTATTACATCAAGCTCTATGTGGATATGTTCGATCACAGAGCCGTCTTTGCCAGCCTGCTTTTGCTGTTGACTGTCGTGGTGGCGCTGGACTGGACTTCCACCCGGCTTCGGGCGTGGCTCGTTTCTGCCTGAGGGCGCGGCGCCGATAAAGCGAGAAAAGGACCTGGATGTGGTTTGGCAGATGGCGAGGAGTTTAAGTTCGGGCGTAAACGGGATATCGGATTACGATGAGGACGCCTTGTCCGACCTACGCCGAGTTTACGAAAGCAATCAGACCATCAAGCGCAGGGCGGGGTATTCCGCGTGGATGCGGGGGCGCGGGTTCTTGGCTACCGGCGGGAGAGGACGGGTGTTGGCCTTCCACTCCTCCTTGGGCTCGATGTCTTCGCCAAGGACCAGGTAAGGGGGCGTTTCGTAGCAGGGTTTGTCGCCCTCGACGGTGTAGAAAAGGATTCGGCGGTTGGGCCCTTCGAGCACTTCGGAGTGGCTGCACAGAGTCCACTCGCGTTCGTCAATGGTGCCGATGTCGCTTTCGCCGGCGAGGCAGACACGGGCGGGATAGGGGACATCATGGTCGGTCATGAGGTTGGCCATGTCCTGCAGGGTGGCGCGTTTACCGAGCTTGCCGAGTTTGTCGGCGAGCATGAGGATGCGCTCGTAGCGTTGATCGGCGCCTTGCCAGTATTTCCAGTCGGGGGCGTTTTCGAGAGTCCAGCCGCGGCGGGCGATGGAGAGCTTGCCGCGTTCTTCCTTGAATTTGCGCATGTGGGGAATCATGTATGACACGGCGCCGACGGCGGAGACGCCGTTGGTGGACTGGCGGACGCCCATTTTGCAGTTGGCCTTTTCGATGGCGACGGAGTTGTGGTCGGCATCGGCCAGGAACTGGTTGCTGGGGCCCCAGAAGTCCTTGTAGCGGTCGAGGAATTCCACGGCGTCGTTGACGTGTTTGCAATCCTGAGGCATGAGGGCGAAGACGTCGACGGGGAAGAGATTCTCGGGTTCATCATCGAGAAAGACGGAGCAGGAGACGCCTTTCATGGTCATTTTTTTCGAGCCGTCCGCGCCGACGCGGGGCGGTTCAATGAAGGACCAGGCCCAGGGCGTGCGGGAGACGTCCCAGTTGCGGCCGTAGAGGGGACCGCCTTCGGCGCTGTCGGCCATGTAGACGGCGGAGCATTCGCCTTGCGGGGTGGCGAGGCCGACGTAGCGGGTGTTGATGCGGCGGGAGTAGAAGAAGGTCCATGAGTAATAGAATGCGACGTGGAGAGGGGTGACGGCCAGGCCGGCAGCCTTTGCGCCATCGCAAAACCCGGCGCGTTCCTGGCGGACCATGTCCGGCACGTCGCGGGTTTCGGGAAATTTGATGGGGTCTGGCGGGCTGCTCATGCGCTGGTTGTCGAACTTGACGACTTCAGCGGCGAGGTCCATGCCGGCGAGCATGGGGTACTCGCGGTGCATGAATTCAATGCTGCTTTTCATGCCGCTTTCGAGGTTCGGGGCGTACTTGCGGCCTGCGTCGAGGCCGCGGTCGTAGGCTTGAGTCAGCTTGCTCATGATTGATTTTCCTGTGGAATGCCGACGGTAGAGGCAGACGCGGCTGAAATGGATTTGTTCACATCATTGTGTATTTTTGCGCAAGGATGGGCAAGATGAGTTTATGGGGAATGGGGGAATTCCGGGTGAGGGGCATTGACAGGGGCAAGCGAAGTCTGCATATTGATTGCAACCGGTTGTATTGGTGTTTTTGACGGCATCTGGGCGAATGCCGCCTTTTGATGCAAGAGAAGTATTCGCATTTTGCTTGAACCGGGAGCGCATTTCTTTCAGGGAGGCACCATGCCAAGGCACAACCGCGGGTTTACGTTGATCGAACTGCTGGTGGTGATTTCGATTGTGGCGATCCTGCTGAGTTTGCTGCTTCCGTCGTTGTCGAAGGCGAGGGGAAATGCGCAGGCGACGTTGTGCAAGGGGAATCTGCGGACGATCTATCACGGGTATGTGCAGTATGCGCTTAATAACCGGGAGACGCCGCCGATCTTGCGGGCGAGCAACATCATGAATGCCAGCGGCGTGGTGATTCATACGGCCAACAGCTGGCGGACGGATATTGGGCCGTACCTGATGGATGAAGGTTCGTTTGCAAAAGAGCTGGAGCAGGTGGATTCAGGTTGGGTGGCGGTGTCGTCGCCGACGGCGACGAATTTCATCTGGCGCAAGCCGCCGTTTTTATGTCCGACGACGTCCGGGGTGCAGCGAGGCGTGCCGTGGGATAAGACGTATCCGGTGGATACATACTGGATGTCGTATGCTGCGATCGGCCAGTGGTGGGAGCCTTCGAGGTATGGCGTGTGGGGCGGATGGGAGACGCAGACCGTGGTGGGCGGGTTTTACGCGACGGGATCTTATCTGCCTGCGTATCGGTGGAGCGCTGCGGGGTCGAACCATCCGATCGTGGGGGAAGCGCCATACAGCATCGGATCGATTGCGTCAGACCTGCTTTACCGGGCAGGCGGGGTGATCATGCCGACGAATCTGCGGATGCATGCGGATCAAACGGGGATGCTGTATGCCGATGGCGTGGTGGCGTCGAAAGAACTGACCTCGGCGACGGTGTCGGATAGTTTTCAGTCGCTGCCGCATTGAAGGGCATGCGTGGCGGCCTTCGCCCCAGCCCTCTCCCAGGAGGGAGAGGGGGCCAGAAGCGTTGCGATAGAGATGGTGGGGGTTACGCCAGGCGGGCGAAGCCGGTGTGTTTGACGGGGCCGCCGATGTCCTGAAGGAGCGTGCCAGCCTTGATGCTGGCGGCGAGGTCGTGGAGGACGATGTCTGACGCGGCGTGGTAGGCGTCGATGTGCCGGTCCTGGTGGCTCATCATGGGATAGAAGCCTGCGCCGGTGAGGAAACCGTGCTTGAGCATTTTGGCGGTGAAGTAGGTTTGGAGCGCCGCGGGCTGGTAGTTTTCCAGGCCGTCGAAGGTGACGACGGCCCAGCAGGGGTGGCCCATGGTTTTCATGGTGAGGCCGTGGGTTTTGGCGAGGGCGATGACGCCGGTACGCATCTTTTCGCCGATGCGGTTGATGTGGCTGGGGACGTTCATGATCATCATCTTCTTGATGGTGGCGACGGCGGCGGCGCTGCCGGTGCCTTCGGTCCAGTAGCTGCTGGAGATGAACGAGCCCTGGGCCGCCTGCATGGTGGCGGCCTTGCCGATGACGGCGCTGATGGGGAAGCCATTGCCGAGGGCTTTGGCGAAGACGGCGAGGTCTGGGTAGACCTTGTACTTCATGTGCGCGCCGCCAAGGGCGAGGCGCCAGCCGATGGAGACTTCATCAAACACCAGGCGGGCGCCATGCTTGTCGCAGAGGTCGCGGACGGCTTCGAGGAAACCGGGTTCAGGGTCCTGGTTGCGGGTGGTTTCCATGACGACAGCGGCGATCTTGCTGGGCCGGTCTTCAAGGATTTTCTTGAGCTGGTCGACCTTGTTGTACATGAAGGTGTGGGTGGTGCCGGCGAGGGCCTGGGGGACGCCTGCGGGGTCGAGCCCGGGGAGCAGGTGGCCCGAGAGGCCGTCCTTAGCGCCCTGGCCCTGGCCGGGGACATTGGCGGCGAGGTACCAGTCGTTCCAGCCGTGGTAGCCGCAGACGATCACTTCGTCACGGGCGGTGGCGGCTCGGGCGATGCGGACGGCGATGGCCATGGCTTCGCCGCCGCCACGGGCAAAACGGGACATTTGTGCCCACGGGTGGGTTTGCATGAGGAGTTTGGCGAGCTCGACTTCCTCAGGGCAGTTGAGCACGGACGCCTGGCCCAGGGAGATTCTGCGGACGACGGCGGCGTTCACGTCCGGGTCTGCATAGCCCAGGATGCAGGCGCCGACGGAGTTGTAGGACATGTCGATGTAGGATCGGCCTTCGATGTCGACGACTTCGCAGCCGTGGGCTTCGGTGTAGTAGCTGGGCCACTGGTCGGGGGCGAACATCTCGGGGCGCTTGGAGAGGAGCTGGGTGCCGCCTGGGATGATTTCCTTGGCTTGCTTATAGAGGTTCTGGCAGAGATCGCCGGTGGGCGTGGGGGCGATGCCGAGGGTTTGGCGGGCGTTGTCGCCAAAAAGGCGCTGGATGTCGGTATCGAAGAGGCCGAGGTTTTTGCAGGCCTGTTTGAAGGCGAGGAGGGATTCAATGCCGGCGAGGGTGTGGCGGCCGAGCGTCCAGGTGGACCAGTTGAAGTTGTGGTCGTAGAGCCAGAGGAAGCCGTCGCCGATGCTCATGGCCTTGCCGCGCATTTCGGAGATGGGGAAGTCGCTGCCGTACATCACGCGCCGGGTGCCCATGGTCTTCAGGATGCATTCAAAGGCGTGAGGCTCGCAGATGGCGGAGGTGTCGAAGACGACGTTGGCGAGGTCTTTGATGGAGTCGATGGATTCGACGTTGGTGTAGCCGTTGAAGCCGCGGGCCATGTGAGCCAGGCAGAGGATGGCGCCGGGGTACTTGATGCAGCGTTCGCGGATGTAGCGCTGGTTGCGGGCATCGCCGAGGGCGTGGTTGAGCACCATGTGCATGGTGATCCAGAGGCCGCGCTTGTTGGCGATTTCCCAGGCCCACTCTGGGAGGAATTCGCTTTGATCGGCGTTGAAGGTGTCGGGCCGGGGAGCGTAGAAGTGGTAGACCTTGAAGCCACGGATCTGCGGGTGGGCGTCGAGGTAGGCTTCCACCTGGGCGGGGTCGTGCCTGGGGTGGATGAGCATGAGGCCGCGGGAGTTTGGGCGCCCTTTGAGCTGACCGATGAGGAAGTCATTGGTGGGCCAGAAGTCATCGGGGGTGAAGTGTTTGCAGGGAAAAGGGAAGGCAAGGCTGTCTTTGATCACCCGGTCGCCCATCCAGAGGGACTGGTGCTTGAGCATGGCGTCAAAGCCCATGTCCAGACGACCAGGGAAGGCGTTGTCAGGCGTGCCGGGGGAGAGGTGGCGCAGGTCGTACCAATGGACGTGGGCATCAAAGCCATTGGGTGGGACGAATGAGCGGAGCTTGCGGGTAAAGAGATCGATATCGGTGTTATCGACGGTGTAGTTAAAGGTATCGGCCGCTTTGGCGATGGAGGAAACCTGAGGTGGCTGAGGGACGGCGGGGGTGGAGGCGGGGGTCTGCGTCATGATGGGAACTCTTGGAAAGGATGGTTGTCTGGGAATTATACAGAACTGGACAAGTTTGCGAAGGCTTAAATTCAAGCCTCAGAAAACTAAGCGTTGGAACAGGTGGAGATCGGGATGGGATTTGTGCTTACCCAAATGGGCCGGCTCTGGTAAAGTCGCAAGCAGCCCGATGGGAATGCATTTGAATGATGACGCCAATACTTCTGCAGGCTTTGAAGCCGAACGTCGACAAAGGTGACCTGTTCATGAGCCAATTTGGGCTCGCGCTGGCGTTGCTGGTGTTGGCGTTTTTGATTGGGTACCTGCTGATCATCATCGCCAAGCGGGTGATCGTGGTGATGAATGCGCTGTCCGCGCCTTCGCGCCTGAGCGCCAAGGGCAAGCATAAGCGTGATGATTCACAGGACCCCTGGGCGGAATCCTCCAACCGGATGAGCCCGGTTGTTTTCATGCCCGGGAGCGATGGCGGGCAATCGCATGGCGATGCAGGGGATTCGCATCACCACCGTGGGCATGGGCATCATGGGGATGACAGCGGTCACGGCGGACATGATGGCGATGGCGGACCGGATCATGATTCGGGGTCGTCGGACTCAGGTCCGTCGGATTCAGGCCCATCAGATTCGGGTGGAGGGTTTGATTCCGGACCATCGGATTCCGGCGGCGGGAGTTCAGATTCCGGTGGTGGCGGGTCTTCGGATTCGTCGAATTGAGTGTCGGCGAAAAGAACATCCTCACCCCAGCCCTCTCCCAGGAGGGAGAGGGGGGCGGAACGAGCGGATGGGGATTGTTCGAAGGGCTCAGAAGGTTAGTTAATCGTCCAGCACACCTTCGGCCAAGCCGGTGGGCAGGGCTTTGGGCTGGGTGTATTTGGACTTGATGGCGACGGGCTTGCCGGTGGAGCCGTTGTCCAGGAAAGCGAGCATGATGTCCAGTGCGTTATAGGCGCGTTCGCCGGAGGCGCGGTGTTCACGGCCGGAGCGGATGGCGTAGGCCATGTCTGCTGCGCCGACGCTGCGGCCGTAGCCGGTGCGGTGCTGGAATGCGACGGTTTCCCATTCCTTGGAGCCGCGGCGCAGGAGTTTGACTTCGCCGTCGAAGCCGTTGGGGTCCGGCACTTTAAGGGTGCCTTCGGTACCGAAGATGGTGATGGGGGAAGAGTATTCCGCGCCGACGACGGCGAAGGTGGTGATGACGGTGGCAACGACACCGGAGGCGAATTCAAGGTTGCCGGCGACGTGATCGGGCGTTTCGACCTTGATGGTCTGGCCGTGCTTGGGCTGGCTGGTGATGGTGCGCTCTGGGATGGCGATGACGGCGGAGCCGACAACGCGGGTGACGGGGCCCAGGAGCTGGGTGAGGTCAGTGATGTAGTAGGGGCCCATGTCGAGCATGGGGCCGCCGCCTGCTTTGTAGTAGAAGGCGGGGTCCGGGTGCCAGCTTTCGTGGCCGCGGCACATCATGAAAGCGGTGGCGGCGACGGGGCGGCCGATGGCGCCTTCATCGATGAGCTTGCGGGCGGTCTGGTGGCCTGCGCCAAAGAAGGTGTCCGGTGCGCAGCCGACACGGACTTTGTGCTTTTTGGCAGCGGCGAGAATGGCTTTGCCTTCTTCGCGCGTGACGCCAAGCGGCTTTTCGCTCAGCACATGTTTGCCGGCTTCGATGGCCTTGATGGCGACTTCCGCGTGGGCTGCGGGAATGGTGAGGTTAATGACGAGCTGAATGGATTCATCAGCGAGGAGTTCATCGACGGTGCAGGCCTTGGGGATGTTGAATTCCTTGGCACGGGCCTGAGCGCGGTCAAGCAGGGTATCTGCGAGGGCGACGATGTCGAGGATGGGGAATTTCCGGCCGTTGGTGAGGTAGGCGGAAGAGATGTTGCCACAGCCGATGATGCCGACTTTGATCTTGTCCATGTGCAGACTCCGTATGTTATGACCGTGGAAAGATAGCAATCCCGGGCCGGGGGGCAATGGTCGGCGGGTGGGGATGTGCAAAGATGGGGTGCCGGGGGAGATCAGACAAGGCCGTGATTTTTCTGGATCAAATCAATGCGCTGCTGCACGCACAAGGCTGTGCGCAGGGGGTCTGGAGGGGTGTTGAGGGTGTAGTCGACAAGGGCATCGATGGTGGAGGTGGCGACGTGCAGGCGGGTGTCTGAGGAGCCGTAGTAAAGGAAGAGTTCGCCGTTTGGCTTGACGACTACGCCGTTTGAAAAGAGGACGTCGGAGACATCGCCGATGCGCTCGGGGCCTTCGGGGGCCAGGAGATAGCCGCCTGGGCGGGCGATGACTTTCCAGGGTTCGTTCAGATCGCAGAGGAAGGCGTAGAGGACGTAGCGCAGGCCTGCGGCGTTTTCGCGGACGGCATGGGCGATGTGGAGCCAGCCCGCCTTGGTTTTGATGGGGGTGGCGCCGGGGCCGACCTTGGCTTCCTTGATGGTGTGGTAGACGCGCTCTTCCATCACGGTTTCCTGAGTGATGACGGCGCGCTCCATGGTGTCTGCCAGTCCCCAGCCGATGCCGCCTTTGCCGCCGGCACTGACGAAGTGGTCCATGGGGCGGGTGTAGAGCAGGTATTTGCCCTGGACGAATTCGGGGTGAAGGACAACGTTGCGCTGCTGTGGGGAGGGGGTAACCAGATCAGGCAGACGGTCCCAGTTGGTGAAGTCTTTGGTGCGGACGATGCCGCAGGAGGCGATGGCTGCGGAGGTGTCGGCTTCGCCTTTGGAGGTGTCTTTCTTTTCGACGCAGAAGGTGCCGTAGATCCAGCCGTCCTGGTGACGGGTGAGGCGCATGTCGTACCAGTTGGTTTCGTTATCGTCGTTCTCTGCGAACACCACGGGCTTGTCGTGGAACTTGAATTGGTCGATGCCGGTGGCGGACTCTGCGAGGGCGAAGAAGGATTTGCGGTCATAGCCTTCGACGCGGTTGACGAGGAGGATGCGGCCTTGGTGCTCAATGGCGCCGGAATTGAAAATGGCGTTGATGCCCAGGCGTTCCATGAGGAAGGGGTTGCGCGTGGGGTCAAAGTCGATGCGCCAGTTTAGGGGGATGTGTTGCCCGGTGAGGACGGGGTGGCGATAGCGATTGAGGACGCCATTGTCCCAGTCGGTGTCGATCTGGTTCAGGCGGCCGGTGAGCGCGGCGTGTTGAGCGTGGAGGCGTGCGCGGCGTGCGGCGAATGATTCGGATCCGATTTTCATGTTTAGGCTCGTGTGGAGTGCCGATGTTAGGTCGAGATATCTTAGGCCCGGGATTGGTGAAAGTTTAACCTAAAGAGAGGGTGGGGCAGAAGGCCAAGGTGCGCCATGCGAAATTGGCGAAGGGGGTTTAAAATAGCGCTATTGCCCAGGCGGTGTGCCTATAAAGCCGAGAAAAAGGATTTGTGGGTCGTTTGGCAGCTGATGGGGGAATTGAAATTCGGCCGTAATACGGGAAGTCGGAATACGACGAGGATGTCTAATCCGACTTACCTCAGAGTTTATGGGCAAGCTGCTACAAGCAGAGGGCAATGCAAACAAAAACACCGGCCTTGTGAGCCGGTGTTAGTTTAAATGCCCCGCGATGGACTCGAACCATCAACAAACTGATTAAGAGTCAGTTGCTCTACCAATTGAGCTAGCGAGGCGTTTGGGTTTTCGGAGAGGAAAGTATACGGT
>CAZIWA010000123.1:0-8556 GCA_964542875.1 uncultured Phycisphaeraceae bacterium
CGAAAGCACCTTCTGCGGCACATCGCCCTCGCCGACGACAAGCGTCACATTCGCCCCGGTCAGCACCTGGCCCAGGAGCTCCATCTCCCGCAGCTTCAACAGCATGGGGCTTTCGCTCAACAGCTTCGCGGTGTTCGCCTGGCTCCGCGCCGCTGCCGTCTCCTCACGCCGCTTGATGATGTTGGCCTCGGATTCCTTCTGCGCCTCAAGCACCCGGTTGAAGAGCGTCTTCATCTCTCCGGGGAGGATGATGTCGCGCACGCCGACGGTCTTGATCGCAACGCCAAGCTCCTTGGCCGACGTTGCCAGCGCCTGGGAAATCTCTTCGCCAAGCGATTCCTTGCCCGCAAGCAGCGCATCCAAGGAACGCCCGCCCACCGATGCGCGCAGCGCAAGCTGCGCGTTCCGGTAAAGCGCGGTTCCCACATCGCCCTCGTGGTCGAAGGCCAGCGCGTAATCCGTCACCTTGTAGGTGACCAGGAAGGTCAACCGCAGCGTCACCTTGTCCTGGGTCATGATCTCCTGGCCGGAGATGTCCAGCACGCTCTCGCGCACGCTGAGCACGGTCACCGCGATGCCCTGAGGCTGCTTGAAGAACACGTACTGGCCGGACTCAAACACGCCCAGCGGCTTACCCGCCATCGAGAACTGAGCCACCTTGCCCAAAGGCACGGTGATCACTTCCAGGTACTGGTACGCCTGAGGGTGCACGAGGATCGGCTGAAGATCCACCCCTTCCACGGTCTTGCCCGGCACAGCGGCAAGCACCTGCGTCTTCACCTTCCGCGGACCCTTAAAGACCCCATGCACCCCGCGAGGCAGGAATCCCGCAAAAAGCTCGTCGATCCAGTACAGCCCCACATGCCCATCGGGCACGGTCACCGTGTCGAAGTACGCCCCGTTGGCCGGGTCGTTGAGGATCTGCCACGCAAGCTTGTGCTGCAGCACGCCCGCCAGTGCGCTGATCTTTTCAACGTGCTTGTACGGATGCGTCACATCCAAAAGCCAGTGCTTGCCTGGGGGAAGAAGCTTGATGTAGTTGTTGTCGCGCACGACAACCGCGAACTCGTTTTTTGCATTGGTGTGGGTGAACATAAGCGGTTCTCTTTCTGTGGCCGGTGATTCCTGCCTTTGTGTAAGGGGCCGGCCCGCCCCGGAAACGGGCCGACCCCAGGGAGACATTCATGTCGGCAAGACACCCCGGGCCTTTTTTTCAAAAGGCCTTCATCTCAAACGATGGGGCAGTGCATGCCGGCGTATCGGTGCCGGGCGAGAACGCCTCGCCCGGATTGAAATTCGTAGACGGTTCAGCTTTTCCTTGCTCGATGACCCAGAAGATCAAGCGGACGCCTGGCGCCTGGGCTGGGCCGGGCAAAACCTCTCCGCGCCTTGGCTTTCGCGTCGGCCCGTCTGAGTGAGATGCCTTTTCCAGCCTTGGAATCCAGGGTGCTGGCCTGACTTCCGTCGCCGGGCCTGGCCGCGGGCGTTTAAGGCGCCTTAAGCTCAAACCCGGCCGGTCAGAAAGGGGGATTGTCCAAACCGTCTAACTGGTGGAGCCGTCTTTTCAGACAGCACTGGGTGGGGTTGCATGCTGGAATCGAACCAGCAAACTTCAGATTCTTGGTCTGACGCTCAGCCATTGAGCGTATGCAACAGACTTCGCCGCCCACGTCGGAATCAAACCAACGGCCTCCGGCTAAACACCGGCGCTCCATCACAGAGCTATGGGCAGCTATCACCCCTGATTTCTGAATCCTTGAACGGAACGTGCCTTGGCGAATCATCACTGACGCCAGGCAGCGCCGGAGGTATTCAGGAGTGGTTTAGGTAATTAGACTTTTGACCCATGTGTCCTCGCTTTTGAATGAGGGTGGAAGAAAATCGCAAAACGAAAAACGCCTGGGAAGGTGTCGGCTTCCCAGGCGCTTGAAGATGACCGTTGATGGGGTCTCTGTCAGCTTTGGGAAGCCCTGATGTCTGTGCCCGATTCCAGCCCGATCCCTTGCAGGGGAGCCCGGTACGCAAAGCCATCGCTCGACATCTGCCCTGCTTGGGCGATGAGGCTGAGTCTCAGGATTTGACCGCTTGATGGAAGCATTTGGAGTCCGCTTTTCCCCTTCATTCCAGGCCCGCCACGCCGGCGGCCCTGATGAGGGAGGGCAAAGAATACGCTCAATTTTCCCGATGTCAAGAGTTTTTTTCCATCGTTTGATTAGTCAACCGAATTTCCTCTCTTACCCCCTCTCCCCCGGGAAAGGGCTGGGGTGAGGGCCGCCCATGCACACCCTTAACGCAACGACTCACCAACCTCTCCGGGGACTGGTCCCCTTCTTCCCGGGACCTGTCCCCCTTCCCGTTGGACACCCCAACTCCCCACTCCTCGATTCTTCTTCAAAATACATCTGACATCGACCATCCCCTCCCTCATGCGGTATCCTTTAAACCACTTTCGGGAGCCCTTACTCATGCGCCACACTCGCTCAGCCATCCTCGCCGCCGCCATCACCCTGGCCGCCTTCGCGGCGTCCTACGCCTCGGCCCAAGACGCCGCATCCCCCCAGATGACCGATGCGGACTTCCTTAAATCCATCGTTCAACCCAAAGTCCTCAACGCCAAAACCCAAAATCAGATCGGCCTCGCCGCCGTCGCGCTCATCGACCTTCTCCCCAATCCTCAGGTCGCCGCCAGCCCCACCCTCCGGTATCGGGTCAAATCCGAAGCCATTTCCCTGGCCATGCGCTCCGCCGACCCCGCCATCCCTCAGAAGGTCATCCAGGCCATCGTCCAATCCTCCCTTACCGGCGCGCAGCGGCTCGCCGAAGCCCGCGACTATGCCGGCGCCCTCAACGAGCTGACCCAAACCCAGGCGCTGCTCAAAACCACCAGGCCCAGCGACGACCTCACCCGCTGGATGAATCAGAGAATGGCCCTCTACAGCCTCCAGACCGGCGCATACAACAACATCAAGCCTCTGCTTGAAAAGCACGCAGCCAACCCGCTTGATGAAAAAACCGTGGACAGACTCCTTGTCACCCTCACCCGGGAGTTGATGGACTTTAAAACCGCCGCCGCCCTTGTCTCTCAGGAACGCCTCCCCAAGCTCCATCAATACATCCAGCTCGCCCTCACCCCTTCCGAAAAACTCACCGCCGACCAGGCCCGCGAGCTTGCCGAGTGGTACTACGACCTGGGCCTTGAATCCACCCCCTGCGTCCAGTTTGAGTTCTTCAGTAAAGCAGGCCCGCTTTACGTCTATGCCTGCAAAAACTATCCCCCCAACTCCAAAGACGCCGCTGCCGTCGGCTTTTACCTCGCCGGCCTCAACAAGCGCCTCGACGCCCTTCAACGCGACGACGCCCCCGCGCTCAATTTCGAAGCCCCCGCCCCGCCGCCCGCCGCAGTCGTCGTCGTCCCGGCCGCCCCTGCTCCTGAGCCCGTGGCCAAGCGTCCTCCTGCTGCGCCTCCCGCGCCGGCCTCAACCCCCGTGGCCGAATCAGACACCACGCCTGACGACGACGCACGCACAAGCCCCTATTTCTCCACCGGTCTCACTAACACCAGAACCTTCGTCCTCAAAGGCCCTCCCGGCGCTTACTCCGCCTCTTTCCTCAACAACAAAACCATCCAGGTCCAGGTCGGCCCCAGAAGCATCTGGGGCTTCGCCACCGGCTGGGGCATTTACAACCACTCCCTCCTAAGCGGAACCATCACCACCACCAAACCCCCGCTGGGCTCCCCCAAAACCGGAAACCTCGCCATCCTGGTCGAGTTTGACGGACCCGAAAATCCACCGCAGCGCCTCTACCTCTATTTCAGCCAGACCAACACCGCCGCCCATGTTCCCGACGGCTGGCGCGCCTTAAATGAGCCTCCCATCAAGTACCTCAAGCTCAGCGAAACAGGCCAGTTCAAAGTCAACCTCAGGGATTACGCACCCAAAAACTGGAACAGCCGCTCCCGAGTTGCCTTCCTCGTCCAAAGCGTCTCCACAGACGCACAATTCACCCTCAAGCTCCGCTGAACTCCGACACCTCCTTCCCGGTGGCATGCTCTCTTCCGCGTGGGCATGTCCTGCACGCGCCCCGCAGCAAAAAACCCCTCATCCGCCTCACACGAAAAACACGTTTGGCCCCGACCTCGCGCCCAACTCACAAAAAACGTCACCCTCACCTTTGTCTGCTTCCCGCGTATAAAACCCGCCTTGTCCCCCGCCCCTTCCTGGCCTACCATCGACCCATGAACCTCCCCGCCATCGATCTCACCGAGCTCTGCGTCCCTTTCAAGGACGCCCTCGCCCTCACCGTCGGCTCCACGGTGTCGCGCGACACGCTCAACCTCGCCAAATCCCGATTCCTGGATCATTTCATCGTCACCGATGCCCAGGGTGGGCCCATCGGCTTCATCTCCACCGCCGCCCTGCGCGACGCCCTCCAGCACGCGCCGGACGCCCCCGCTCCCTGGCCCCTCTGCATGCAGCTTGTCTTTAATCACACCCTCCCCAGGCTCACCGGGCTCGACGCCCTCCTTGAGGCGTTTGAAACCCAGACCATCGCCGCCATCCTTGATTCGGATGCCGGCCTTCCCATCGGCTTCATCACTTTCTCGGACCTCAACAAGCACCACGTCCGCAGCGCCATGTATCCCCTCTTTGCCGAATTGGAGGCGCATCTGGCCACCGTCATCGAACGCCGCCACCAGGACCCCTGGACATGGATCGCCCACCTCGACCGTGACAAGCAGGCCCGCATCGTCGGCTATTGGGAGCTCTCCCGCCGCGACGGCGTCGACATCGGCCCCATCGCCGGCGCCACCCTGCACGAGCTCCTCACCATCGTCCGCAAAGACGCCAGTCTCCGTGACACCCTGGGCTTCACCAACGCCAACAAGTTTGATTCCCTCTGCCACGGCATCAACGAACTGCGAAACCTTGTCATGCACCCCGTGCGCCCCATGTTCGCCACCCCCGCGGACCTCACCAAAACCCGCCAGCGGCTCACCAACCTCTCCACCTTCGTGCAAACCAGCAAACGCCTCGCCCGCCTCTAGGCTTTGCCTGAAAAACCCTTCCCCCTCAGGGCGAAGGGGCCCGGTATCCCGGGCCGGATGAGGGCGTTCTTGACCTTTCTCTTTCGTCTGATGGATTTTCAGGCAACGCCCAACCTCCCCCCCTCTTAACTTATCCCTCGTACCTTTTCCCTTATACCTTTCCTATGTACCTTACATCCCATGCCCCACACGCTCACCCTTGATCAAACCGCCCGCGACCTCTCCCTCTCGCCGCAGGACCTGGAAGTCTTCCGGGAAGACTGGGACAAGACCGCCGCTTCTTACCCGCGCTCTCACCCGGTCTTCCTCACCCCCCAGTACGTCCGCGAAGTTTCCAAAGAGCTTGGCTTGTCCGACGAGATGACCGCCCAGGCGCTCAAGGCGTTGGACTTCTTCCACAACCGGCCCGCCGCCCTGCGCCTGGCCTGGCACTGCCACGCCGCCCTCTTTGATCTGGCCAACGTTCAATACAAGCACATCGCCAAATGGCCTGAGTTCACGGAAAAGTCCGGCCCCGGCGCTTCCATGTTCAATGTCTTCATCATCCTCTCGGGGCTCAAGCAGGTTCTCGCCCTCCACGCCAAGCGGGACATCCCCCCCCAGGTCACCCGTGAAATGTTCCAGGACACCGAAATCTGGGCCCGCGACAGCGTCACCCGCACCGGCGTCTGGGGCGTTAAATCCCTCGGCTGGATCTGGCACCACCTCACCGGCCGGCTTTACCAGCTCGGCCGCCTCCAATACACCCTCGACGAGGGCTGGCTCCCTTACCACGTCTACCGGAACACCCGCACCCGCCAGGTCGTCGCCCTCGCCGGTCACGGCATGAAGTTTCGCGCCGACGGCCAGTGCTTCGATGCCGACAAGGCCCACGACCCCAACGCCTGGGGCGCAACCCTCGTCGAAACCGACACCCAGTTCATCGGCTCCCGCATCGACCCTGAAGGCCGCGCCGTCCCCGGCCAGGTCGCCCTCGACAAATCCCAGTGGGAATTGGCCTTAAAGCCCGGCGACCCCACCATCGGCTTCCACATGCCCGCCTCAGGCCCGCTGGACCACGCCCAATGCGGCGAATCCCTCGCCCGCGCCGCCACCTTCTTCACCAAACACTTCCCCGACCGCCCCTTCAAAGGCTTTAACTGCGCCTCCTGGCTGCTGGACAACCAGCTCCCCCAGGTGCTCCCGGAAAGCTCCAACATCGTCCGCTTCCTGCGCGAAACCTACCTCGTCCCCTGCCCCGGCGCCTCCGACGGCCAAACCCTCGACCGCGTCTTCCCCACCTTCACCGTCACCCCCCAAAACCTCGACCAGGCACCCGCCCATACCAGCCTTCAGAAAACATTCATCCGCGAACTCAAAGCAGGCCGCAGATTCCGCTCCGGCGCCTGCTACCTCTTCGTCGAAGACCTCGACTGGGGCAAAGCCGTCTACCTCAACGGCCGCGCCTGGCGCGGCGGATAACAACGACACCATAACGCTTCTTGCCCCACCGTCCTTCAAACGGGGGGAACCCCACTGAAAACACGCCCCCGGCACTCTTCGCCGTGTCTGCGTTGGAGTAATCCCATCAGCCGAACTCCATACCCCGCTGCTCCGTACTAATTGGGCATTCCAACAGCCCTTAATCACCACCGCAAACCCCGCCGCGGCAATCTCGCCAACCCCGCCCCGCGCCCTCCCCGCTAAACTAATCCCACCATGACCGACGCCGCCCCCAGTTGCTCCATCGCCCAGCCAAACGCCTGCTCCCTGGGCAAGCCCGTGGAGCCCATCCCCGCGCCCGAGCCCCTCATCGCCCGCTCACCCCTCCAGCAAACCATCGTCTCCATGTTCGGGCTTGATCTGCGCTCTCTGGCCCTCTTTCGTATCGGCCTGGGCCTCCTCATCCTGTACGACCTCACCATCCGCGCCGGCGACTTCGTCACCTTCTACACCGATAGCGGCGTTCTCCCCCGCATCGACAACATCCGCCTCAACCCCAGCGAAGCCGGCTTCTCCCTCCACATGGCCTTCGGCGGCGTCTGGGGCGGCTCCTTCATGTTCGCGCTCTCCGCCGCCTTCGCGCTCATGCTCATCGCCGGCTTCCACACCCGCCTGGCCACCATCGCCTCCTGGGTCATGCTCGTCAGCCTGCAAAACCGCAACCCCATGATCCTCCAGTCCGGCGACACCCTCTTTAACCTCCTCCTCTTCTGGGGCGCCTTCCTCCCCCTGGGCGCCCGCTTCTCCGTCGACAGCGCCCGCAACTCCCTCCCCCGCAGAACCGACAATTACTACGTCAGCCTCGCCACCATCGCGCTCCTCGTCCAGGCCTGCCTCCTCTACTTCTTCGCCTCCTACGGCAAAGACCGCGTCATCTGGACATCAGGCCGCGCCATGTACCTCGCCGGCCACCTCGACGCCATGGCCAAGCCCATGATGCTCTGGCTCCGCGACCAACCCGCGCTCCACGCCCCCCTGGGCACATTCGTCTTCTACACCGAGCGCATCGGCTGGCTCCTGCTCCTGATCCCCTTTCAAAACCAGCGCTTTCGCCTCTTGGCGGCCATCCTCTTCATCGGCCTGCACATCAATTTCGGCCTCGGCCTCGCCGTCGGCATCTTCGCCTGGACCGGCATCGTCATGTGGCTGGCCTTCATCCCCACCCTCGCCTGGGACTGGCTCTTCAACAAGCTCGCCACCCCCGCCCGCACCGGGCTCACCCTCTACTACGACGGCAACTGCCAGTTCTGCCGGCAGACCGGGCTCCTCCTGCGCACCTTCTTCCTGCTCCCTCAAACGCCGCTGGTTCCCTGCCAGAGCGACCCTGAAATCCACAAGATCATGCTGGAGAACGACTCCTGGGTCGTCCAGACATCCGACGGCACCCGTCACATCCGCTTCGCCGGCATCATCGAAGCCTGCCGTCACTCACCCCTTCTTTTCCCGCTCGCCCCCGTCCTCGCCCTGGAGCCCGCCCGTTCCCTGGGCGACACCTTCTACAAATGGGTCTGCGTCAACCGCTACCGCCTGGGCCCCAGGATCGCCTGGCTTGCCCCCCGGCCCATGCGCCTGGGCCAGGGCGTCATCTCCAGCATCCTTTGCGCCCTCGCGCTGGCTTACGTCGTTCTCCTGAACTTCTCGGTCATGGACAACCTCAAATGGGACCGCACCATGAACCGCCTCTGCTGCGGCGAAACCGCCGCAGTGGACGACCTCACCGGCATCTATGTCGCCCCCTGGCGCTATCCCGCCGCCCTCTTGCGCCTCCAGCAGCACTGGTCGGTCTTCTCCCCCTTCCCCTCCCCCGTTGACGGCTGGTTCATCTTCGAAGCCCACCTCAAGGACGGCTCCCGCATCGACCTCTGGAACTACGACCTCCCCATCGACTTCGGCAAGCCCGAGCGCGTCTGGGAAACCTATCGCAACGACCGCTGGAGCAAATACCTGGAAACCATCCAGGGCGAACTCTACCGCGCCCACCGCAGGCTTCTGTGCAGGTACCTCATCAAAACCTACAACCAGGCCCA
>CAZIWA010000123.1:8656-16315 GCA_964542875.1 uncultured Phycisphaeraceae bacterium
ATTCGTAACTCATAATTCATAAATCCCCTGCTCCCTCCCTCCATTTTCTCCACCCCCGCGCCCCATCCTGCCGATATTAAATACAGTCACCCTCGCGCATGGAGGCGCCAGCTATGCAATCCAAGCTCAACATCATGGTCCTCGCCGGCGGCCCCGACCGCGAACGCCCCGTCAGCCTCATGTCAGGCGGCACCGTCACCGAGTCCCTCAAATCACTCGGCCACAACGTCGTCCAGCGAGACATCCTCCCCACCGACCTCTCCGCCCTTGACGAGTTTGCCGCCTGGCCCGGCGACGTCATCTTCCCCATGCTCCACGGCTCCTGGGGCGAAGGCGGCGCGCTCCAGACCATCCTCGAATCCCGAAACCTCCCCTACGTCGGCTGCCGCGCCGGCGCCGCCTCCCTCTGCATGAACAAAACCCGGACCAAGGACACCCTCGTCAAATCCGGCCTCCCCACCCCCCGCTACCAGTCCTTCAAAGCCGGCGACCGTCTGGATTTTGGCCCCCCCATGGTCATCAAAGCCCCCTGCGAAGGCTCCAGCATCGACCTCTTCATCTGCAAAACCCAGGACCAGGTCGACAAAGCCCGCGCAGAGCTTGAACCCCGCCACACCGACCTCCTCGCCGAGCAATTCATCAAAGGCAAGGAAATCACCATCGGCGTCATCGACATCGGCGCCGGTTTCCAGGCCCTGCCCCCCATCCACATCATCCCCGCCACCGACTTCTACGACTACGAAGCCAAGTACACCCGCGACGACACCCAATACCTCTTCGACATCGACGTCCCCGCCCCCATCCTCTCCCAGATGCAGGACATCACCGTCCGCGTCGCCCGCTCCCTGGGCCTGCGCCACATGAGCCGGGTGGACTTCATCGTCGACGAGCAAAACCGCCCCTGGATCCTCGAAGTCAACACCATCCCCGGGCACACCAGCCACTCCCTGCTCCCCAAAGCGGCCCGCCAGGCCGGCATCCCCCTGGAAGTGATGCTCAACCACTTCGCCCAAAACGCCTCCGGCAAATCCGCCCGCGCCGCCGGCTGAACCATCGCATCTGAATTCTTCACTCTGCGGGGACTGGTCCCCTTCTTTTAGGTACCTGTCCCTCTTCCCCGTTTGGGCACTACATTCACGAATCACCCACTCGGGTGTGCCATGCTCTCGTCCGCGTGAGCATGTCTTGCCCGCGCCCACAGCAAACCCCCTCAACCAGTACCCACACAACCCCGGTTTCCCGCCTTTAACTCGTAATTCGCAAATCACCGCTCCACTTCTCCGACCTTCGCGTTTTCGTGCCTTAGTGGTTAATCTTCTCTGCCTCTACCTTCTGCCGCATCCCCGCAATGGGTCCAGCCTCCCAAAGCTTTCTCCCGCCACCCAAACACCGCAATCAATACCAGCGCCACACCCGTGTACATCCCCAGGTTGTACAGATCGATCCACGCCATCATCCGCTGATAGCCATTGGACATCTCCACCGAGCCGGGGCTCCATGTAATCCCTGTGAAATGATTCCACGCGTCAAGCCGCAGATAGAGGCACACCCACGTCAGGCATACTCCGCCCACCAGTGTCTTGACTCGTGCACTGTTCAAAAACTCCAACGAAATCTTTTCTTCCATCTTCACACTCCAGAATCAACCCGCCTTGCGCCGGATTTCTCCCCGGTCCATCTGCCAGTCTATCAGCCTGATTAATCGGCTCCTCTACCGCATGCGCCCCCGGCACACCCCGGGCCGTCACAACCCACTGGCGCAAAAACAAGCAACCCCGGCCGCATGAGCCGGGGTTGCCTTGAATCTTCTCTTAAAAACTTCCGGAAGCTCAGCCCATGTGCTTGATCATTTCCTTGGCGAACTCGGAGCACTTGATCTCCTTGGCGCCGGTCGTCTGCCGGGCGAAGTCGTACGTCACGGTCTTGGCCGCGATCGCCGCTTCCATGCCCTTGATGATCAGGTCCGCCGCTTCGTGCCAGCCCAGGTGGCGGAACATCATCTCACCCGAAAGGATCACGGAACCGGGGTTCACGCGGTCCTGGTTGGCATACTTGGGCGCGGTGCCGTGGGTCGCTTCGAAAATCGCGTGCCCGGTGATGTAGTTGATGTTCGCGCCGGGAGCGATGCCGATGCCGCCGATCTGCGCCGCCAGGGCGTCAGACAGGTAGTCGCCGTTAAGGTTCAGCGTGGCGATCACATCGAAGTCTTCCGGACGGGTCAGTACCTGCTGGAGAGTGATGTCGGCGATGGAGTCCTTGATCACGATGCCGTTGGGCAGCTTCACCCAGGGGCCCGCGTCGATCACGGTCCCGCCGAATTCGCTCACCGCCAGCTCGTAGCCCCAGTCACGGAATCCACCTTCGGTGAACTTCATGATGTTGCCCTTGTGGACGAGGGTCACGCTCTTCTTCTTGTGCTCGATCGCGTACTTGATCGCCGCGCGCACCAGGCGCTGCGTGCCTTCCTTGGAGACGGGCTTCACGCCAAAGCCCGCCGAGTCCGGGAACCGGACCTTGGTGAACTGTTTGGGGAAGGTTTCCTTGAGGAACTTCTTGAACTTCTCCGCCTCTTCCGAACCTGCGGCGAATTCAATGCCCGCGTAGATGTCTTCGGTGTTTTCGCGGAAGATCACCATCTCCACCTTTTCGGGGTGCTTGACGGGGGTGGGCACGCCGGTGAAGTAGTGCACCGGGCGCAGGCAGACGTACAGGTCCAGCAACTGGCGCAGGGCCACGTTCAGCGAACGGATGCCGCCGCCCACAGGGGTGGTCAGGGGGCCTTTGATGCCCACGATGTATTGCTTGAAGGCTTCGACGGTTTCATCAGGCAGCCAAGCCTTGGTTTCGCCGAGGGTCGCCTTGAACATGTTGAAGGACTTTTCGCCGGCGTAGACTTCCTTCCACGCGATTTTCTTCTTGCCCTTGTAGGCCTTCTCCACCGCGGCATCAAACACCATCTGCGATGCGCGCCAGATATCCGGGCCGGTGCCGTCACCTTCGATGTACGGAATGATGGGCTGGTCAGGAACGTTCAGGACGCCGTTGGTCAAGGTAATGGGCTGGCCGGTGGTGCTCACGTGTATGTCTCCCAAGTGCTCTTAAAGTGTCCGCATCAACAAAGCCCGGGCATGCCCGGGCAAACAAGCCCACCATTATGCGTGTTTTCGTCCGGCCTTCAAACCCCGCCTTGCCCCAAACAACCCCAGAGGGTGCATGACGGATTCTGCGTCTGAACCGGGAGCGCCGGCGTCCCGCCGGCTCCCGATCAACCGCCTTCACCGACATAAGTGAACTCTTGAGTCGTCAATCCCCCTGAATCTGCTCTCTCCGCAGAACCCGTCATGCACCCCAACCCCGGAAGCGCATAAAAGAAGCAGAACCTTTACCGCGAAGGCGCGAAGGCGCTAAGGGAAAAATCGGAAAGGGAAGAGGAATAGAAAAGTCTGAAAAATGCCGCGATTGAGGACCGGACGCCACAGATATTTGCTTTTGGTTGACTCTATCTTGATCTTCTTTGCTTTCCGGCTCTTCCCTTCGCGTCTTCGCGCCTTCGCGGTAAAAAATCCGCTCTTGGTTTCCACTCTTTCTGCAACCCTCTGCCTTTTACCTTTTACCTTGTCCCTTATACCTTTCCCCCTATTTCCCCTCCGCCGCCAGCACCTTCACCTTCTCTTCCCCCCGCACCGCTGAAAGATCCACCGTTATCGCGTTTCGCCCCGTCGCCGCCGGCACGCTCAGCTTTCCCTTGATCGCGCTCGTCAGCACCCGCCCGCGTTGCTTGGCATCCAGAGGCAGCGCCACGCGCACGGTCATCACCATCTCGGCCTTGTCCAGTTCTTTATCCTGCTTAAGCAGCCCGGTGTGCACGTTCTTGAGCGTCGTCACCGCTTCGATGATCGCGCACTCCTGCGAGGCCTGCACCGCCACTTTCACGAACTTCACCTCTCCGGTGATGTCCAGCGGCCCTTCCACCTTCCACCGCCCGGCGTCCAGCACATCTTTAAGCGCCTGCGCGTTCACCGGCCAGGTGTCCCCGGGCTTTTTCTTCTCGGTCGTTCCATACACCGCGTCAAAGTCGTAGGCGTCCAGGCCCATGCACACCTCAGGCGCCATGTCGCTCATCAATCGGTTCTGCTGCTTGCGTTCGCGCCCCCCGGTGAACACCGAGGGGCCGTACGGCTTGATGACGCCCGTGATCTTGATCGGGTCCTCAAACTTCGCCGCCCCTCCTTTTTCATTGGACACCCGCTCGCTCATGGAGGTCAGTTTCATCAGCACATGCGTGGCCCGCTGGTTTCTGTCCACCGCGGTCACCTGCCGTTCCAGTTTCGCCGTCCTCTTTAAAACGAACTTGTATCCCTCTTTGAGCTTTTCGTAACTCTGAATGTCTTCCAGCATGTCAGCCGCCGTCAGCGCATCCACCCGCACGAAAGTCTCGGCGTCAAAACCCGTCTCCACCAGGCAACGGTCCCCCACTTTCTCCGGCCTCCGAAACTGGATCTTGATCGCCTCCGCCTCTTGTGCCCACGCAAACGCCACCGTGCCCAGCACGACCAGAGCCACCGCCAGAATGCGCGTTTTTAATAGCATCGATCGCCTGCAAAAAGAAGTTGGATGGTCATTGCGATCATACCCGTTTGAACCAGGCCCAAACACGCCTCACTTGCTCCCCTGCGCTTCTTCCAGGAGCGCCTTCACCCGCTCCTCGGTTTCAGCCGGCAGCGCCTTGATCTTTTCTTCCCCCTTCACCGCGGAAATATCCACCACCACCGCGTTGCGTCCTTCCTGCGCGCGCACGCTCCACCGCCCTTTGATCTCGCTTTTAAGCACCCTCGCCGGCTGGCTCATCTCCAGCGGCAGCGCCACACGTGTGGTCATTGTCAGCTTCGCGCTGTCCAGGTCCCCCCCTTCCTTGAGCACCCCGGCGCCGATCCCCCGGATCTCCGTCACCGCTTCCACGATCGCGCACATCTGCGCGTTCACCGTCGTGATATTCACCAGTTTCACCTGCCCCTGAACATCCAGCGCCCGCTCCACCTTCCAGCCGCTTGCGTTGAGCACATCTTTCAGCGCAGCCCCGTTCACCGGCCACACATCGCCCACGTTCTTCTTCCCCATCACGCCAAACACCGAGTCGTAGTCGTAGGCATCCATGCCCATGCACGCGATCAGCCCAAGCTCTTGAATCTCCAGGCCTCCGACGGTTCCCGGCTCTGCTCCTTTGGAAAAAGTGCTCACCCAGAACGGCTTGATCGTCCCGCTGAATCGCATCGCCCCTTCAAATTTCCCTGTCCCTTGTTTGGCATTGGTCCCTCGGTCGTTCATTGCCGTCAGCTTCATCAGCACATCCGTCGTGCGCTGGTTGTGGTCCACCCCGGCCACCAGGCGTTCAAGCTTTGTGGAGCGTTTGGACGACGCCTTGTACCCGTCTTTCTGCTTGTCGTAGTTCGATGGATTCTCCACCACGTCCGGCCCGGTCAGCGCGTCCACGCGAATGTAGGTTTCCGTGTCATAGGACGTCTCCACCAGGTACCGGTCGCCCACCTTTTCAGACCGCCGGAACGCGATCTCAACCCCGTCGCCGTCCTGCGCCCATGCCGGCGCCAGCGCACCCAGAACCACGAAAACCACAGCCAAAACGCGCATCTTGAATAAAACCACACGAGCGCCCTTTATGTAAGGAAACAACACAAGCCCCGCGATCATACCCGTCACTTTAGGCGTCAAAAAAGAACCGGGCTCTCACCGAGCCCGGTTCATCAAATCCTGGGTTCTCAAAACGCAGCCTCAGGGCTTGGCGTCGCTCTTCTCGATCACATCGTCCACCAGGCCGTACGCCTTGGCTTCCTGTGCCGAAAAGTACCGGTCGCGCTCAGAATCGGCTTCCACCTTCTCAGGCGTCTGCCCGCAGTGCCGGGCCAGAAGCTCGTTGAGCAGCTTCTTGGTCTTAAGGATCTCTTCAGCCTGGATCTGGATATCCGTCGTCTGCCCATACACCCCGCCGTAAGGCTGGTGAATCATCACCTTCGCGTGAGGCAGGATAAACCGCTTGCCCTTGGTGCCCGAAGCCAGCACCACCGCCCCGCCGGACATCGCCTTGCCGATGCAGTACGTCGCGATATCGCAGTTCAAAAAGCGCATCGTGTCGTAGATGGCCAGCGTGTCGTCCACGCTGCCGCCCGGGGAGTTGATGTAAAGGTTGATATCCACGCCGGACTTTTGCTGCTGCAGATAAAGCAGCCGCATGATCACCGACGTCGCCGAGGAATAGTTGATCTCCCCGATCAGGAAAATCACCCTGTTTTCCAGCAAAAGCTCATCGATCGTCATCTCCCGGTACCGCTGCATCGGCCCGGAGTTCACGGCACCGTGGGAGCCCTGCACCGTCGGCTGGGCGATACCGTGGTTCCCATAACCCGCCGCCTGTGCAAACGCCCCAAGCGCAGCGGGATTGATCATCATCGGATTGATTGGACGGCTCATAAGATCGCTCTCACTCTAAGGTTCTCAGGCTTACATTCCAACGCACACACACGCCGGTGAGTCATAATAGCGTCCTGTTTTTCAATCGTCGGCCCCGAGCAGGATTTCTCCCCCCGCATTGCACCAAATTCAACCCGGGCCAACCAGAAACCGTTTGGATTACAACCTAGGCTTTATTACAATGACCCCACTTCTTTTAGTTCTACACTTCTTTATTTAAACGCATGGGAGCACGCCCACGCGTTTCGCATGTCACCCAAGGAGCCCGCATGTTCGTCTCGCCCAAGCAACCCATCCGCCCTGCCCGCGCCGGTTTCTCTCTTGTGGAGCTCCTTGTCGTCATCAGCATCGTCGCCGTGCTGCTCGCCGTGCTCCTGCCCTCCTTAAGCAAAGCCCGGCAGGCCGCCCTGGCCGCGCGCTGCGGCTCCCAGCTCCGCCAATCCGGCATCTCCTTCATGCGCTACGCCTACGACTACAAGGAATGGGGCCCTCACCGCATCTACAGCGACGCCAACGCCTTCACCGGCGCCTGGATCAACGATTACCTCCCCAACACCCAGGTCCTCCGCTGCCCCACCGATTCCATCCGCCCCAGCACCCAGGGCGCCATCGGCGGGCTCCTCCTCAACGACGACAACCAAGTCCTCTCCTCCTACTTCCACCTCTTTGGCGCCGGGCATTTCCTCGGCACCCTCTCCACCACCGACGACTCCGACCACTTCTTCGGCTGGCGCGTCCTCTCCGGCGCCTACTGCGGCCTCCCCAACCTCCGCTTCATGGGCAGGCCCACCACCTACACCAACAAAAACTTCGGCCTCACCCGCACCAAAACCCTCTTAAACCCTGACTCCCAGGCCATCGCCGTCGACGGCTACCGCGCCACCGCCAGCTACTTCAACGGCGCCGTCCCCACCAGCAACAACTACGACACCGCCAGCGTCGCCAACAACATGCGCAACAACATGCACCCCGACTACGACGGCCTCAACGTCCAATTCGCCGACGGCCACGTCAGCAACCGCAAGCGCAGCGAAGTCATCTTCCGCTTCGAAACCGGCTCAGGCCTCACCACCTCCATTTACTGGTAAAAAACGCCCCACACCAAATCCGGGTGGCACAGCACGGCCCGAAGCAGTGCTGTGTCCGGGCCACGCGCCAATAAAAACACCTCACCCA
>CAZIWA010000124.1:0-16095 GCA_964542875.1 uncultured Phycisphaeraceae bacterium
CTCAAAACAAGCCAAATCAACTACCTAACGGCAAAAGTTAGCCGGACAGCAGTGAGTTACAAATTTTAAATTTTAAATACGTCTAAACCCCAAGCCGGTACTCATACCCATCCCCAATCCATTGAGGCAGCAGCCACCGGCTCGCATGCACCACCACCTCGCCCGTCACCCGGTCCACGTGCGTCGAAAAGTTTGAAATCGTCATCCTCTCGGATTCCTCAGGCCCTTTGGTATCGATCACCGTCAGCGTGCCCTTCTTCAGCAGCAGTGAACCCGGGTCCACCTCCCCAATCACAAGCGGATACCTCGGGCTGTTGGCCTTGCAATTCGTCGGCGAGATATTCCCCACCCAAAACACCCGCCCCGAAGGATGCGCCACCAACTGGCTCATCGAGCTAGGCGAGAAAAACCCTTCTCCCGTCTCATACGTCCAGGGCTTCACCTTCGACCAGCTCCTACCCTCGTCCTCCGACACCGAATACCACTTGTAGCTCGGCAGGTTGCACTCCGTATCCTTGGTCCCCCCGTTGCTTCCGCGCAGCACCATCAGCATCCGGCCATCGGGCATCTGCTCCACCGTCGGCTCGATCGCTCCCCGGGTCGACTTCGCTGGATCGTTCTCCACGTACTCCGACAAATCCCATGTGATGCCCAAATCCGTCGCGCCCGGCCGCTCATCATTCCACCGACCGATCAGGCACACGCTGTAGTGGTAGGTGTACCCGCCGCCCGGATTGATGTACTCCCCGTCGGGCCCCACCGGACAGATCTGTGCCGGCAGCAGCAGATTTCCGCCCTTGGTCCTCACCAGCATGCTCCCTTTGTCTCCCAGCATGATCGCATTCTTTCCCACCGTCACACCGTCAAACGGCTTCTCGGGCGAGTGCCCTTTCTGCACGATCACTTCATCCAGCGCCTGCGTCTGCCCGCCGTCGGTTGATACCCGATACCGCAGGTACGTCTGGCGCATTCCGTCATGGTGCGCATTGTCGTTGGGCATGAATGCCTCATTCAGCGCCGTCACCAGCCGGCCGTTGACGGGGTCCACCCAGCCCGGCTGCAGGTGCCTTCGGATCGCCCCCTCGCCTTTCTTCTCACACACCGCGATGCTCACCACCGGTCCCCATGACTTCCCGTTATCCTGCGAAAACCTCACATCCAGTGAGTCCAGCAGATCGCTCTTGGTCTCCACCACGCTGTAGCTCATCTTTTGTACGCCGGACTTCTGGGTGTAGAAAGTGTCGTAATAGATCAGCGTTCCCATACCCGGAGACTTCAGCGCCAGCTGTTTGGAATTGAGTTTCATCGTAAAAACCTTAATTGCGAAAACTGATATACGAGTATCGGCTGCCCTAAAGGTATACCCGTTTTCTCGCCCGCGTGCTCTTGGATCCGTCGTGGGACATTTACCGCTGATGGCATGCCCTTTCTCCAAGCCCCGACAGCCCGGTCACGCGATAACCCGGGCGCATGGGCCGGCAAATGCCCCAAATGCTTTCACCCTTAAGCCGTCTCCCATGATTTGCTAGAATTGCACCCGTTCTCCCGCCGCCTGAATCAAACCCCAATAAATCAACATTAGGTTGTTCCCGTGCGAATCGCGTTAGTCACCGAGACCTTTGCCCCCGAGATCAACGGGGTTGCCATGACCCTCGACCGTCTGGTCGGCGCCATGGCCGCACGCGGTCATGAATTTCAAATCGTCCGGCCCGGTCGAGGCGAAATGGACAAACTCGGCCATCGCCACAGCAACCAGGATGAACTCCTCGTCCCCGGCGTCCCCCTCCCCCGCTATGACGGCCTCCACATCGGCCTCCCCTGCCCCTGGCGGCTCGCCCGCGCCTGGCGTAAGCAGCGCCCCTCCATTGTCCACATCGCCACCCAGGGCCCCCTGGGCATCTCCGCACTGCGGGCCGCCAAGGTCCTTGGCCTGCCCGTCAGCACCAGCTTCCACACCAACTTCCACATCTACAGCAAATACTACGGCTGTGGCATCTTCAGCCACCTCTCGCTGGACCTCCTTCGCCGGTTCCACAACAAGACCGGCTGCACCATGGTCCCCACCGCTCAAACCGCCCGCGAGCTCACCGCCTACGGCTTCAACAACACCTGCGTCTTGGCCCGCGGCGTCGACACCAAACTCTTCAACCCCGACCGCCGCTCAAACCAGTTGCGCGCCTCCTGGGGCCTCACGCCGGACCAGCCCGCGATCCTCTACGCCGGCCGCCTCGCGCTTGAGAAAAACATCACCCTCGCCATCCAGGCATTCCGTGAGCTTTCCCAGAAACAGCCCGCCAACCGCCCTCCCGCAAAAATGATCCTTGTCGGCGACGGCCCCATCCGCAAACAGCTTGAGGCGAAAAACCCCGACCTCACCTTTGTCGGCTACCGCCGCGCCGAAGACCTCGCCACCCACTACGCCAGCGCCGACGTGATGCTCTTCCCCAGCCTCACCGAAACTTTCGGCAACGTCGTCACCGAAGCCATGGCCTCCGGCCTGGTCACCATCGCCTTCGACACCGCCGCCGCCCACGAACACATCGTCACCGGACAAAACGGCGTCACCGTCCCCATCGATCGTCCTGACCTCTTCATCACCTCCGCCCTGGACACCGTCGCCGCCTCCGACGCCTGGCCCGCCATCCGTCAGGCAGCCCGTCAAACCGCCCTCAACGTCTCCTGGGACCACGTCTACGACCAATTTGAAGCCCACCTCACCCGCGTCTGCGAACAAGCCGCCGCCAAAAACCCCACCGAAGAAAAACCCGACCTGATTGCGACGTAAAAAGCCCTCACGCCTGCCGCCTCTCCCTCTGCTCCCACCCCCCACCCCTCCCTCAGTCCACCACCCGCCGCGGCGCCAGAACAATCAAGTCCACCGCTGATCCCGGGTTCTCGAAACCAGGCACAATCGTCCCGATCTTGTGCGTCCGCACTGCACCGCTGTGAAACAAAACATTCGCCCCCCCGGCGTGATGCACTCCCACGCCGCTGGACACCGGCCCGGTGTCCGAGGCCAGCGTCCCATCACGGATGAATGTCTGGCCCCATGTTCCCGCCGTGGCGCTAAACGCCGCCGCGTTGTTGTCCGAAGTGATCTGCGTGTAGTACCACGCGGTATTGATCGCCGCCGGATACGCCCGCAGGCTCGGGTGCTCGTCCTCTGTCGCATAATCCACCGCAAGCCCGTTGCCCGATCCATTGGCCTTGGCCATCCCATCCACCAGGATCATCCCATTGGCGGGAATCGCATCCGCCCTCAAAATCTCCCGGGCTTTGCTCGCCAGCGCCCGGCTCGCAAACGTCGTGTTGTATTCGCTGTAGTGCGCAATCCGCTTGTAGTCGAATACCCTGTGGGCCCGGCCGGATCCCGCGTAGTACGTGAACCCCGAAGTCGTCGGGCAATCAAACACCTTCACATGCGCGCCGAGTTTCGGCAGCAGCCTGTCGTTGAAAACCGACCCCGCCGCGGTCGAGAGATACCCGCGATAGTACAGATACCACTCGCGCTCGGAACTGATCTCCAGCAGCATGCCCGGCGAACCGTCATCCACCGTCCTGCGCCATGTCCACGTAGGCTGCGACCCGGCGGTGACAAACGTCCCGGGGAACTGCGGAATCTCGTTCTTGAAGTCCGTCGAGTACGCCGCCAGGCCGATCCCCTGCTGGCGAAGATTCCCCATGCACAGCGCCGTACGCGCCACATCACGCGACTTGTTGACCGAAGGCAGCAGCAGCGCCAGCAGCACCGCAATCACTGCGATAACCATCAGCAGTTCCACCAGGGTGAAGCCGCGGCGCCAAACCCACAACGCACGGTTGAAATCCATAACCCACGCTCCACGTCCAAAAAAAGGAAATCGCAACTCAACCTTGAAATGCTCAATCACAGGAACCGGACTTTGGGCCAGCACATTAAATTCACTCTTGACTGAATATTAATAAACCACCGCGGCATGTCAATGAAATTCCCCGCAGGCATCCAAAACCCCCCGTGGATAACCACCCAACAAAAAATTAACCTCGACAAAAAACCCAAACTCGCCGACAATACCATTCAACTATGACACAAGACCGTTTTTCCCGCAGAATTCTAGACCACCTCGCAGACCGCAGATACCAACCGCTGAAAGACAACCAGCTCGCCGAAGCACTGGGCATACCCCTGGCTGAGCTGGAAGACTTCAAACAAAGCATCAAAAAAATGCTCGCCGCAGGCCAGATCGTCGCCGGCGCAGCGGATGCCATCGGCCTTCCCCCCGTCGGCCGTGAAATGATCGGCTCCTTCCGGCTCAGCGACCGTGGCTTCGGCTTCATCACCCCTGACTCCGCCGTCCAGCACGGCGACCTCTTCGTCCCCCCAGGCAACACCGCAGGCGCCATGACCGGCGACCGCGTCCGAGCACGCGTCATCCACGAAGGCTCCCGCGCCTCCCAAGGCCGCTCCCCCTTCGTCGGCGCCATTGTCGAAATCGTCCAGCGCGCCGAAAAGCGCTACGTCGGCAATCTCACCAAACGCGGCTCGCAATTCATCGTCGAAGTCGACGGCCGCCTCCTCCAGCAGCCCGTCATCATTCACGACCCCCACGCCAAAAACGCCAAGCTAGGCGACAAGGTCGTCGTCGAACTCATCGAGTACCCCACCGATAACGCACCCGCCCAGGGCGTCATCACCGAAGTGCTCGGCGAACAAGGCGAACCCGACATCGAAACCACCGCCGTCATGCGCGCCTACGGCCTCCCCGACACCTTCCCCCGTGAAGTCGTCGACGAAGCCCGTGCCGCCGCACGCACCTTCGGCGAAGGCGCGCCCACCGGCGACCGCGAAGACCTCACCGGCGACTTCATCCTCACCATCGATCCACCCGACGCCAAAGACTACGACGACGCCATCAGCATCGAAAAATTCGATCCTTCCACCCAGCCCGACCAGGCCCACTGGCAGCTTGGCGTCCACATCGCCGACGTCTCCTTCTTCGTCAAACCCGGCACCGCCCTTGATGAGGAAGCCTCCAAACGCGGCAACAGCACGTACCTGCCCCGCAAGGTCGTCCCCATGCTTCCGGAGATGCTTTCCAACGGCGTCTGCTCCCTCCAGGAAGGCGTCAACCGCTACTGCAAAACCGCCTTCATCCGGTACGACTCCACCGGCCACGTCATCTCTGAGCGCCTGGCCAACACCGTCATCAAAAGCGCCAAGCGGCTCACCTACCTGGAAGCCCAGGCCCTCATCGGCGCGGACCTTCGCGAAGCCAAGCGCCACGCCAAGACCGAGCCCAAATACTCTCCCCTGCTCACCAAAAAACTCCAACTCATGGACGAGCTCTCCAAGCTCATCCGCGAGCGCCGTTTCAAGCAGGGCATGATCGTCCTTGGCCTTCCCAAGGTCGAGCTGGTGTTTGATGATTCAGGCCGCGTCGTCGACGCCCAGCCCGAAGACAACGCCTACACCCACACGCTCATTGAAATGTTCATGGTCGAGGCCAATGAAGCCGCCGCCCGGCTCTTCAACAACCTTGATGTCCCCATGATCCGCCGCGTCCACGCGGACCCTGACGCCCATGACATCGGCGAGCTCAAACGCTTCGCCCGCGTCGCCGGCTATAACATCCCCAACCGGCCCAGCCGCAAAGAGCTCCAATACCTGTTGGATTCGGTTCGCGGCAAGCCCTCCCAGCACGCCGTCCATATCGCCGTGCTCAAGACCCTGGCCCGCGCTGAATACGCCCCGCTGCTCATCGGCCACTTCGCGCTCGCCAGCGATCACTACACCCACTTCACCAGCCCCATCCGCCGCTACGCGGACCTCATCGTCCACCGCGGCATCGATGCTTACCTCGCCGCCGTCGCCGGCAACGCCAAGCCTTCTCCCAAGGAGATCGCGCGCAAAATGCTCCGCGATGAGCGTGTCCCCTCCGTCGAGGAACTCACGCAAACCGGCCAGCACATCTCCATGACCGAGCGCAACTCTCAAGGCGCCGAAGACGCCCTGCGCTCTTACCTCGTCCTGGACCTCCTCTCCGAAAAACTCGGCGAAGATTTCGACGGCACCGTCACCGGCGTCGTCAGCTCCGGTGTCTTCATCCAGATCGATAAGTTCCTCATTGACGGCTTCGTCAAAATCAGCGACCTCCCCGGCCTCGCCGAAGACCGCTGGAAAATCAACCAGAACACCGGCTCCCTGGTCGCCCAGCGCTCGGGCAAAACCGTCCAGATCGGCGACCGCTTCGTCGTCCGCATCGCCCGCGTGGCCCCCAACGCGCGCCAGATGGACCTCGTCATCGTCGGCACCCCCAGCCCCGAAGGCACACCCCCCGCCACCGACGCCGACGGCCTTCCCCTGCCGCGCAAGCCCCGCCCCCTCACAGGCGGCAACACCTTCAACCCCAAGCCCCCCAAGCAGCAAGGCAAGCCCAAGAAACCCGGCAAGCCCCAGACCAAACGGCTCATCGGCCTCAGCTCCGGCAAGCCCAAGCCCAAAGACGGCCAGCACAAACCCGGCAAGAAGTTCCAGCAGAACTTCAAAAAGCGCCGCGGCAAAGGCAAATAATCCTCCTGGTCGGGTGCGGCCGAGTCCTCGAGGCCCACCACGCCACGCACAAGACCCGCTGGCACACGCATCACCCCCAAACACACCGCCCACAACCGATGCTCTTATCTTTTGAACAAACCCTTTTGCTTTAAACCGCATAAAGCAACGCGGCCCCATTCCATCCTGATGAATGCCCCACGCCACCCCAGCTCAAAAAACACCACCCATAAATCCCCTGCCCTGTATTTTCCCCGTATTTCACGCATTATTCGCCCAATACAAAAAGCGCCCCCCGCCCCACGCGCATCCCACATTCCCTCCATTGAGATGCCCGGCTCAACCACTGTTAAAAGTCTGGTAAATCAACGTCCCAGCCGATAGCATCGATTCACTTCGAGAATCCCTATAAACCCATGAATTAACGTCCTGTTGCTTACCAAGCTTTTCGAGAGGTCCTCCATGCGAATCGGCACAAACACCAGGCCCCGCCGGCAAGCGTTCACCCTCGTTGAACTCCTTGTCGTCATCGCCATCGTCGCGGTGCTGGTTGCCGTACTGCTCCCTTCCCTCTCCAAAGCCCGCGAAGCCGCGCAGATCACCACCGAAAAAGCCAACTACCGATCCATGATGTTCGGCTACCTGGCCTACATGAGTGACTTCAAAGACAACCTCCTTACCTACGACACCCCCGCCGCCTACAACTGGGATTACACCAAGCTTGATCCCTACTTCGCAGGCAGCATCAAGATCGGTGCAAACTACTTCGGCGGTGCCACCCGCCTCATGGCCTTAGGCTGCACCGGCCGCCGCTCCCCCGAGGTCTGGTCCATCGGCGTCAACGGCTCCATCCACTCCTACGCCCTCACCGGCATCCCCTACTACAGCACCAACAAGCCCGCCAAGCTCTCCCACCTCCGCAAACCCAAAGACACCCACGTCTTTGGCGACATGGACTCCGGCCACCTCCGCTACATCAACAACGGCTTCTGGCGCGACTATGTCTTCCCCATTGATCGCGCATTCCGGCACGAGGCCAAAGGCCTCGGTTTCGCCTTCGGCGACGGCCACGCCGAATGGATCGAAAACACAGGCGCCACCGCCATCTTCAATTCCGACTGGGGCTACGCATACGGCTGCACCAAAAACGGCTGCTTCTGGCACGCCTACAACAGCCAGTACACCGTGTTCTAAGGCTGTGCCTGAAAACCCTTCCGCTGTTCCGGGCCCAATGCAGGGTAAAAGCATTTGTCGATTTCCCGGGTGACCGGGTAACGGGTTGCCGGGTGTCCATGAGGAACCCAAAAGCGGATCATGCCGCAAAATGGCATTCACCTTGGGTGACATGAACTTATCGAAGCACCCCGATAACCCGAAAACCCGATACCCCGGGTGCATGTGCCGACAAATACCCCAAAGGCTTTTACCCTGGAGCCCGATAAGGGTGCTCTTGATTTTTCCGGCCTGTCTGAGGTGTTTTCAGACACGCTAAACCCCTCCAATCAAAACCCATATCTCTTCACCTCTTGCGATCCGCGCATGCTGGTTTTCTCATCCCACTTCACGCCCTGATATTCATAGTTCTATCCGTCTGAATGCCATGTTCAGTTTAAAAATAATCCCAACTACAATTCGTCTACAAAAAAACACATGGTTCACTGAAGTTTAAATATCATCCTTAAAAAATGACACAAAACACCGACTTTTAAACTCACCAATCAGATATCATCGCTCTCACACATCCACAAAATCAGCTCATAAATAAAAAAAGTCTGGCACGACGAAGCTCCAATAGATACTATTGATTCAGTTCAACAATCAACTGAAATTCTATTAAATCACATCGTTTGTCTATTTCTAGTTTCCAGTTTTCCGGGCATTCAAAAGGCCTGACATGAAAACTCGTCTTGGCGCCAAGTCGCACCGCACCGGGTTCACCCTTGTCGAACTTCTCGTGGTCGTCGCCATCGTCGCAATGCTGATGGCAATGCTTCTCCCCTCCCTGGGCAAAGCTCGCGATGCAGCGCGCCGCATGACTGAAACCGCGAACTATCGCTCCATGATGTTCTGCTATCTCAATTACTCCAACGATTACAAAGACGCTCTCATCGCCGACACCGTAGGCGGCTACGCCTGGGATCAAACGCTTCTCGATCCATACATGGCAGGCGCCATCAGAATCTCCGGCGTCACCTACGGCGGGGCCACCAAAATGATGGCCTTGGGTTGCACTGGACGTGAATACGGCGAACAGTGGTCAATGGGCGTCAATGCTTCCATTCACACCTACGTTCTGGGAGCCACTCCCGCCACACCCGCCTACTACAACATGACCAAATACCCCAAGTTCTCCCACTTCCGAAAACCCAAAGACACCATGATTTTCAGCGACATGATCGCTGGCTACAAGCGCTTTCCAAACCCCAGCTTCTACTCCGGTTACCTTTGGCCCGATCTCCCACGCGCTTTTCGCCATCAGGGCGCCGGCATTGGCGTGGCCTATGCCGACGGACGCGCTTCCTGGCAAGACAACACCCCCGTCGCTCCTTGGACAACCGACTGGGGCTACGCCTACGGATGCCCGAAAAACGGCTGCTATTGGCACGCCTACAACAACCAGTGGACACCCTGATCCTTCACATTTGATTTCTTCGCATCATCCGGCGTTTTCTTCGCCCCATCGGGGCATCAGCCCGTAGCCGTGGGTCAGCGAGTCTTCGAGCGCAGCCCACGGAACACAATCTCTTGAATCACTCTTGTTTTCCGCGACCTCGATGGTCGCGCAAAAAACTCCGTTCTGGATTGCTGCTACTCCAACAAAAAATCGGCCTCCACGGCCGTTTTTTACCCTCACCGGATCGCCCCATAAAACTCAAACAGCACCGGGTCCCACTGCCCCACGTGCCCTTTCACATTCACCACATGGCCATCCGCCAGCATGACGTTTGCTGTCCCATTGGGATGGAAATAGGCGTAGGTCGTAGGCAGATAGTTGGGCATCAGATATCCGAAATACGTTGATGACCCCAGCGCCTCTCCCCCCAGGGCCAGCCGTGAAGGCGACACCGGCTCGCCGCGCTTGGGCGTGTACCGCTGATAGCTCGTCGCATTGCTCGCGGTGTTATAAAACGGGTCCCAGTTAAAAGGATCGCCCCACCCGAAATACGCGCTGATCACATACGTCGACACCTGCGTCCCATCGTTGATCACCGCGTACTTTTGCCCTTCGGTCGTGTTCATCCCAGGCCGGTAATCGCTCGCCGGACACAGCAGCACATTCCTGCCGGGCGAAAGCTTCCTTGAATCAAAACCCTTCTCTCCCGGCTCCTGCACCTGCATATACGGGCGGATCTGCTGCACGAAAATAATCTGCCCTGAAGCCGTCCCCTTCCGGTACGCAAACTTCGGATGCCGTGTCGCCCCGTAATCTCCGGAGTCTCCGGTGTCATACGTGTTGTTCACCGGGTACCACAGCCGGTTGTCGGTTTTATAGGTGTTGATCGCCACACCCACCAGCCGTTCCCGGCCCATGCACAGCGCGCTCTGCGCCGCTTCACGCGCCTGCACCAGCGAAGGCAGCAGCAGCGCCATCAAGATCCCGATGATGCTGATCACCACCAGCAGTTCGATCAACGTGAACCCGCCGCGCCACGCTCCCGCAGGCCGTCCGCAGGCTGCACTTGCGCTTGAAAAATCGCTCCGCATAACCGGGCTCTTTCAAAAGATAGGATCAAAACACAGGCCGGCCCCGCCTCAAAAACCCCTGAGCCCCAAAAGAGGAACACACAATCATTCCTCACCGTTCAACGCAAATCAATACGTTTTTACATAAAAAAAGACAGGCTCAACCAACCATCAATTAATCGGCCCATACCACTCGATCGTGTTCGACCCCACCGTCAACAGCGACGGCAGATTCGAAATATGCCCGTCCGCAAACGCAACATTGATCGTGTCATTGGGGTGAAAGTACGCGTAATACTGCGGCAGATACGTCGGCGCCAGGTAACCAAAATACGACGACGTGCCGATCGATTCCCCAATCACCGGCATCAGCGACGGCCGGTGCGGCGAACCGCGCTTGGGTAAATACCTCCACGCCAGGCTCGAAGAACTCATGCTCGTGTTCGTCAGCGGATCATTCAAATACGGGTCCCCGTTCCCGAAATACGCACTGATGAAATAGTTCGCCGGCTGCAGCGCGTCCGCCAGCACGCACGCGTGATACATCGCCGAGGCCGGCGCCCCTGACACATACGAATACGGGCTCGATGGGCACAGCAGGGGATTCTTGTTGGGACCCTGCAGCCGCGGGTTATAAGCCGGCCCCTCATTGGGGTCACGGATGCTCAGGTAAGGCCGGATCTGCCAGATGAACGTCAGCGACCCGCTGTCCCGATACGTGTACTTCGGGTTGCGCAGGTAGTCCGGCCCCGTCGCATACGTGTTGTTCACCGGCCACCACAGCTTGTTGTCGTTGCCGTAGTACGTGGTCGCCATCAGCACAGACCGCTGCCGTGTCATGCACAGCGCCTGCCGCGCCGCTTCCCTTGCAGCATTCAGCGAAGGCAGCAGCATGGTCACCAGCACCGCCACGATGCTAATCACCACCAGCACCTCGATCAGCGTAAAACCTCCGCGGACGGCCAAGCGGCTTGCGCCCTGGGACCCGGGCTCGGGCGGCAAAGCCCGGCCAAGTGTTGGATTAACCCAGGACCCAGGACTCAAGACGCTCACTTTTGATCTAACGCTGGACATGCTCGGGCGCTTTCAATTGAGAAATTAATTCAGAGATATGAACCACATCCCCGGCCCGCGAAAGACTCTCGGAGCCCGCAATAACTAAAAGCGCAAGCTCCACGGTTTCTTCAAACGGATATGAACGGACCCCCGTCTTTAAAAAATCGGAAAAGTCCGCCAACTGCGCTTTAAACGCCGTGAACGGATCATCAAACCGGGCCGTCAGCGCGCCCTTGGTTCCATAAACATTCAAGTGCCCCATTGATCCATACAGATCATCGATCACCGCCATCTGCACCTGCACGCCAGACCCATGCGTCGCGTGGATCATCGCGTGCTGCGCATCCCCCGTGTTGCGCAGGCTCTTCCACTGGCCCGGCTCCAGAAATGGATACACCGATTCCAACGCATGGATCCCGTATCTCGCCCAGCTCTTGGCCATGGTCATCGTGATCAGACGCGCTTCGCCGACTTCATCCATCCGCTTGCGCAGTTGCGCGTACCTTGGGCAATACCGCATGCCGGAGCTGGACATGATCGCCTTGCCGTCTTCCACCCAGCTTATAAACTGCTTGAGATGATCCAGCCGGTCGGTCATCGGCTTGTCGATAAACACCGGCACCCCGGCCTCCACAAACGCCCGCGCGCGCTCAAGATGTTCCCATCCCTTATCGGTGGGGATCAGCACCGCATCCACCTGCCCGATCATGTCTTCGGGCTGGCTTGCCACATTGGGAATCAGGCTTGCCTCCGCCACCCGGGCCGCATCTGCCGCATCGTCGCACCACACATGCGTCACCCGCACGCCGGGAATGCCAAAGCACTCCTTGGCCTGCTTGCCCAGATACGTCGGAATCGCCCCAAAGCCGCAGTGCGCCATCCGCTGGGCGTTGTACCCGTTGACAATGGCCGACCAGCTGAACGGGTGCCCGTTCTCATCCACCATCCCGGCCATGCCCAGCCGGATGTTGCCTGGATCTTTAACTAGCGGGCCAACCATCGTCATAACTCCAACCTCTCCCTGCAGCTCTTAAAACTCTGCTTCTTCAACTCTGAAAACGCCCCCTCTTCGACACAGGACACTGGACACGCAACTCCGCCCCCGGGCGCTCACCACGCCGTCCACCCCCCATCCACCAGCATGTTTTGACCCGTAATGAACTTCCCCGCATCGCTGCAAAGCAGCGCCACCATCCCTTTAAGGTCATCCGGCACGCCCACCCGGTTCAGCGGCGCCTTCGCCGACAGCCGTTTGTGAAACTCCGTGTCCGCCACCTGCCACGCATGCGGAAACGCACCCGGGCTCAGCGCATTCACCCGAATCCCGTGAGGCGCAAGAAAGCTCGACAGATACCTCGTCAACTGCACCACCCCGCCCTTGGCCGCGTTGTAGCTCGCCGGCACCGCATGTTCGTTCCCCTCGTAAAGCTTGTAGTCAGGCGAAATCACGCCATACATCGATGCCGTATTGAGCACCACCCCCCGGCTCACCTTCAGCATCTCAAACGACTCGCGCACGCAGTAGAAAACCGCGTTGAGCCCGATGTCGATATTCGCCCGCCACTCTTCATAGCTGATGGTCTCAAACCGATTCTTGTTCCCCGAGTACGCGTTGTTGATCAGCACATCCAGCCCGCCAAATGCGCTCTGCGTTTCCGCCAGCGCGGCACGCACGCTCATCGGGTCGGTGATGTTGCAGGCGATCGCCTTGGCCTTAGTCCCGTATTCCCTGGTCAGCCGCTGGGCCAGCGCATCGCCTTGTTCGGTCTTCAGATCAATGATCGCGATGTTCGCACCCAGCTCCGCCAGGGCCTCGCAGTACGCACTCCCCAGGTACCCGGCGCCGCCGGTGATGAACACCGTTTTTCCGGTCATGTCGAACAAGCTCTTGAGTGAACGGTTTTCAGGAATCGACATACAGATTGCATTTCCGCTAAGAAGTTGAGAAAGGTCTTCACGCATGAACGAGATTCACAAGCCCGGGCCTTACAGCCCCAGTTCCATCTCCACAATCGCCTTCGCCATCGCCGCCGGCAGCGCCGGGCACGCCGAAATGTCCCCCAGCTTCTCGCGCGTCGCCCGCGCCGTCTGCAGATGCTTCACCAGGATCGAACACGCCAGCCGAGGCTGATCCGCCTTGATCGCCCGATAAATCCGAATATGCTCCCGTGTTCCGATGCGCGCGGATGTCAGCGCCATCTGCTGCATCACGATCCCCGCGTGCGCCCAAAGCCTGTTGAGCACATGCGCCCGCCCAAGCATCCGCCCCAGCATCGGGCTCTGCGCACCCGCATAAATCATCTGGTGAAAACCCACGTCGCCAATCGCCCATCGGGTGTAGCTCGCCTCACGCTCGGCTTCATTGGCCGCCTTCCCAAGTTCCCGTGTCGCCCGGCACATCTCCACCAGCAATTCCCGCATCTTCGCCAACTGAGGCCGCGTAATCCTCGCGCACGCCTTCGTCAGCGCCACCTGCTCCAGCGCTATCCGGATGTCCGACAAATCCTCAAACTCCTCCTTCGTCGGCACCCGCGCATACGCCCCGCGATTGGGGATCTGGTCCACCAACCCTTCATCCTCCAATTTCGCAAACGCCTCCCGGATCGGCCCTCGGCTCACCCCAAGCTCCTTCGCCAGTTGCACTTCCCGCAGCGGCGTCCCCGGCGGAAAGTCCCCACGCAAAATCCCCAACCGAATCGCCTGATACGCATTGTCTGAAAGATTGGATACCATCACCACATTTTGTAAACAACTTTTCATCTTGTCAACGAAAATCTAACCAAACAACACTCCTACTGGCACAACACGGCCCAAAAGCAGGCTAATGTCTTGCTGCACCAACAAAAAAACTCAATAACCCAACCCCAACCCCAACTAATTTATAAATTATAAATTAAAATTTATAATTACTCTACTTTTTCCCCGACCTCAAAAAATCCTCCAGCAGCGTCTGCGCCGCCAGTGCATCGCGCACATCCTTCTTCTGCCCTCGTGTCATCCCTTTTCCCGCCATCAGACCTTCGGCCTCAAAACTCGTCAGCCGTTCATCAAACAAATACACCTTCACCTTCGCCGCCTTCTCCAGCGCCTGCGCAATCTTCTTCACCGCCAGCGCCGCCGGCCCCTCCGTCCCATCCATGTTCAGCGGCAGCCCCATCACCACCGCCCCGGCCCCCTGCTCCTCTACCGCCTCCACCAATTGCTCGATCAAACGCTTGGGTTCCACCTGAATGATCCCCACCGGGCTCACCATTCCAAGCGTATCGCTCCCGACGGCCAATCCCGTCCGTTTGGCCCCAAGATCAATGCCGAGGTAACGCATGGCTCACTTCGCCTTGGCGCTATGGAACGCGTCGATCACCGCTTTGCGGTCCTTGGAGCCAAACAACGCAGACGCCGTCACCAACAGGTCCGCTCCGGCTTCCACGCACGCGCCGACGGTCGCGGGGCTCACCCCGCCGTCCATCTCCACGCGCGTCCCCGGACCCACCCGTGCCTTCGCCCAGCGCACCTTCGTCAGCACCTCCGGCATGAACGCCTGGCCGGACTTCCCCGGCACCACGCTCATCACCAGCACATTGTCCACCTTGCCCAGGTACCCCTGCAGGTGCTCCGGCGAGGTTGCCGGGTTTAGCACGATGCCCGCCAGCATGCCGGCCTTATGAATCGCATCGATCAGCGCATGCCCATCCACGCCCCCGGGCGTAAATGTCTGGCACACTTCCACGTGGAACGAAAACATATTCGCCCCCGCCTGGGCAAACTGCTCCACATACATATCCGGACGGGTCACCATCAAATGGCAATCTAAAAACGTGTCGGGCAAGTGCCGCCGCACACCCCTGACCATGTCTCCCCCCATCGTCAGGTTCGGCACAAAATGCCCGTCCATCACATCGATATGCAAAAGGTCTGCGCCTTTATCCAGCACATCCCGGCAATCCTCGGCCATCCGGCCAAAGTCCGCCGACAAAATCGACGCCGCCACCAGCGGATGCTTCGGAACTGCCTTCAAATCCAGCATAAAACCTCGCTCATGAATGATGTGCTGCACCCCTCTGTGCGCCATGCTCTCGTCTGCGAGAGCATGGCTTGATCTTCTCTGGCCAGACCCCAGCCCCCAGACCCTAGGCCCTTTCTTCAAGCTGCGCCACCGAGTTGAACGCCTTGCCCTCCAGCATCTCCAGGCTCGCCCCACCACCGGTGGAAACGTGAGACACCTTCGACGCCAGGCCAAACACCTCGATCGCCGCTGCGGAATCCCCACCGCCGATGATCGTCGTCGCCCCCTTGGACGTCGCCTTCACCAGCGCGTCCGCCACCGCCTTGGTCCCCTTATCAAACGGCGGCATCTCAAACACGCCCATCGGCCCATTCCAGATCACCGTCTTGGCCGATTCAATCTCCTTGGAGTACAGCGCAATCGTCTTGGGACCAATGTCCAGACCCATCCAGCCGTCCTTGATCCCGTTCTCGCAAATCTGCTGCGGGCCGTCCGCCTTGAATTCCGTCGTCGCGTTGTTGTCCAGCGGCGTCAGGATCTTGGCCAAACCATTCTTGCCCTGAATCTCCAGGAACTTCTTCGCATTCGCCACCTGGTCCGCTTCAATGCGCGATGTCCCCACGCCCTTGCCCTGCGCTGCAAAGAACGTGTAAGCCATCGCCCCGCCGATCAGGATCGTGTCCACCGTCTTGAGCAGGTTTTCGATCACCGGCAGCTTGTCCGACACCTTCGCTCCACCCAGGATCGCCACAAACGGGCGCTGCGGCTTGGCGATCGCATCCGACAGATAAGTGATTTCCTTTTCCATCAGGAAGCCCACCAC
>CAZIWA010000125.1:0-16088 GCA_964542875.1 uncultured Phycisphaeraceae bacterium
CCTCTCCTTCCGACCAAACCCCGCACCGCTCTTCAAGACACCTGCATCACCAGCATCGTCTGGTCATCGATCGGCCGCAATCCCGCTTCGTGCTTCACCAGCGCATCAAACCCCGTCTGGATGATGCAATCCGGATCCCCCGGACACCGCTGCAGCGCCTTCAGCAGCCCCTTGGTGCCAAACGCATCCCCGCGCCGGTTCTGCGAATCAATGATCCCGTCGGTATACATCAGCAGCGTCTGCTCCGGCTCAAGCTGCATCTCCACATTGTCGTAAGGCGAATTCGCAATGATCCCCAGCGGAAAGCCATCTTGCGTTTGAAGCTCCATCGTCATCCCCAGCCCGGCCTTCAAAATCGCAGGCGGGTGACCCGCGTTGGCATATTTCAGCAACCGCTTCTTGGGATAGTAAAACCCCATGAACGCCGTCATGAATGTTCCCAAAAGCCCTTTGGACACCAGGTGATCGTTCAGGTGTGAAAGCAGCTCTGACGGGTTTTCCGGGTTCGCCGGATATGCGTAAAGCATCGCATGCACCATCGCCATCAGCACCGCCGCCGACGGACCATGCCCTGAAGCGTCCGCCATCACAAATCCAAACGGAGCCCCGTCGAACCCCAGCGGTTTGTTTTCCTTCGCGTTCAGCGGAAACACGTCGTAATAATCCCCTCCCGCCGTGTCGTACGTCAGATACCTCGCCGCAAACGATAAACCGGGAATCGTCGGCAGCACCTGCGGTATCAGCGCCCGCTGGATCTGTGCAATCCGGTTCATCTCATCGCGAATCTGCGCGTTGGCCATCTGCAGTTGCCGGGCGATTCTCTTGTTCTCGCTCAACAGCACCAGTGTGTTCACCCGGATCAACAGGTTGTCGATGTCTTCCGGCGAAAACGCAGCCGGGTCCTGATCCATCACCACCACCCACTGCGTCACTTCATGCCCCACGAACACCGGCACCGCGATCGCCGATCGCTGCATCGAAAGGTGATCGCCGAACACCGGGTCCTTCAACACCGGCGAAAGCAGGGCCAGCCTCGGATAAGGCTCGTCGATCAATTCCTGGATCACCCCGCCCGCCCGCACCTCCAGGCTCTCATCGTCCGCCGACACGGGAAACAGTTCCACCCCCGTGTCCGACCAGGCCCTTCGCACGCGAAACTGCCCCCGGCCCAGGCCCGCCGTCGACAGTGAAATATAGGTCTTGGCCCCGTAGATATCGCGCATGCCTGTGACGAACGTGTCCAGGATCTCGCTGGAATCGTCGATCAGCGTCATCCGCTTCACCAGATCGACAAGCTTGTTGAGCTTTGCGTTGCTGTCGCCCGCGTGCCAGGTGACGCTTGCATGGGGTTGACGTGGGCTGAGGGTAGACATTGATGCGGCTCCCTGTCGGGAAAACTGCAATGCACGAAGCCTTATCTTAGGCGCACCTCTTCTTTGTCGCACGCGCCTACAATAGCGTGAGCCCCCTTGCGCCCTCACGCCGAGGTCTGACGCCATGAAAAATCGTTTCCGGTTCACCATCCCGTTGCTTCTGGCCGGGCTCATTTCAAATGCGCCGTTCCTTGGCCTGCACGCCGCCGACACGGCTCCTCCGCCCGTCGCCCCGGCCACCCAGCCCTCGTCCACAACGCTCAAGATCGCCGGCCTCCGGATCATCAAACACGCTTCCGGTTCCGTGCTCATCATCGGCACCCTGGAGGCCTCGCTTGATTATCCGCGCGTCCAGGTTCAACTCAAACAGGGCGACACCCCCCTCACCGGCGAAAACACCGGCACCGTCAACATGAGCGCCATCCAGGACATCAACGATCTCAACAAAATCCTTGATGGCAAACACAGGCAGGCCCGCGACGATAAGTTCACCGCTTTCTTTGATACAGGCGCAAGCGCCAGCGTCATCAGCAAATCCACCGCCGAGCGCTTTGGCATCCAGCCGGTGCCCGACGCCGTCTACCACGAAGTGGGCCTCCACGGCCAGACCGCCATGAGCGTCTCCAAACCCTACGCCCTGCTCATCCGCGGCATCACCGGCCTCAGCGAGCCCAATGGAGACTTCCAGACCGTCGCCGGCCAGGCTGTCCTTCAACTCAGCCGCGCCGAGGGCAACCCCCTGGTCGAAATGGTCATGGGCGATGTGAACGTCATCGGCATGCCCGCCATCAAAAAATACGTCGCCCAGATCAACACAGGCGGCATCTCCACCTTCTCCAACGAAGAGCTCGCCAATCTCGACCTGGGAGACCTCCAGAAGCCCGACGTCCTCGCCAGGCTTGAGCGCGCCGACGCCAGCCCCGGCGTCACCCTCTACCCCGCAGGTTACGACCCCGGGCCCATGGACATCATCCTCCCCCTGAAGTACACCAACTTTTCCAGGCGCAAAAACCCCGACGACAAAGGCCCCCTGCCGGACCTCGCAGACAACCCCGTCCTCGTCGGCATCAAAACCATCAACGCCGGCAACATCTTCACCGGTGACTGGCTTTTGGACACCGGGGCTCCCGTCAACATGATTTCCACCAAACAGGCCATCGCACTCGGGCTCTTCAACAAAGACGGCAAGCCGGCCCGCGAACCCGAATATTCCCTCCCCATGGGCGGCATCGCCGGCAAGGTCGAAAACGTCCCCGGCTTCAAAGTCCAGAGCATCATCATCCCCGCCGCCGACAAAAAAACACTTGAGTACATGACCCCCGTTGTCTTCGTCGCCGATATCTCAACCACGCTGGATGACGGCACCCACATCACCCTCGACGGCATCGTGGGCACCAGCCTCTTTTACCCCACCGCAGGCGGCATCAGCACGGGCTTCCCCACAGACACCGCCCCTTCCGCATTTGAATCGGTCTGGATCGACGGCCCCGGCGCACGCCTGCTGCTCAAGCTCCAGAAAGACGCCGTAAAGAAATAATCACTTCTTCTCAGGCTCGACGGCAGCCGGTGCATCAGCCGGCGCGGCTTCACCCGCGGGCGCATCTTTCGCCGCTTCTGCGGGCGCAGCAGGGGGCTCCACCTTTGCCGGTTGAGGATTTTCCTTGGCTTCCTTGGCCGCCTGCGCCTTGGCCGCGGCAGCCACTACGCGCTCATCCGAGGCCTTCCGCACCTGCGGGAAGCACGGCGCCGGTTGCACGCCGTTGATGCAGGAGATCGGCCGCGCCACCAGGGCTTTGCCTTCTTCGGAATTAAAGGGATACCACTTGAACTCGTCCACCTTGGCCACATAGGTGCCGGCCTTCACCTTCTCGTTGGCTTCGGCATAACCCTCGAATTCAGGCATCGCCATTGCCGCCTTGCGCCGATCCAACGCCTCACGCGCTTCAGGCGTCAGCTTTTCGATGTATCCGATCTTTATTTCTGTCGGGTCTGAGCAGGCGACGCAACTGAACACCATCGCCTTAAACAGCACTTTCCGGGTCTCGAAATCCTCTCTCCGATACGCCCGGTCGATCTTGTCCTGCGCTTCTTCTTCGCCTATTTCCAAAAGCGCCCCGGTCTCACCGTTGTAGAAGTACTCAGGAGGCACAATCCCTCGGTTCGCCGAACGGTAGTCCTCGGGCATCTGCGACCACGAAACGCTCATTGCCGCGAAAAACAGCCCCAGCATGATGGCGATCGCCACCACCGGGCTCGCGTGAGGCAGCGCGCGCGCGCCATCGAAAATCCGCACGATCCATCCAAACGACCGCGACACCACCCAGAACATGTAGCCGCGCCGATAACGCATGATCGACATCGCGCGTCGTTCTTTTTCGGCTTCCCATTCCGTCGCCGTCATACCTTCGATGGTCATCAGTTGCTGCTCGGATTGCGCAGCATTCAGCAGCCCCGACCCTGATCCCCCGGTCACTTCCAGCCCCATGCTTTCTTCGGGAGCAGGGGCAATCTCATCCAGCGCATCCAGCAGCGAGTTGTCGGTCGAAATGCCGTCCAACTGCACCACGGGACCAAACTTCGCCGCATCCGCGATCGGCATGGCGATCGTCCCGCCGCAAGCCGGGCAAATGCCAGTCTTGCCCGAAAGCTCAGGCGGTGCCTTCACGCGCTTGCCACAGTGGCTGCACACCACACGAAGGTATTTGCTGTCGTCTTCTTCAATGATGTCCGGATCGAAACCGCCGATGTTCGGCAGGCTGATCCCCGACGTCTCGATGTACTGCTTGAAGTCCGTGATCTCTTCAGGCTTGGGCGCCTTGGGCGCTTTAGGCGAATCCAGCTTCACCTGCGGGGTCGGCCCCGGGCGAATCACCGTCGATTCTTCCTTCACCACCTTCGGCTTGCCCACCGGCCGGATATTGCTCTTTCGCGTATCCCCCTTGCTGGGGTCTGATTTGCTCGGCCTCGCCTTGGGCCGGATCCGCTCTGATGGATCATGGATCGTCGAGCTCTCCGTCCCCTTGTCAAACGCATCCAGCTCCGCAGGTGTCCGCTCCGGCGCTTCCTCGCGAGGCGTCGTCTTGCTGCCGCCCCCCGCCAGTTCACTCACCACTTCGCTGGCTTCAAGGTCCGCATCCGGAAGGCTGATTTCCCTGTCCCCGTCGGAATCCGTGTCCGTTCCATCCAGCTTATCCGTAAGCGGCGCCGCAATCAGCGTCACGTTGGAATTTGGATTTTCATTGATCGAGTCATCCAGCGTGAATTCATCGCCTTCACGTTTGGCAAACGCATCGACCCGCTTCACCTTCATCAACGTCGAAGAAATCGCCGAATCCGCAGGAGGCATCTTGTGCGCCTTGCCGCACCTTGGGCAATGCCCCACCTTCCCCGCCCATTCGATCGGCGCTTTGATCACCTTGCCGCAGTCGCACTGCACGCGCAGCCAAGGCTGCTCTTTGACATCAAAACCCGCTTCGCTCGTCCGCAACTGGATCGTCTTGGTCCCCTGCACGCTCTGGCTGGGCACAAGAATCTTCGCTTTGCAGTGATGGCAACGGATAACGCCACCGCAAACGGCTTCAGGAACCTTTAGCCGGGCGTTGCAAACACCACATCGGACGCGAATTCTCGCCATGGGTTCTTAAAACCTGCCACCTGTGACTGACCACCGACGGCCCAACATGAGCACCGTCGAAAAACGTCCCACCGATATTAACATCGGTAGTCCGATAAGTTTAGGATCAGAAATTCTCATTTCGACCTCAACTTACCTTGAAGTGCATATTTTGTCATTTTAATCACAAGCCGCTTAAGAAATCAAAAAATGATTCCCAAGCCATCATTCCTCAGGCCTTTTTGAACCCAAATCCATGGTCGAATCAGCCTTTCGCCGGCCACTCCACAGCCGGATAGACCGTCTCATCGCGCTTATCAACCAGCTTCCGGTACCGCTGCGCGCGCGTCCAGTGCGCGCGCCCATCAAACAGGATCTCAAGCGATTTGGGCATCCGCTTCAGGAAAGACTCTGAAAACTGTATGCCATCCCACCGCTGATACATCCGTGGCGCATACCCCGTGATCATGATCGCCCGTTCCTTCTCCGACCGGATCTGCCCCGTTCCGTGGATCAAGGTTTCAGCAAACAACAGCGTCGATCCCCTGGGTGCAATCACCTGGTGAATGAGCGAACGATCCTCATACGCCGCCGCCAACGCCCCCTGAAAATCATTGACCTTATGGCTGCCCGCCACCACCACCGTCCCGCCGTCCTCGGGGCCAAGATCCGTGATGTTCGTCAGCGTCTTCACGAAATTGCAGTGATAAAGCCGCGTATCCGGGTCCGTGTGCGTCCCAAACGGAATGTCCACGCCGGTATGAAACCCATACTGAGGCGGCTTCGTGAAGTCCGCCCCCGGGTCCTTCGAATTCACATGCGCATCCAACTCCGTGATGCACGCCTCGCAGCCCATCACTTCTTCCGCCATCCCAACCGCCCGGGGGTGGCACGCATAAGCCAGCAGAGCGTCGTCATATTCATAAAAAGCCCCCATGTAGGCATGGTGGGGCTTATTGATCGCAAAATACGCACCCTTCACCCGATTGGTCATTGCGCCGTCAGGGTTCACCGCACGCAGATCATGCCGCAGCCGTTTGAGCGCGTCGTACATCGCATCGCACTCTTCACCAGTAAACACCCCGGGGACAATCACATAGCCATAGAGTTCAAAGTGGTACCGCTGAGACGTCGTAAGCGCCGGAAACGGCCGCTTAAAACCTTCTGACGATGGAACATGTGCTTCTGCCATGGAAGTCTTCCTGATTGTTCGTGTACAAAACTTACGAGTTGCATGACCCGTTTCATTCAACGGGCACGCAATAATAAGTTCTTTTCAAAAAAGAACCAATATGACGATCCAAGCCCCCCGGCGACCCGCCACCTAATCACCCGGCCGCAAAAAACACCTCTTCGCCCCTCGCCCCGTTAAGCGCTGTTAAACAGCGACATCGCCTTGGGCAGGCCGTTTTTCAGCCAGCAGACAATCGCATCGCACCCCAGGTGCAGCGCATCATCCAGCTTCGGTTCCTGTTCCTTGGTGAACCGCCCAAGCACATAATCCACCTGCTTTTGCAGCCCGGGCGGGTCCACCCCGATACGCATCCGCGGATACACCGGCCCCGAAAGCACGCGCTCGATATCCCTGAGCCCGTTATGCCCGCCCGCTCCCCCGTCGGGCCGCAGCCGAATCTTCCCCACCGGCAGGTAAATATCGTCCACCAGCACCATCAGGTCCTGCGGCTCGATCTTATAAAACTGCATTGCCTCGCCCACCGCCAGACCCGACTTGTTCATGTACGTCTGCGGCTTCAAAAGCAACACTTTCTCACCCAGGATCGTCCCATCCAGCGCCTGTGAATGAAACTTCATTCGTGCCGAAATCGGATCTCCCACGTGAAACTGCATCGCCAGCCGGTCAATCAACATGAATCCCGCATTGTGCCGGGTATTGGCGTATTCAGGACCAGGATTTCCAAGGCCGACGATCAGCTTCATATGGGCAAAAAAAAGCCGGCCTGCGATTTGCAGGCCGGCTTTCATTCTTCAAAGCGGGCGAAGGGACTTGAACCCTCGACATCAACCTTGGCAAGGTTGCGCTCTACCACTGAGCTACGCCCGCGATTGGAACGGCAATTATACAAAGGCTTCCATCAGATGCAAGTACCCCAGTTTCCCCAGAGGCCATTGCATTTGGAGCGGTACCCTGCGCCCCCGTCTGCGGCTGCCCAGGAATCTCATTGGGCATCCCCGTGACAAAAGATCACTGGCGCCAGCCTGCCACGCTGCCCTTGATGGTCAACTCTTCCCCCGCCACACACCCCTACTCGTCCCCTGCCTGGCACCAATGCACATCTGCGGATGCACGCGGCAGCCGAATGCCCCCCATCGTCACCGGTCCCAGGTGATACCCCCCCACCACATACACCCGCCCCGCGTACTCAAACGCCAGCGAATCATCGCACGGTTCCGGCAGGCTCGTCACCGGCCGCACCGCAAACGTCCTCACATCAAGCGCCCGCACCACATTCAATTCCGTATCCGCACCGTCCAGTTGGGATTCCCCGCCGATCACATAAACATACGGCAGCGCCGTCACCAGCCGATGGTCCGCCACTCCTTTTTTCACTCCCAGCACCGGCCCGTCCACCAGTTTCGCCCCCGCTTCATCGATCGCATAAAACCATGTCTTCTCCGTCGTGTTGCCGGTCTTGGAATCCTGCCCGCCGACAATCCACACCCGGCCGTCATGCAGCTTCAGTGCCTGCAAGTCATCCAGCATCATCGGCATCCGCACATCCAGCAGGGCCGATTCTGACTTGCTCAGGTCCACCACCTCCATCGTGTCCCGTCCTTCACCGCCCACCACCAGCAACCGCTTGTCATCCAGCGGCGTAATCGCGCAATACGCCCGCGCCTGGTGCAGTTTGATCGAAGGCAGCCATGTCTGCGTCACCCGGTTGAAGCGATACGCCCTGTCTCCCCCCACGATCACCGCCACATCGCCCATCAGGCACGCCAGCGGCGCCCGAAGCGGTTTGGCGTCAGGCGCATCAGGCAGCGCCTCGCACGTCCCGGTTTTCAGGTCGATCAGCTCCGCGGAAAAAATCGGAATCCCCTTGATCACCTGCTTGGTCGCCTGCCCCCCCACCACCAGCAACCGCTCATCATCCAGCGCCACCTGGGTATGGTTGAACCGCGCCGTCTTAAGCTTGCAGGGCGAAGACCACTGATTGCCCTTGACTTCAAACACCTGCACGCCGTCATTGGCCAACCCCGCCTGCCACAGCCCGCCCGTCACCACATACCGGCGGTTTCCCATCAGCGTCCCCGCGGCATCAAACACCCCCACCGGCAACGGCGCCGCTTCACTCCACTTCACCTTCACCGTCGATGCCTTGGCCGGTTGCGCCTGGCCCGCCGCCCCCTTGGGTGACTGTGGCGGGCTCACCTGCGCATACACCGGTGCCAACCCCAGCAGCACCGCCAGCCCCGCGCCGATCAACATCCGTGTCTTCATCTTCAACTCACCCATCCCCTATCCCCCTGGCTGCGTCTTCCTTGATCTTCTCTGCCTCGTCCCTAGTACCTTATCCCGTTTACCTCTTCTCCGCGCTATAATTTCGCCTCGCCAAATCCACGCACAAGGACATGTGACATGCGATTCATCAAGATGCACGGCATCGGTAACGACTACGTCTACGTCAATGGCTTCACCCAGACCGTCAAAGACCCCGTGGCCACCGCCATCAAGGTCGCAGACCGCCACTTCGGCGTCGGCGGCGATGGCCTCATCATGGTCGTCGAACCCGATGCAGCCGCCAAGGCCCAGGGAGCGCACGTACGCATGCGCATGTTCAACAATGACGGCAGTGAATCCGAAATGTGCGGTAACGGCGTCCGCTGTGTCTGTAAGCTCGCCCACGACCACGGCCTCACCACCGCCAACCCCATGAAGGTACAGACCGGCCGCGGCGTCCTTTCCCTGGCCTACACCACCGACAAGCACGGCAAGGTCGACCAGATCACCGTCGACATGGGCGAGCCCATCCTTGAGGCCGCCAGGATCCCCACCGCCATCCCCGGGCTCTCCCCCGACGTGAAAGTCATCAGCGCCCCCATCCCCGCCGAAGCCCTGAACGTCAAGGGCGTCGGTGACTGGGCCGCCGCCTGCGGCCTCGAACCCGGCATGACCGCCGTCTCCATGGGCAACCCCCACATCACCATCTACGTCAAAGACGTCGCCAAGGTGCCCCTTGAAACCGTTGGCCCCATCCTTGAGCGCCACCCCTGGTTCCCCCGCAAGATCAATGTGCACTTCGTCCAGATTCAATCCCCCACCGAAGTGATCATGCGCACCTGGGAACGCGGCTCGGGCATCACCATGGCCTGCGGCACCGGCGCCTCCGCCGTCTGCGTCGCCGGCGTTCTCACCGGCAAAAACAGCCGCAAGATCCTCGCCCACCTCCCCGGCGGCGACCTCACCCTCGACTGGCGCCAAGCCGACAACCACCTCTACATGACCGGCCCCGCCACCGAAGTCTTCACCGGCGAATGGAACGAAGCAGAATAAAGTCCCTCACCCCTCGGCTCGTGTTCCGCATAAAAACAAGAGGTCCGGAGTACAACACTCCGGACCTCTTATATTTTGCTCTTGACTCTTGACGCAGAACACAGAACACGCGGCTCTGAATTCCCGACGCGGAATCCTCACGGCAACTGAATCTCTCCAAACGCCTCAAAGTAATACCGGAACTTCAGCCGCTTGTTCTTCACGCCGGGCTTCACTCCAATCAAAAACTCCAATCGTTGCGGGCCTTGCAGCTTAGGCCCGTCAAGCTCTTGATAAGTGCCTTCGTGATGAATCCGCACCTGTTCAATGTTGCACGTCTCATCATCCGGCTCGCTGTCGGGAGACCGCGTCACCTTCATGTCATACGGCACCATCAAAAGGTCATCGACATCCCACATCCCCAGCGTCTTGCCTGACACCGGCATGGGTGTGATGGTCACCTCAACGGCGTAATACTCGCGCGTAATCGGGATCGTCACAGACCCGCCGTCTTTGCCCAAGTCCATCGTCTCTGCTTCATCATCATCGTCGTCATCATCATCCGCATTCTCCGCACGCTCAGGCGGTTGCGCCGCTTTCACCCCATGCACCTGCGCCTGTGCCCCCCGCAGCACTTTGCTCTTCATATCAAACAACGCCATCGCACCCCGCTCCAGCATTTTCGTCGCGATCCATTTGAAACTCATCGCCAGCACGATCAGAAGTCCCAGCAGCACCAGCAGCGTGCCCCACCACGGCAGATAAACCAGCGACAGCGTGATGATCGCAGCGACCACGATGACAGCAACCAATCCCCATGCGCACATGCATCATCCTTTCTAAAACTGTTAAATAAAACTCCGTATCACCGGCAGCTCGCCAGCAACTCGTCGGACGCACAAAACACATCAAAAGCAAACGGACTTTCTCCTCGGGACCTGTCCCCTTCCTCACGTCCTTCTTGTGTTTCTTTGCCCCATCGGGGCATCACCGCGGGTCAGCGAGTTCTTCGAGCGCAGCCCGCGGTAAGCCGTTGCTTCGAACAACTCTTATTTTTCCGCGACCTCGATGATCCCGGAAAGACTCTGCCCAAATCAGCGCCTCAGTATCTCAAAACCCCATGACAGGAGATCTTTGGAATCCCCCCTCCTCCTGGGATTCTTCACTTGCTTCGTGCGTTGTACCTTGCCACAAACGCCTCATATTGCTCAGGCGTGTCGATCCCCTGGTGCCGGCTCTCCGCCATCACCACTTTGATCTTGTATCCATGTTCGATCGCCCGCAACTGTTCCAGCGATTCTATTTGCTCAAGCGGCGTCGCCGGCAACGTCACGTACTTCAGCAGAAAGTCCCGCCTGTATGCGTACATCCCCGGGTGCTTGAGGTACCCCACTTTGGATTGCCCCCGCTTGTCACGGTCATACGGAATCAGCGAGCGGCTGAAATAAATCGCATGCCCTAGCTGATTCACGATCAGCTTCACCACGTTCGGGTTCGTCGGATCCTCGTCATCGCGAAACACCGACCCCAGCGTCGCCATCGGCGCTTGCGCATCATCCATCAATCCCTGTGCCAGCCGGTCGATCAGCGCCGGCTCGATTTCCGGCTCGTCTCCCTGCACATTCACCACCACGCGCGATTCCGCTTCGGGCAACCCCGCCACAACTTCCGCGATTCGGCTGGTTCCATTGGGATGATCCTCACGCGTCATCACTGCTTGCGCTCCCTGGCTTTCCACCGCTCGTGCGATATCCGCGTGATCCGTCGCCACGATGATCCTCCCGACCAACTTCGCCTGCCTCACCTGATCCACCACGTGGCAGATCAAAGGCTTGCCGGTTTTGTCGAGGATCAGCTTCCGGGGCAAACGCGTCGAAGCCATGCGCCCGGGAATCACTGCAATCACGTTTCGGTTTTGAGTCATCGCTTGATTTCCGCTCTGAATCAGGAGTGGTCTTGAATGCTGTAAAGTCCGGCAAATACTACATCCGCCAGCAATTTGAACAACCACACCTCCAGGAAACCTCCATCTCGCAAGTCATTTCCCCTCCCTCCGATTACTTCAAAGCCTCGTCGCATGGACCCACCCGCAAGCAACGATTCCCCACTTCTTAAATTCTTCTCCTAAACATCAGACATCGGACATCCTCCCTCCAACCAGACTGGCTTTACCCAGAAACTCTAAGGTAGGTCGGATGAAGCGTCTCCTTTTTCTCGGCTTTATGTGCAAAGCCGATCAGGCCCCAGACCCTCAAAACCCCGGTCCCCTCCCAATAAAAAAACTCCGGCGTGCCTTGGAAGGCACGCCGGAGCATGTAGTCATGATCAAATCATGTGGCTGCTTGCGCAACCGCTTGATTTAGAACTGGAGCTGGAACTGAGCGCGCAGGACGAGCTGGTTCTCAGCGTTGGCGCCGGGAGCGACTGCGTCGGGCAGGAGGCCTGCGCCGGCGAAGGTGCCGCCAGAGGTGCCGCCGATAGAGCCAGCGGTGACCGAGTCGATCGCCCAAATCATGTCGAAGGTGAACTTGGCATCATTCTTCTTGAAGTACCAGTTGTAACCAGCGGTGATCAGGTTCGCATCGTGCGCGGTGCCGTCAAACGTGCCGGGACCACCGAAGAACGCAGGGTCTTCGTTGCGGCTGCGGTCGAAGGTGAGGAATTCGTAACGGATGAAGGGCTGGATGACGTCCGGGATAACGAAGTAACCAGCCTGCACCAGGAAGCCGTAGTCGGAGTACTGACCACCAGCCAGAGGACCGGCGGAGAGGGGGTCAGCGCTGCCGCCAGACAGGCCGTGGTGGCCGTTGGCCGAGGCGAACAGGGTCAGGCCGTTAGCCTTGTAGCCGATGTCCGTGGTCCACAGCAGGGCGTCGTTGTTCCGGGGAAGAGCCGGGTTGACGCTGGGGCCTGCGGTCAGGAACGCGTTCTGGTTCACGCGGCTGTCCTGGAAGTGGACGCCGGCGCCGACGAACAGGGACTTTTCTTCGCCAGACCAGCTGGAGAAGTCGTTCCAGCTCGCCCAGTCACCAAACACCTTGTAGTCAACGCGGCCGGTGAGGGCGTAGTTGACGGTGTCGTTGACGAAGCTGTTGCCGGCCGCGCCGGAGATGAAGGAGTAGTTGCCGGTCGCGCCAGTGGCGGTCACGGGGGCGGGGCCACCGATTTCACCCGAGCGGGCGCCATCGTTGATGCCACCCGAAACACGCCAGGTGTTTTCGGTGTAGGTCGCTTCGATGCCTTCCGTGAAGCCCACGTTGAAGGCTTCGTTCACGGCCGAACGTTCCACAGCCAGCTGAGAGCCGGAGGAAACGAGTTCTTCGCGGGAGAACGCAGCCTTGAAGCGACCGCCGGTGAAGGCGAGCTTGTCGGACCACTTGTAGTTCAGGTAAGCGTAGTCAACGCCAACCGCGCTGGTGTTCTGGTTAGCGCTCAGACGAACGAAGTAGCCGATCTTGGGCGAACCGATGTTGCCCTTGAACCACAGCTGCACGCGGCGCATTTCAAAGCCGGTCGACACGTCGTGGGACGTAGTCGTCGTGCTGGGCTGGCTCTTGCGAAGGTTCGCAACGTAGCGGGCCTGGATACGGCCGCCGAGCTGGAGGAGGAACTTGCCGTCCTCGGAAGCGATGAAGAAACCCTTGTTGTAACCAGCGGTCGCGCCGGTGCCCTGCAGGCTTGCACGGGTGTCCGCGTCGGACAGGACTTCCTTCACCAGCGCCTTGACTTCGTCACGGCGAGCATCATTCATCCAGCTGCCGCCGGACTTCATGGTGTTCAGTTCCGCGCGAAGAGCCGCAACTTCAGCCTTGAGGTTTTCAGACGACGCATCCGCGCCGAATGCCATTGAGCCGAAGGTCGCTGCAGACAGGGCTCCCACGAGAGCCAGGTGACGACGTTGAATCATGATCGCATTTCCTTGTAAAAAGGTGCCAGGTTTTGGCCACCGATCCTTCGGCGGCATCAACGCTTCCGATACAGTCCGCTTCTGCCACTCACAGAAGCATTAATCTGACGAACACAATGAACTCGGGTTCAAAAACTCAACCATACAAAAAACGCGGCTCGGCGTTTGGCGTAACAGTTTAGATCAATCTACGAAGCCTTTGCAAGCTGAATCGTAAACCGACCTGCTTTCGTGGATAACTGTCCGATAATAAATCCCTCACCGGACACTCATCCACCTATCCCGAATCCTGTAACGATTCTCATCGTCACAAAAACAGATGAAACTTGAAAAAATCTTCAAGTTCAACCTATTTCGCGGATCAAGGTACCCAGCACAATCCCTTTTTGCAAGGCCGCTCCCCTCATCCTTTGACCGGAGAACCAAGCATACACACCCCACACACTCCTTTATCCCCATCACCGCCCTCGCCAATACGCTCGCTAAAATCACCCCATGTCAATCAAGACCAAGCCCAAGGACTTCATCGTCCAGGAACTCCCAGACCCCTCCTTCATCATCAGTCCCGAGCCCGGCCCCTTCGCCGTCTATGAGCTCACCAAGTCCGGCATCGACACCCCCACCGCCTGCAAACTCCTCGCCCGAAAACTCAAGCTCCCGCCCCCCGCCGTCGTTCCCGCAGGCCTTAAAGACAAGCACGCCTGGACCATCCAGCTCGTCTCCATTCGCCTCCCCAGGGCGCAGGACTTTCACATCCCCCAGAAAGCCTGGGATCAAAACTGGTCTGCCCATCGCCTGGGTTTCAGCTCCCGCGAAGTGGATTCCGGCGCCATCCTCGCCAACCGGTTCTCCATCACCGTCCGCAAGCTCAATCGCCGCTCCTCACAGGAAATGGAGGCTCGCGCCAAGTTGCTGCAAGTCCAGACCCCCGCTGGCCCTGCACTTCGCTTTATTAATTATTTCGGCGCCCAGCGCTTTGGCACCAACCGGCACCACCAGGGCTTCGCCGCCCGCCAGCTCTGCCTCGGCGATCCCGAAGAAGCCTTAAGACTCCTCATCGCCACCCCCTCCCGCAAAGACGCACGCCTGCTCAAGGACTTTAAGACCAAACTCGCCCGCGACTGGGGCCAGTGGGACAAAGCCCTCCAAGGCCTTCCCACCATTCCCGAGCGCACCGCCGTGGAATGGCTGCAGAAAAACCCCACAGACTTCACACAAGCTTTCTCCAAACTCCCATACTTCATCCAGCAGATCAACGTCGAAGCCTACCAATCCTTTTTATGGAATCTCACCGCCTGCGCCCTCATCACCCAGGAATGCCCCGGCCAACCCATCATTGGCGACGATGAATACACGCCCATGCTTTTCCCCACCACGGTAAACACGCCGCCTCATCTTATAGGGCTTGATCTCCCCCTCCTCGCGCCCGACACCCCTCTCGCCCCACCCTGGGGTAAGCTGGCCGCCCGTGTCCTGGAAAAAGAAGCCCTCCGCCAGGACCAGCTCAAAGTCCCCGGCCTGCGCCGGCCTTTCTTTGGCCAAGCCCCCCGCCCCCTCACCGTCGACGCCTTAAATGTCGATCTGGGCCACGTCCACGCCGATGAAACATCCACTCAACCGGACAAAAAAGAGTTCAAAAGGGTGGTCTCTTTCGACCTTCCACGCGGCGCTTACGCCACGGTTTTGCTCAGAGCGCTGGGACAATAATCTTCAAACACATATCGATTACAAGTCACTCCAAAGTCTGAACTTATTAACTTAAATGAACACCCGCCAATGTCTTACGACAATCGCTGGCGAGAGAATATTTTTTCATTTAAAACACTACCGTTGTACATTACCCAATTATTCGTAAGTTCTTAACGATACAGCACTTGAGCCACACCCGCACTTCCGTATAATGGGGCGCGTCCCCATGTTTTCTTCATTTTACTTGTATGTTTCCCGAATAAAGATTTAAGCCATGACGCTTTTTGCGCTCACCCAAGCCAGTTCCCGTGAAGCTGGGAAACGACAAGTAGAGACGAAATTCAGACTTTCCAAGTCCAAAGGCCGAACTGTCACAGCCATGCTTGTTATTGGTGACGATGGCCGCTGCCAGGTCGAAGTGCGCGCTCACTCCCGCGAATTCATCGGCCGATATTCCGCCACCATCGAAGTGGAATTCGTCAGCCATACCGGCCAGAGTATTTTTTCTCTCCAAACACCACCCGTCACCGTCACCACCATCCTCGGCATCTGCCTCCGCGGACGGCTCTCCCACACATTCTCCATCGATCCCGATGTGGTCAAGAAAACCGAAAAAATCCGGCTCACCTCGGGCAAAGAGGCCAGCACCAAAAACCACAACGAAGATTCCAGCATCGAATCCGCCTAAGCAAACTCGCTGTCAATGCCATTCCCATACTTCAAGCTTCCCCATCAACAAGAACGCCGAAGTGGGGTCGATACGGATTCACTCAAGTCTCACGCATCTCTACACAGAGGGCCAACGCAAGAGACTCTTCCTCCGGACTTTTTTAAAAATCACAAATTCTTCAAGCTTCTTCATGATGCCTCGCCCCGATCCACTTCCGGATCGCCCCGCGCTTATTACCCCATCCCGGCGAAACACGCAGCTTTAAAAACTCCACGTACACCGCATCCATCAGCGCCGCCAGCTTTCGCACGCACTCCAGCCGATGCTCGATCACTTCCCGCATG